>NZ_JBSOQX010000012.1:0-98326 GCF_053819265.1 Lacticaseibacillus sp. 30
TGACCAGCGTTACATGTCAACGTTTTTTTAAACATTGAATATTTATTCATCTGTTCTCGACGTCGCACATTGTGCAAGCCATCAACTTGATCTAATTAAGTATATCCGCTAAAGATCAGCGCCTTTTGTTTTGACAACAACAAGTATCATACCAGCACTTTAACGATGTAGTCAATAAAAAATTCATGCAAATTGAAACATTTTAAAATACCGAAAGATCGCGAACGTTTTCTCCAAAATTGCATAAAAATTCAGCATTTCTGCGAACATTATTCTATTCATCGTGACAAAAGTTCAGAAAAAAAGAACCGACTCATTTGTGAGCCGGTTCTTCGTCTAAATGATCAAGTGCTTCAGCGACCCACCCGTCTAACCGAGCGGCAATCGGTGCAAAGCCTGTGTGAAATTTACGACTGGTCCAATAATGCTTGCGGCGACGCTTTTTACTCATTCTAGGCGACGCTTGTAAGGCACGTAAGGATAAACTGATTTTTTGGGTATATTCGTCGATGTCCAAAATCACAACTTCAACTCGCTGGCCGACGGTAAAAATATCGCTGGTGTCCTTGACATAACCATGCTGGCATTCTGAGATGTGCACTAAACCTTGCGTGTGCTCATCAAGCATGACAAACGCGCCATAAGGTTGAACGCCTGTCACTTTGCCAGTCAAGATATCTCCTATGCGATATTCCATTCTGACACTTCATTTCATTGGATTTCTCTTTGAGTATACCCTAAAAATCATTGCCGACCAATATTAGTCTTCAATCGTAACCTGATCAATCGTGACCGGTTCAACCGGCTTATCATTAGCACCTGTTTTGACTTTACTAATCTTCTCAACCACGGACAGGCCACTTAGGACTTGGCCAAAGACTGTGTGGCGATGATCGAGCCACGGTGTACCGCCTTGTTTATACGCTTCAATGATGGGTTCTGGGAATCCAGCCTCACTTAGTTGCGCCTGCATGCTCGGGTCTAAATGCGCATTAGTCACAATGAAGAATTGGCTGCCATTCGTATTTGGACCAGCATTGGCCATTGAAAGTGCACCTTTCAAATTGAATAGCTGATTTGAAAACTCATCATTAAAGGGCTTCCCCCAGAGACTTTCACCGCCCATGCCGGTACCGGTGGGGTCGCCGCCTTGAATCATGAAATCATCAATAATCCGGTGAAAGATCAAACCGTCGTAATAATGTTTTTTGGCAAGGCCTACAAAGTTTTCAACTGTCTTTGGCGCCTGTTCAGGGAAAAGTGCGATTTCAAAGCGACCTTCGCTTGTTTCAAAAATCGCTTTTGGTCCCTTAAAGTCTTTGAGTTCTAATTGTGGGTAATCCATGATCAATCTCCTTTACAAGTTAACGTTCTTGTACTAGGCGTAGTATACCAGCCCAGCCCCTGAGCGCAAACTACACAGGTTTGCTGATGCAACGATCGTCTATTAAAAAGGCTGCTTACGGGCTCATCACACTTGACAGACCGGTGTTCGGCCTATTTTGGTACTTATCGTGAAAATATGGTAGTGTATGGACGTCATACTATATAGAAACGGAGCATTGCAAATGTCAGTGCAGCATGTATATGAAATCACGGTAATCGGCGGCGGCCCGGTTGGGATGTTCGCCGCTTTTTATGCGGGTTTGCGCCAGGCAGACGTTTTGTTATTGGAGAGTCTTGACGAGCTTGGCGGCCAAACAGGCAACTTATACCCTGCCAAAATTCTCTATGATATTGGCGGATTCCCGCATGTTAGTGGCAAAGACCTTGTCACGCAGCTCAAAACTCAGCTCGTGCATTTTCATCCTGAAGTCAAGACCGCTACGGAAGTACAGACGATCGATCAAGATCCAGATGGCTTTTTCACATTGCATACAAGTCAAGGCGATTTCCGCAGTAAAACTGTGATCGTGGCAACCGGTGGTGGTGCTTTTACGCCGCGCAAGTTAGCTGTTGACTATGATCCGGCATTGGAAGGCAAAAAACTGTTCTACTTCGTGCAGGATTTGGAAACTTTTCGAGATCAGGAAGTGGCCGTGGCTGGTGGTGGTGATTCTGCAATTGATTGGGCACTGGCACTTGAACCGGTTGCCAAACATGTCAGTCTGATTCACCGTCGTGCCAAATTTCGCGGCTTGGAAGCCAGTGTTGCTGCACTTGAAAAAAGCAGTGTGACAATCCAGACGCCTTACCTGATCGAATCAGTCACCCCTCAAGATGATCAGTTAGCGATTCAATTGAAGGAAGTTCGCGGCGAGGCACAGCCAACGCTCACCGTCGACAAGCTGTTGATCAACTATGGATTTGTCACCGATAAACACCACCTACAGGCTTGGCAACTTGACACGGATCGTAATGGTATACTGGTGGACACACAAATGCAGACGAGTCGTCCCGGCATTTTTGCAATTGGCGATGCTGTCAGCTATGCTGGCAAGTTGCCGCTGATTGCCAGCGGTTTTGGAGAAGCGCCAACCGCTATCAATGAGGCCTTAAGCCGCTTGTATCCAGATCGACGTCAGGCCTTGCACAGTACTCAGCTGTATCATTAACGCTCATCTGCGCAATTTACCCATCAAGGAGCAAAAACATGACGAATGAAGAAAAATTGTATGACCGCACGATTCAACTGTTACATGAACGCGGGGTTCGGATATCCGATATTGGCGAACTTGTAATGTTCCTGCAAGAACGCTTCATCCCCAAGCTGACACTTGAAGAAGCCACACAAAATGTGCGCATTGTTCTACGCAAACGTGAAGTTCAAAATGCTGTGATGACTGGTATTGCTTTGGACAAGGCAGCAGAAGCTAACAGTTTGGAAGAACCGTTGCAAAAAATCATCGCTGAAGATGAAGGTTTATATGGTGTTGACGAGGTGCTTGCCTTCTCGATTGTCAATGTATATGGTTCGATTGGTTTTACCAATTACGGTTATATTGATCGCATCAAGCCAGGGATCTTAGCTAAGCTGAACGCCCATGAGCCTGGCATTATCCACACCTTTTTAGATGATATCGTGGGAGCCACTGCTGCTGCTGCAGCAAGTCGACTTGCTCATTCACATCCAGAAATTGAAGACGACATTTATTGATGTTTTGGTAAAATTCTGTCAGGATTCATGAAATTTTCACATCAATCCGTATAATAAGCTGTAATTCATTAAAGGAGTTCACAAGATGACCCAACTGTTCGACTTCATCATGCATATTGATGAGCATCTGATTACCATCGTTAATAGCTTCGGCCCTTGGACCTACGCCATCCTTTTTGCGATGGTCTTCATCGAAACAGGTGTCGTTATTTTCCCCTTCCTGCCTGGTGATTCATTGCTATTTGCTGCAAGCGCGTTGGCTGCAAATGCCGCGTATAACCTGAATGTGTGGATTCTCTTCGCCGTCTTTCTGGCTGCTGCGGTTATTGGCGACACCGTCAATTATGAAATTGGCAAACGCGTTGGTTCGGCAGCATCCACTGGCAATGGCTGGTTTGGACGGCTGATCAATCGCGACAAACTGAAGCAGGCGGAGGCTTTCTTCGACAAGCACGGCGGTAAGACGATTGCCATCGCCCGCTTTATGCCGCTGATTCGGACATTTGCGCCGTTTGTTTCCGGCGGCTCCCGAATGCATTACGGCAAGTTTATCCATTACAACCTGTTAGGCGGTTTCCTCTGGGTCACCATGTGCGTTTTCGGCGGTTTCTACTTCGGCAATGTCACCTTCGTGAAAGAACACTTTTCGTTGGTTGCCATCGGTATCGTGATCATTTCCCTTCTGCCGATGGTCATTGCTGCCATTAAAACCCGGACAGCTAAAGCTACTGAACGCTGAGCAAAATGATTTGCATCAAAAAAACGCATCGCCTGTCATGTGGTAAATTCCACGTGACAAGCGATGCGTTTTTGCTTGCGCTGCCAATCATGCCACCTTCGCATCTTGACGCCCGCGCCAAATGCCCCAGATCATGACAGCTTCAAACAAAGCAAATGCTGTCAGAAAACACAACATGAAGAATCCTTCAGGCAAAACGTTGATGATCGGATCAGTTGCTGGGTCAAACAGCCAGTCGCTATTGCGAAAAAGGACTTCATGAAACGTGATGAAAAATTGGTCGAAGTTCACCGCTAGTATAGCCGTCAACACAACAGGTACCACGGCCCCGATCATAAACGGACGAACCAACAAATATCTTTTTCTGGTAATGCGAAGTTGATGCAACCAGCGTACCGCAAATGGGACCGTGACCACAGCAACCCCTATATCGAAGAGAAAGAGGTGGCGAACATCCGCAAAATGAATGGCGCCATGTACGCTTGTGGGGAAATCATTCATATGCAGAGTACCAACCCACGGTAAATTTAAGTAAGCCATCAGCTGCAAATAATTCTGATAAAGCCGGCCAAGGGACATCACGGCAATCTGCGGTAGGTCATCCATGTGTGCATAAACTGGAAAAGTGATCAGCGTACTTAAAATCGTCATGAACACAAGGACACTAATGATGGCTAGCCACAATGCTACCCATTGGGCAATACGCTTCATGGAGGTTAGACCTCCCAATCCGTCAAGGCATCAATCTGATGTGTGGGCTGATGGACTTGCTTGGAAACATAATCACGGGTAGAAACGCCGGTATACACTAAAATCGTATCAATACCAGCATTCAGCCCTGCCTTAATGTCCGTGTTGTAATTATCGCCAACCATGGCAACCGCTTCTTTAGGTAAGCCCATTTTTTTCAAGGCTTTCTCCATAATCGTTGGTTCGGGTTTGCCAATGTAAAAAGCCCGCTGCTGTGTGCTGCGCTCCACTAGCGCGATCAATGAGCCCGCGCCTGGAACCAAACCGCGCTCATTCGGAAGATTGGTGTCAGCATTCGTCCCAATAAACTTTGCCCCGCGTTTAATCGCCAGTGTTGCCAGTTCAAACTTATGATAAGTCACATCATAGTCAAGGCCGACGACCACATAATCCGGATCAACTTCATTTAATCGTAATCCAGTATCCAGCAACGCCTGCTTGAGGCCTAACTCGCCAATGATATAAATGGACTTACCCGTCACATCGCCATGATTAAGGTCGGTCAGATACGCTGCAGTTGCTAGTGCCGGGGTGTATACCTGCGCCGGTTGGACATGAATATCATGATTCTCTGCTAAGTTTTTGACCACATCTTCTGGACTTTTGGTCGTGTTGTTAGTTAAAAATAAAAACGGGATTTGTGCCGCCTGTAGTCGTTCAACGAAATCCTTTGCAGCGGGAATCCGCTCCTTACCGCGATAGATAGTGCCATCAAGATCGATCATATAGCCTTTATACTTCAAGTTCGTCCCTACTTCTTATTAGTCTCACGCCGCCGAATCGTAAAATGTCGCTTGCGTGGTTGTGTCTGATTGATAGTTTTAGCCTGATCGCCGCGAATTTTGGTTGGTCGGGTTGTTTTTTCCGTATACGGTTTTTCCGCTTTTGCTGACCGTGGCTTATGCTTATTGTTTTGGCTGTTGCGCCGATTTGTTGGGGGTGTCTGGCGATGCACTGGTTTGATCGTCTCTGATCTCTGCCCCGCCTCACGATGTCCCTGACGACGATGCGGCTGCCCTTTTGTCACTGACTTGTCTAAACACGCCAAAACAAAGTAAGCACAGCCAAAATTACAATATTCATACAAATAATCTTCAAGTGTGCCGATGAGCTGGTCTTTGCTGACACCGCGTCGATCATCTTTATAGAATCCGCGTAAACGCAGCTGATCATAGCCCCAATCACCAACGATATAATCATACTTATCAAGAATTTCGTTGTAGCGTTCGTTCAAACGCGCAACATCAAAAGCATTTCGGTGATCCTTAACAAGGCGATAGCGGCGACCATCAATCGTTAGTAAATCACCGTTAACAATGACCACCCGCGAATCTTTATCAGCTTCTGGGGTCAATGCGGCATCAATTTGTTGTATAAGCGGTTCATGTTCGCCCATGTGCTCACCTCCTTATGTGTGCTGATGCTTCGCAAAGTATATCACGAAATCATAATGGATATTTTTGAGCTAAGTACTCGCCCACCACATTCCGTAATAGCTTAGGAAAAAGCAATTCATTGCTGCCCATAATCTCAATGGTTGGAAAGAATGGAATGAACAGAAAATTGTCCACCGTCACAAACGTATATTGTTGTTCTGGCACCAACGGTTTCCCGTGCCATAGAACAACCCGTTTTTCACGATTAACGCTAATACCCCGGTAACCAATGTCACCAAAAATCTTTCCACGAAAACTCATGCCGATCATATGAAAATGTCGCAGGAACATCCGATTCTTTTCCATTTCCATGATTAAGCGCCACAGTTCCTTACCACTCAGCGTTACTTTTAACAGATGCATGGGATGCGGCAAACAGGTTAATAAATCCGCTTGGGTGACAACACCCGGACCCAGCGGCATAAGGAAAAGTCCGGCATTTAAAATCGCCGCGTCCACCTGAGCGCCATCAGCCAATGCTTCTAAACCTAAATCCAGTAATGGTGAAGGCCCATCATATTTGATCGATAGCTGTTTGGGCAACCGCGCCACCTGATGCTGCTTGAGCAAAGCAATTCCTTTGCTCTCATAGCCCTGTATCTCACGCGGGTCAGCAGCTGCCGCTTGCATGAGCTCAGTTTTAAATGTCTCGGCCTGACGGGTGATAATTTGATGCTGATCATCCAGCGTCAGCGTCACTTTGCCGACATAATGGCCATACTTTTCTGCAGCTGTTAATAAGGTGGTGCCATGTAACTCGCCGTCTGCCAATAAATGATGCGTATGACCACCAATCACGACATCAATCTCTGGATACTGTTTTGCTAAGTGCCGATCAGCCTCAATTCCTAAATGTGACAGCACAATTAACACGTCATAGGTACCAGATAATTGCTTCAAAATATCCGGAAATACATCCGCCACGGTTTTAACTTGCCAGCCATTTGGTCGATATGTCAGAAAAAATGGCGCCGTGAATCCGACAATCGCAATGCGTGTACCAGCACGCGTTTGCGTTCGCACAAACGGTTTAGCCCATGTCGGTCGGCTGCCGTCAACCTCGAATAAATTAGCCAGTGCCACTGGAAAGTTCGCATGATCGTATAAATGTTCCAGCACATCATGCGGGTTACCGACACCTTCATTATTGCCGATGGTTGCTGCATCGTAACCAATTTCATTCAGCAATTGCACATTGATCTGACCTTGCGTAGCCTCCGTTAAGGGCGCTGAGCGATCCATCGCATCCCCGTCATCAAATGCCAACACACTCGCGCCTTCTGCTTGTTCTGCAGCGCGTGTTCCCAACATAAACCGCCGAATCTTCGGCCAATTTTCAAAATGAGAATGCAGATCATTGGTATGCAGGATCACTAACTTTTCCACGAGAAACCTCCCTGTGCCGGCAAAAATAAATACTCTAACTGGTGAATCACCGGCGCGCTTTCTTATTTTTATCCTATGCTCTGATAAGCGGGCGGTCAAACAAACGGTTGTTCATCGATTTTGGGCTAACGCCTGGGCCTTAAGCCGATAAATTTCATGCACTTCAGCAGCGGACAGCGGTGTCCCAAATGGCAGGTGTGGCATCAACAAATCGCGTTCCGGTGCATCTACCCCGACATTAATATTCTCCGCGAGATTGACGCTGTTGTGATGAATATGACCATGTAAATTCAGTGTTTGTTTGACAATCCCCATCATCAACGGGTAGTGCGTCATAATGAATTGTGTATGGTCGTCCTTAATAATGGTGCCAACATCATGAAACGTGAATTTTGGCTGTCCATTCACACCAGGATCATTTCGATGAAGAAACTTGAACAGTGACTCATAATCATGGTTCCCTTTAATGAAGACAATTCGACCGTTCAGCTGTTTTAATATACCAAGCACTTCTGGTGGTTGCGGAAAATGCTCAGGATTCATCGCGATATCGCCTAAATGATAGACAATATCCCGATCCCCCACGCGAGCATTCCAAGCATTGATCATTGCCGTGTCCATAGCCTCAACAGAGGGGAAAAGTCGCGGTGCAAAATCGTTTTGGCCTAATAGATCGGCGTGAAAAAAATGAGTGTCTGCAATGAAATACTGCATATTATTCCTTTCTGCGATGCGCATGACGAGTTGTCACAACCCAAGTTGTCATCGGTACCGTCAAAACAACGGCAATGACCGAAATCAAGACTTGCAACAACTCCCCAACAAAGATTTTATTATTGATGATTTGGCTGAACGGATAGCGCAAAGATGCAAACCAAATGAACAATGATGAAAACCCGCCAAAAAATCCAAAGAACAATGTATTTAACGCCGTGCCAATAATCTCATGCCCCATCTGCTTGATGCCGGCATCACTTGCTTGATCCTTGATTTCATCCATCCCCGCCGCTACGGCAATGGCCGCCTCCGCGATGGCTCCCAGCGTGCCTAATAAGGTTGTTGCAATCAAAATATGCGGAAAACTAACCCCGATGTAAACAGAGAAGCCTTCAAGACTTTCTGAATCTTCTGGTCCAAAGCCAGCTGTCTGACTGAGCGTCATAGTCAAAATAATGAGCCCCACAAGCAACGTCATGATTAGCAACGCGGAAACAAACGCTGGACCCGCAACCGCTACATGACTCGTGCTCAAGAAAATGGTGCTGGCTAAAATAATCAATCCGAATACCACAGCGAGAATAATTGGATTGAACCCACTCGCCATCAAGATCACGACTAAAATCATAAGCAAAGCATTGACCGTCAGCGCAAAGAAATTGGCTAGGCCTTGTTTGCCCCCAATCAAGAGCATCATGACTAGTAGCAATAGTGCCAAGGCAAGAATTGCATTCATGCTGCCACCTTCTTTATTTTAGCCATAAACGCGGCTAAACCGCTCGTCATTGGCACCGCTAGGACAATTCCGAAGGCACTAATTAAACTTTGGGCAAAACCAAGCCCCATCACCCAAATGACTGTTTGTGCAATCGAGTTATTATTACGAATCCATAGCACTGATTCCACAAAAGTATCAGCAATAAAGATCATAAAGAGCACTGAAATTAGCGGTCCCATGACATTCCGGCCGATTGCCATACCTGCCTGAAACCGTTCTTTGGCGCTGTCATGCAACTGAAAAATTGCCACTGAAATGTCACTCGCTTCATCAAGAACAGCGCCTAATGAACCAATAACAATCTGAGCGAAGAACAGCAATTGCGGCATTTGCGTCGCATATTTCACTTCTTCCAGATGCACACCGTTATAATTTGTCAACGTCAGTACACCATAGCCTAGCGCCACAGCAAGGCCAGTTGCAGTAACGATCCCAGTGAAATTGTGACGGCAATCGGCTTAAAACCAACAATGAAAACCGCAGTCAGAATTGTAAATACGACTGCTAGACCAACAAACAACCACCACGCCTGCCATTGCTTACTGCCAATTTCCCACGTTACCGCGATAAAAAAGATCACTGTGTTCAAAAGAATACTAATACTTGTTAACCAAGCGCGACGCCCCATAACCAAAAAAATTAGGCCAAATGTCAAAACAAGCAACGCCGCAAGGATGGCATCGCGTTTGATGTTGTTGAGCGTATAGACGCCCTTATCGACATCTAAAAAGATTTGTTCACCTGGCCGCAACTGATTGTCTAAACCGCCGCTGAACGAGTACGTATTATGAATGGTGACGCTTTGCCCGCGTTTTGCTGTGTTCAGTAAACGCACTTTAACCTGTTGCTTGGTTAGCCGATCATGATTCTGATCCTCATCATCATGACTGGTCGTTTTAATGACTTGAACTGATTCGACACGACCGACTGGTTTGGTGTAAAGACTGCTATCAAACTGCATGCCAATAAAAACCGCAATTGCCGCAACGAACGGAATAAGCCATCTACCAAAATACTTCACGCTGACGCCTCCTCACATTCACCCGGCCAAAATTTGCCTAGTGAATGCCCTACTTTCATATGCCCTACATTATATAAGTGGCGTCAACGTGACGCAAAATGCGGCGTGTATCAAACTAACCGAAAATCAAGCCAACTACCTGACGATTCGCGATGGTGCTCACCTAGTTAGCGCAGTGGGTGAGACTAAAGCCACCGCACCGCTGCTAGCATCACCCAAGCCAACGTTACCAGTGTGAATGCCAGTGTTTGTTAGGTTTTGTTTAAATTGTTACTGTCGCTGACGATCCAGCGATATCACCACTCATCCAACATGGTTCTGCTTTAGAATCTCGTGGTAAGCCTGACGTACTGGCCCTTCTGGTTTGTCCCACTCTTCCCAGCTCGTCAAATCAGCTGACGGGAATTCATAATGATCGTTGATGTACTGTTCGTAAGCTGTCACAGCAGTTGAATGGGGAATGTTTAGTTGAACGATCCGCACACGTTTAATAAGTCCCTTCATAGCCGCCTTTTCTGCCCGACCGTTCATCATGACGTTACCTAGTTCAAAATAGCGACTACCGTCATTCCGTGTGATTTCTTGAATTAAATCGAAAACTTGAAATTTATCAGCCATGTTCTTCATACTCCTTTATCAATTTAGCCACTGCATGTCGTGTTCTAAAAATTGTCCCGGCTACTTTGCGGTGCTATGTTTATGGTATGATGTTTTTTTCTGGAAAGGAGCAGCCTGTATGGGCAAGCGACTCACGCTGGCAGTGCTATTGCTGCCTTTATTCCTTCTGCTTTCGGGTTTCACGCTGATCGGCCATCGCGGCGATCCGTTGAATTATCCGGAAGAGACTTACCAAAGTTTTGACAGTGCTTTTAATAATGGCGCCGACTATGTCGAACTGGATGTACATGAAAGTGCTGACGGTGTCGTGGTGATTCAACACGACTCAACGATTCAACGAATGACCGGCGCTAATTTGGCAATTGCCACAACGAACTTTGCTCAGCTTCAGCAATATCATACCAAAAATGGCGAGCCGATTCACAGCTTGGAAGATCTCTTCATTCATGAGCAACAAACCAACCATAAATTTCTAATTGAGACCAAAATCGTAAAGGGAGAACCTCATCCCCATCTCGAAGACAAAATAGCGGCATTAATCCAAAAGTATCACATGGAAAATCGTGTGATGTTTCACTCATTTTCCGCTGCAAGCTTAAAAAGGCTTCAAGCCGTTTTGCCCAATGTGCCCCGTATCCTTATTGTTGGCTCACTTAAACGAATCAATTTTGATGTCTTAACCTACGTAGATGGTATCAACCTGAGTTCGGACTTAGTGACACCGCAACTTGTGACCCAACTTCACGATCTTGGCAAAAAAGTCTACATCTGGGACGAGATGAACGAAAATCGCTCATTATGGACTTGGCTGGTGAATCTCAACATTGACGGTATCGTCACCAACTATACGGCTCTAGGGCATGAATTTCAGGCATTGAAGGCCGCTGCAGTGACAACCGATATTAACGATCTTGGCGCCAACTCCAGTACCACGCCCTTACCCATTTACGAAAATCCATATCAGCCGACGTTGCGCCATGAACAATTAGCGCCTGAAACCCCTGTGATGATTTCCAGCATGGTCACGATTGCTGGCAACACCTATTATCAAATTGGCGACAATGCTTTCGTTCCAGCGACAACTGTCAATCTTGCGCCGCAAGCCGGATGGGCTAGCCTCTTCATTAATCAAAATGTTGTTGTCACCGGAAAAAAATTTCGCGTGCCAGTATACGCTGATCCGTTGCATCAACAAGATGTCATTGCTCACATCGCTAACCATACGCGCCATCACATCACAGCGGCACGGTATGAAGGCAATCACCTCTATGTAAAGATCAAAACCGGTTGGCTAAACGCCCAAGATTTGCAACTGTTGCCAGATGCTGAAAATATGACTACCTGGATGAGTCAATATCGCAGTATTCCTGCTGCACAAAAGCCACTTGTCCACTGGGCATTAGGCGACACGGCCTTTGACACACCACTGTTGAATGCTAGCGTCGTTGGCATCGGTTAATCGCCGAACCACGCTCAATCATAAGCCGTTCATCAATTGTGACTATCAACCCTCACAATTTGATGAACGGCTTATTAGTTTCCCATGATTAAACATGCTATCCTAAAGACAATGACAGTAAGAAAGTAGGTTAACCTCATGACGATTAATTGGCAGCAAGAAGCAGAGAAGTTAGAACCGCAACTCCTTTCAGACTTGACAACCCTTTTGAAAATCAACTCTGAGCGCGATACGGACCATCAAACAAAGGCGTACCCACTTGGCCCGGGACCGGCCAAAGCACTGGAAGCCTTTTTGACCATTGCCGAACGCGATGGTTTCAAAACACTTAATGTTGATAACGTTGCCGGTCGCATTGAGCTTGGCAGCGGTGACGAGATCTTTGGTTTGTTTGGCCATGTGGATGTTGTGCCAGCAGGTCCAGGTTGGCAAACTGATCCATTCGTGCCCGTTATCAAGGACGGTAAAATTTATGGGCGTGGCACTAGCGATGATAAAGGACCAAGCATCGCAGCTTATTATGCCTTAAAGTTGATTCGTGATCTTGGCCTGCCAATCAATAAAAAGATCCACTTTATCATCGGCACCGATGAAGAATCCGAATGGGTCGGGATTCATCGCTATCTGGAAACCCAGCCGGCACCGGATTTTGGCTTCTCACCAGATGCTGAATTTCCAATCATCAACGGTGAAAAAGGCATTGCCAGTTTCAAAATCGATCAAAAGCCAATTGCCGCTGCACCAGCTGAGTTAACGCTCACCAACTTCTCGGCCGGGATTCGGCCAAACATGGTGCCGCAAGTCGCAACTGCGACCATCACCGGCGATTTACCAGAAACTTTTGCCACACAAGCAACCGCTTGGGCGGATGAGGCTGGCGTCAAACTTACCCTTACTTTGGGTAATCCAACAACCATTGAAGTTGTCGGCAAAGGTGCACATGCACAGGAGCCAAAAGATGGCAAAAATGCTGGCACTTACTTGGCCAATCTACTGGCAGACTTGCCATTTGATCCAGCCGGTAAAGCTTATCTCCTGATGGTCGCTAAATACTTGCACAACGACTCACGAGGCAAGCTGTTAGGCATCAATTATACCGACAAGCTGATGGGCGAATTGACCGCCAGCCCAGACATCTTCACCTTTACTCAAGATGGCGAACAAAGTGTGCTTGTGAATGTCCGTTATCCGCAAGGGACAGATGCTGACACCATTCGTGATCAGATTGAGACGACATTAGGCGCCGACAAGGTCACCGTAAGCATCAGTGGTCATGCCCAAGGCCCTCACTATGTGCCAGGGGATGATCCATTGGTGAAAACACTTCTCCAAACATTCACTGATCACACCGGGATCCCAGGACATGAGCAAGTGATCGGAGGCGGAACTTATGGTCGTATCATTAAGCGCGGCGTTGCATTCGGTGCCCAAATGCCAGGTCAAGAAAATGTGATGCATCAAGCTAACGAATACATGCCGATTAAGGATATCATCACGGCTGTTGCCATTTATGCCGATGCCATCAGTCGCCTGGTCAAGTAATCTCTGGGCGTCATTTTATCGACATTCAGTTCATGCAAGGCCGTCTTAGTTTTAAACTAGGTCGGCCTTGTTGGCGTTAACCGTTATCAAAACGTCTGAAAGGAAGCAATTTATGTTTGAACCTGATGCTTTAAACCCATGGTTAGATGATCCCCGTTTGCGTGCCGCTGTCACCACAGCAGGCACCGTCACATCCACAAATGTCATTTTAAAAAAGTCCGTTCAAAACGGCGGCCCTTTGCCACAGATTTTAATTGCCGACCAGCAAACCGCTGGCGTTGGACGACATGGTAAACATTTTGCAAGCCCAGCTGATGCTGGACTTTACATCAGCTATGCGTTTCATCCACAAATTAACCGCGCCCTAATCACACCTGCTGCTGGTGTTGCGCTTCAACAAGCAATCGCCGATCAGTTTGGCATCAGCACTCAGATTAAGTGGGTAAACGATCTACAGAAAGCTGGTAAGAAAGTCGCGGGTATTTTAGCCGAAGCGTTGTTGGAACAAAATGCTGTCATTTTGGGAACCGGCGTCGATCTTTTCCCTGCTGCCAGCGGTCCTTTGCCAAATGATCAGCCGATGACAACCATTTTGCGCGAGGTCCCTGCAAATGATCCGCGTCCCGAGCTTGCTGGTCGTTATTTGACCCACTTGATGCGGCTTTTTGCCAATCCCGAGACCATCATGCCAGCGTACCGCAAACGAGCAGCGTGGGTTGGTCGCCGCATCACGGTCAGCGGCACACAAAATCCGCTGACCGGGACGATCAGCGGATTCGATGATAACGGCGCTTTACTATTAAAAACAGATCTTGGTACATTGGTGGTCTCAAGCGGCACCATCCGACTCGTTGAAACAGTCTAAGTCACTTCAGTTAAGCGCCAATAGCTTCGTCAAATCGCTAAATTCGTTGAGTTGATAAGTCGGTGTGATGTGATCGCGATTTGGCTGAAAATGTGGATTAAACCAAATCGAATCAATTTTGCCATTGATCCCACCTTGAATGTCTGAGGTCAGCGAGTCGCCCATGATCAATGTCTCACGCCGGTCAAACCGCGGGATGCGTTTGGCAACATAGTCAAAAAAGGCCACGGTCGGCTTCGGGCTGCCCACGATATCAGAAACAAAAATATCTTCAAAGTAATCAATCAGACCGCTCGATGCCAAGCGTTCACGTTGCACAGGCTCGATACCGTTGCTGACAATAAACAGCCGATAATCCTGCAACGCATCCAAGGTGTCCAGAACTCGCGGCAGCAAAATGGCCTCTTGATCCAAAAAATGATGATAGGTGCGTTCTGCCAAATGCGGATCAGCCTCAATGTGATGATGGCGAAAGAGTTTGGCAAACCGCACATCAAACAATTCCGGCCGCGTGATGCGCCCCGCTTCGTAGTCACGCCATAGACTGGCATTAATTTTCAGATAACTTGCCTCAATCCGCGGCGAGTAAGTCAAATTGAGTCTGGCAAACATCTTTGCCAGACTTTTTAGTTCACCTGCTTTAAAATCCAGTAACGTGTCATCAACATCAAACAAAATTATCCGATACATACTAAGCTCCTATTCTCGTCTTAAAGCTACATGCTATCAGTTTTACACACCTGATGAGACGTGACAAGCTGTTTGCGAAGTCAGCGCTTAAGCTTCGCCACTGCGTCAAAGATGTGCTCACTAGCCTTGGAATCTGCAGACAACGACCCCGCCAAAAACCGGTCATCACGCCTTAAGCAGCTTACACCCCGGTTTTAGGCTAGGTCGGTTCACACGCCTCAACAAATCCCCGGTTAGAATCCGCTTAATATTTAAGGTATACTAAGGCGTACTAGACCATAATTTAAGGTGGGACAAGCATTTGAAGAAGTTCTTTGATCGAGTCAAAACGCTCGGGACTCGATTTCGCCACTGGTTCACTGCGTTTGTGACCCGGCGTCCTGATTCCGAAGCAGAGACAACAAACTTAACTGGCAAGGAGGCCGTTGTCTTTTACCGCAACGTCACCTTACAAAGTATTAAAACCATTGTTTATTACTTACTCGGCGTGCTCGGTATTGCGACTGTCTTTGGCCTCGGTTTATTCGGCGGCTATTTCGTTTCAATTATCGATGCCACCCCGATTCCGACCGAAGCTGCCATGAAGGCCACCCTTTCCAATACAAGCCGCACTTCCAGCATGTATTTTGCTCACAACGTCAAACTCAGCAATGTTAAAAGCGATTTGGTCTCAACCAAGGTTGATTTGAATGAAATGTCGCCTTGGCTGACAAAAGCCATTGTCGCCACTGAAGATGAAGACTTCTATCGGCATGATGGCGTTGTACCCAAAGCGGTCATTCGTGCTTTTTTCTCTGATTTAACTGGCATGGGCAATCAAACCGGTGGCTCAACATTGACACAACAAGTGGTCAAAATGATGTTTCTAAGCTCAGAAACGACCTTTAAACGTAAAGCGGCAGAAATTATGCTGGCCCGACGTTTAAATAATCATTTTAGCAAGGATCAAATTCTAGCCACGTATTTGAATGTGGCCACACTTGGTCGTAACAATAAAGGTCAAAACATAGCTGGGGTTGAGGCAGCTGCCCAAGGCCTATTCGGCGTCTCGGCGAAGGACATCAACCTGCCAGAAGCAGCGTTTATTGCCGGCCTGCCACAAAGTCCGTTTATTTACACCCCGTATACCGCTTCTGGCGCCCTTAAAAGCAATCTCAAAGATGGTGTGGATCGTCAGCAGACCGTTCTATTCCGGATGTATCGAGCTGGGGTCATTAGTCATAAACAATATGTCGACGCCAAGGCATTTGATATCAAAGGTGCTTTTCTCCAGCATGAGAATGCTGAAGAAGACGACAATCAATATGGCTACGTGTACAACATGGTATTAAGCGAAGCCGAATCATTACTTGCTGAGCAGTTGGCTAAAAACGATGGCCATTCCGCCGCCGAATTGGCGAAAGACAACGCCTTAAACAACGACTATCTGCGGCAAGCTGCTAATCTTTTTTCATCGAAAAATTATCAGATTAAAAGCACGATTAACAAAGATGTTTACGACCGGATGCAATTTGTGATGAAGGCAACACGCAGCACATTTGGTCAGACTTATACCAGCACACAAATTAATCCGAAGACTGGCGAAACCGAAACCATTAAACATCCAGTCCAAAATGGTTCGGTCGTCTTGGACAATCAAACTGGGGCTGTTTTAGGCTTCGTTGGCGGAGTCTCTGGTGAACTCAATCACATCTATACATTACGTTCGCCAGGATCAACGATTAAGCCTTTGCTAGTTTACGCGCCGGCCGTTGACCAAAAAATCATCGGCTCGCAAACAGCGTTGGCTGATTTTAAAACCGATCTCGGCAACAATTACAGCGTGACAGACTACGGCGGTCAGATTCAGAATCGCTTTATTCCTGCCACCGAAGCGCTTGCCCAATCCTACAACATCCCAGCAGTCAACTTATATAAACACATCAAGCCGACTGTTAATGTTAAGGACTATATGGATAAAATGGGCATCGATACCCTCACCAAAAATGACTATAGTCAGCTTGGACTCGCTTTGGGCGGGACTGATTACGGGGTTGATGTCAAAGAACAAGCCAGCGCATTTTCAACCTTTGCCAACCAAGGTGAGCACGTACCAGCCTACGTGATTTCGGAGATTGTCGATCCGTCTGGTCATCCAATCTATCAACATAAGGTTAAGAAAACTAAAGTCTTCTCTAAGGGCACGACCTACATCATGAATCAAATGTTGAAAAACGTGATTGATTCCGGAACTGCGGAAAGCCTCAATTATCAACTCCACTTCAACACTGATAACCTGATCGGGAAAACAGGGACGAGCAATGATTTCCGGGACATCTGGTTTATTGGCTCGACACCTGGGGTAACAATCGCCAGTTGGATGGGCTATGACAATAATGATGGCACAACTTATTCACTAGATGAGACTGGCTCCATGACCAATGAAGCCTATTGGGCTAAATTAACCAACGCAGTTTACCAGACGATTCCTAAACAATTTAAGGTTAATCAGAAACTGGCACGCCCGGATACGGTTAAATCAGTGACTGTCGATAAACAAACTGGGCAACCCGCCGGCACCTTGACTTTTGACGGAAACACCTACCGAACTGGCGGCTCAACCGTCACCAGCCTTTACAATGATTGGCAGCCAACCACGAAAAATGATTTTGCCATCGGTGGCAGTAAAGCTAATTATCAGTTGTTCTTCGACCATCTTGATGGCAAACAAAATGGCTATGGTCAGGTTTCCGATGCCAACGGCAATTCAACTGAAGCCAAAAAAGAACATCAAGAAACCCCGATCACGCCAACTGAAGATACTCAGACGACACCTAGCAGTGCTCCTAGCGTGACAGTGCCATCAAGTCAGCAAAACCAACAAGGGACATCTGAAAACCAGCCAAGCGAACCACAAACCACAGGGACTGGCGGCACGAATGGCGCCACCGGCACTGGTGGGACTGGCGGTACTGGGACGACCACAGAAACTGGCACGACAACCGGCACAGGTACAACGACTGGTGGCGGTACGAATACTGGTGGCACTAATAATACCAATCAACAACAGACCCCACCTGCAACAACGACTGGCGGCGGTCAGTAACAACACGATCACGAGTTTTCATTTCAACGCAAAGAAAAAAGGCCTCCAAGTAATTTGCTTGGAAGCCTTTTTCTTTACCCTAATGACTTTACATGTCTGCTAAGCAGCTCACAAAAGCTGGCTTTATTTCGTTGAACCACGCTTCAAAATATCGAAGCCAAGCATAACGGTCTTTTCCTCGATCTCTTCTTTATTCATCATCTTGGTCAGCAAGCGCATAGCAACCGCACCAATATCATACAATGGCTGATCAATCGAAGTAAGTTGTGGCCGAGTCATTTCCGTCAGTTTGGTGTTATTGCTGGTGATAATTTCAAAGTCGTCCGGCACCTTAACGCCCTTATCAATTGCGCCATCCAAAAGGCCAACTGCTAACTCGTCATCACCTGCAATAACCGCCGTTGCCCCAACTTTCTGCAACTTATCAAACAAGGCTAAACCAGCTTGGTAGCTTGGCTCATTTTCAAAAATCAGGCTTTCGTCATAAGCAACACCGGCCTTTTCCAGAGCCTGTTTGTAACCCTTGAGCCGGAACTGCCCATTGATCGGATGCGTCAATGAACCGGTCGCCAGAGCAACCCGCTTGTTGCCGCTTTCCAATAACTGACGCGTGGCTTCTTCGACAGCAGCCACGTAATCGATGTTGACACTGCCAACCTGTTCGTCAGGATCGATTGAGCCAGCAAGCACAACAGGGGTCTTACTGCGTGAGAATTCAGCACGAATTGAGTCAGTCAATTCATGGCCCATGAAAATCAAACCATCCACTTGTTTAGCCAACAATGTGTTTAACACCGTGACTTCTTTTTGATTGTTTTCATCAGAGTTCGCCAAGATGATATTGTACTTGTACATCGTGGCAACATCATCAATCCCACGTGCCAAGCTTGAGAAGAACATGTTCGTGACATCTGGGATAATTACCCCGACAGTTGTCGTCTTCTTGCTTGCCAGACCACGAGCAACTGCATTCGGCCGATAATCAAGCCGTTCGATCACTTCCAAAACCTTCTTGCGAGTAGCTGGTTTCACATTTGGGTTACCATTAACGACTCGAGACACTGTCGCCATTGAGACATTCGCCTCGCGTGCGACATCATAAATTGTAATTGTTTGCTTTTCCAATTGATTTTCTCCTTAGTCGTGAAAAGATGAAATCACGAAGTTCTATTTACATTCCAAAGTAACAGAATAGAAATAGCAATGCAAGCGTTTTACTGAATTTTACATGAAATTTTCACAACCGCCTTTTTCAGAAAGCCCATCAAGCTAGTCACGTGATATACTAAAAGTTAAAGTTTTAAGTTGTGCTATTTTACCACGATGCTTGATTGGCGCATGACTTTTAAGCCAGATCGCGAGCTAGTCCGGTTAAAAAGTGCACCGCACCTGCATGGTACTGCGCCAGTGAACACGTTGAGGAGGAAAAAATATGAATGAACATTTAGCCGCTTTGCAAGCTTGGGTTGCAAAAGAAGGGTTGGACCTGGCCTATATTAGCGACCCAATCAATATCAACTACTACACAGGCTTTTTTCAAGATCCTGAGGAACGCATCACAGCGTTGATTGTCACCCCTGACAACGATCCTTTCCTCTTCACCCCTCAGCTGACGATTGAAGAGGTCAAAAAAGCTGGCTGGCCGTACCAAGTCTTCGGTTATCTTGATCACGAAGATCCATTTGCCATCATGGCTAATCACATCAAAGCGGTGACAGCGAACCCGACAAAATGGGCAATTGAAAAAGATAATCTAGCTGTCTTCAAATTTGAAGCTCTCATGAAACAATTTCCGGATGCTACCTTTCCGGTTGACGCATCCCGGTTCATTGAGAACCAGCGACTCATTAAGACACCGGCAGAAATCAAACAGATGGAAGCAGCTGGTGCCCAGGCAGATCGCGCCTTTCAGGCCGGCTTTAACGCGATCAAAGCTGGCGCGACAGAACAAGAAGTGGCAGCTGAAATCGATTATGCCATGATGAAGGAAGGCGTCATGCACATGAGCTTTGGTACCATTGTGCAGGCCGGCGTCGACGCTGCCAATCCGCATGGTGAACCAATGGGCACCAAGCTTCAACCAAACGAGTTGGTTTTGTTCGACCTTGGGACTGACAACCATGGCTATATGTCAGATGCCACCCGTACTGTTGCATTTGGTCAGGTCACCGGCAAGCCGCGGGAAATTTTCGATGTCTGTTTAGAGGCCAATTTAACCGCAATGGCGGCTGTCAAGCCTGGTTTGAAAGCATCCGAGCTCGATAAGATTGCCCGCGACATCATTACTAAGGCTGGTTATGGCGATTACTTTAACCATCGGCTTGGTCATGGGATTGGCATGTCGACACATGAATTTCCATCAATCATGGAAGGAAACGATATGCTGTTGCAGCCAGGAATGTGTTTCTCAATCGAACCGGGCATCTATGTACCTGGTGTTGCTGGCGTTCGGATTGAGGACTGTGTCCACGTCACCGAAACCGGCTGCGAACCATTTACCCACACCTCAAAGGAATTCACGGTCATTAACGGCTAGGACAGGTCTAAAAAACTGCAATATAGTCGTATTCATATGCCACAAAAAAAGCTGCCCGGAAAGATTCCGGACGGCTTTTTTAGCGGCATCAGACTACCTCTGCTCCACTTGTTCATATAGCATCCCCGCCTGCCGCAAAGCTGCTTTGATTTTGGGCATATCGCGCTCATTTTTAACGCTAATCGTGTGCAAATGAATGCCGCCGGTCAATTCTGACAACAGTCGGCCATGATAGCGCGACAACCGACTCATAAACAGTTTCATGTCAGCCACTGTCCGGATGTTTAACTGGCCGCGCAATTGTCCATAAAGCGGATGCTCAACCAAAACATCCTCGATCCATCCGCCATTTTCAAGAATCAACTGTAACTCTTCGGCAGTTTGTGCTGGCGTATGTTTGCAAGGCAACAAAAACTCATGGGCGGCCGGTCGAGAAAACATATACCCTCGTGGCGTTGCAATAATCGGCTCACCTTGTGCGCGCAACAACGCAATGTCGCCAACAATTGTCTGGCGGCTCACGGCAAACTGCCGGGCAAAACTTGAGGCACTAAGCGGCTCAGCGGCTGTACTTAAAGCAGCCTTGATCTGCGCTTGACGTTCACTGTTCAGCATATTCTCTCCTTTAAAAAAGATCTATAGACGGTGCTGCGACCTTGGCAACCAAGTCGTCGTTTGGTTGCTGCAAAAGGCCCCAACCTGCCTGATCTATGAAGTACCACCGATTATGGCAAATTGACAATAACTGATGCGAAAAGCGACAAACGTCTTGCTCCAATCATAGGAACAATCCGTTTGTCGCCTTTTTTGCATCAATTGTGACTAAGTGATGCATGTCTGTTACTTATCATTTGTTGCAGATGCTTGCGGTTCATCAGGTGCAACACTGCTAGCCGGTGCGGTATCAGTTGACGCTGGTGCAACTGCTTCTGGTTCTACTGGTTCTGGCACTTCATCGGTGCGGGTATCACTGCCCTCGTCGTCATCTTTAGCTTGCGCAAAAGCACTTTTACCGTCAAGAACAATGTCATCAAAGTCTGCTGATGAGTCCGTATCTGTTGCCGTATTCAGTTGATCACGCAATTGCTCGGTGGCAGCATCATAGTTTGCCAATGCTTTAGAACCATCAGCATCGTCGCCTTTACGCTTCAATTCATCAACAAAATCTGTGGCACTTTGTTTCCAGTCAGCGCTAGCTTCCTTGGCATAATCGAAATAATCAACTGCCCGATCTGCCAAGTCTTCAGAAGCATGCTTCACACGCCGCTTCAATTCATCGCTTGTTTGTGGTGTTAATAAATAAGTGGTGGCTAAGGCACTAGCGGCACCGAATACAAATCCAAGCAAAAAATGTCCTTTTTTAGCCATGATTCTTCCCCCTGCTATTGATCGTTATGTTTTTTCTTCGTCAACATTGAAAACGCCTTGGCACTCATACGAGCCGCAACGGTCGCCTTGGCTCCGTTCTTGGCACCATGCGCAACACGCTCAGTTAAATTGCGCGTTGATTGATTCAAATCGGAGACACTCTCACCAAGTTCGCCGATCGCAGTAAAGACGGGGTCAATTGCCGCCACCTTACCGTTCACGTCCTCAAGCAGGGTGTTGCTCTTAGCCAAAAGACCTTCAACTTCCTTCGTCAAAATGCCAAGCTCTCCGTTGATCGTGTTCAACGTCTTATTCGTCTCGGCAACCGTGCCCTTAACTTCTTTCGTCACACCAGAAACACGAACCGCAATAATCGCAATTGCAAGTGCAATAATCAGAAACGCAACAGCCGCGATAATCCAAGCAATCTCTCCACCTGACATCCAACACCCTCCTATTTCAAACCAGTTGATTAAAACAATCATAACATCGTGACAAGAACGGTGCAAAAAAATTAAGACCGCAAACCGGCGCGCTTAGAAACTGGAACGTAAGTGGCCTTGGGCGTGATGACCGGTTTGGGGTCATTGCATCCAAGATCCTTACGTGAAAGTTTCTGCGCCGGTTTGCGCGTTTCGGAGAATCTTACCGCCCACTCAAACCAAATCTCCCAGCACACACCCACCGATTCTGGTAAAATAGTGCCAATGTAAAGGAGGCAGTCACGTGATACACATGATCGTCACAGCAACAACCGTCAACGAGCAAACCAACGTTTGGCTGAAATATTTTACAACCATCGATTGGGATAAAATCGTAGGCACTTTTATCGACAAAGTGCTGTCGTTGCTGTTTTTCACCGTCTTATTTTTAATTCTGTACCGGCTCGGCCGCTTTGCGCTCAATCGCACCTTTAAAAGCTATCAACGACGGGCACATCTGACAGGCACCCGGGTCAAAACAATTCATGCGTTATCGGTGAATGTTTTTTTCTATCTGGTGCTCTTCTTCTACCTTTACGCCATCTTATCGATTCTCGGCGTACCAGTGGGGACACTGTTAGCCGGTGCTGGAGTTGTGGGTTTGGCAGTTGGTTTTGGGGCACAGGGATTTGTAAACGACGTCGTGACCGGCTTCTTCATCCTTTTAGAAGCACAATTTGATGTCGGGGATGTCGTCAAACTCGGCACCATCTCTGGTACCGTGACCAATGTCGGTTTGCGGACGACGGTGGTGAAGAGTTCCGATGGGACTGTCAATTTCATTCCCAATCGCAACATCACCATCGTCAGCAACCTTTCGCGAAGCAATATGCAGGTGCTGATTAAATTGCCGCTTGCCCCAAGTGCTGATCTCGATCTAGTTCGGAAAACCATTGAACGTGTGAATCAAGATTTGGTACCGAAATTTACAACCATTACCGAGGAGCCTGACATTCTTGGGCTAACTGAAGAAAAGAATGGTGCTTTCACCTATCAGGTTCTTTTTTACGCCGAAAATGGCGAACAAGTGAGCCTGCAACGCACTTTCTTAGGCGCCTACGTTGCTGCCTTGAATTCTGCAGGCATAAAAGTTGTCACACCGCCGTTAAACTTGCAAAGTGGTTCATGAACCACCGTGCCATTGTCACGTTATCATCAAGCGGCTTAACCCAATTCAAAAGGAGATGTTATGCTAAATTTCGTTAAAGGTGCCATTATTGGCATCGCACTTGTCATTCCAGGACTTTCTGGCAGTATTTTTGCTGTGGTCGTCGGCCTCTATGACCGATTGTTAAATGCGGTCAACCATTTTCGCGATGATCCCAAAAAAAATATGCGGTTTTTGACACCGATCGGGTTGGGTGCTGTGATCGGCATCCTGCTTTCCACTAAGGCGGTTCTGGTCGTCACCACCCGCTGGCCGCTGCCAAGCTATGGCTTCTTTATTGGTTTAGTGCTGGGTATCGGTCCGTTCATTTACCGTAAACTGACAACCAAAAAGTTTTCATGGTGGTACTTACTACTAGTGGTCTTTGGCTTCGTTGCCATATACGGGCTGGCTAAGCTTGGTGGTACTGACCCTGAGAATCTGATTGCCATTAAACGTTTGACAAGTGTTAGTGATGCTGGCGTCATGGCCTTTGCCGGCGTTTTTGCAGTTTCATTGATGGCAATTCCCGGTATTTCTGGTTCAGTCATGTTGATGGTGATTGATCAATACGGTACGGTTTACAATGCTGTGGGTCAGTTAGGTGATGCGGCTCGTGCTGCCGCATCCGGCAATTGGGCCGCTTTTCATACGGCGATGGGATCAGTTGCCTTGTTGCTCCCGTTCATGATTGGGGCTGCAGCAGGTCTGATAGCAGTAGCTAAATTGATGGCCTACTTATTGGCCCATTTTGAAGCACAAGTCTACTACGCCGTTTGCGGCATTGTCTTGGCAGCAGTCGTGATTCTTATCGAGGCTGGTATCGCCCCTTATTGGCCAGCCACTGGTCACCTCGGCGCCATCGCCATGGTTGTCATTAGCCTCGTCATCGGCGTGCTCGCCACCATTTTCTTAGACAAACCAGATGCTGACGAGAAAAAATAAGTTTGGCATCACGACTGTCACTGAATGTGCTCGCTGATATAAAAAAGCGTCGCCCTGCTTTTAGCAATGCGACGTTTTTTCTAAGTTAAGATTCTTTAGGTACCGTAACTGTTAAGGGTTCTAATTGAAAATTCTTATCTATGTTGTGACCAATATTATTGATCCCCTTCATAACTTCACGACGGGTGACGATGCCAGTAAAGTAACCATCTTGAACAACCGGAATGAATGGGTTGTCGACGAGCAAATGTAGGACATTTTCCAAGTCGTAGGGATCATCAATGGTCGCGACCTCTGTCTGCATCACATCTTTGACTGTCATTGTATCTAGTGAATTAAAACTCATGTGATCAAGGCCAAGCATGGTCTCGGTAATCATTGGCAGTGAGATGAGCCCTTTGAATTTTGAATCATGATCGAGGACGGGAATTTTCGCATACCGCACCTTGGTCAATACCAAAAAGGCATGACTCAAAGGATTGTTTTCAGACACAGTTGCAACCATGTCGGCTGAAATCATGAAGTGATGCCGATTTTCGATCAGCATATTGGCAATGACTGGATTTAACATATGAGCAACTCCTTTATTGACAGTCCTATTTTACCTGAGTACGCCTAAAAATTCAGCTTCAGGCAACTTCTTTATTTCATCTTAACGCTTACGTTACTCGCTGCCATCCGTCAAAAGAGGGACAATTGGTTAATTGATTCAACCACCTTTCGAGCGAATTCGTCCGATAATGCGTAAAGCAGCGCATTCGCAGGCACAGAAACCTGCCCACGCTTACTAGTCGTTTAAATGGACGGTTCCCCAAAAAGTTGGTACACTATTTTCAGCTATATTTATACTTTCATAAGCTTTTGGGTATTATTTTAACTACTTGGAGGAAACAAATGACATACGATCTAGGCGTGCGTTTAGCCGCCGAATTTATTGGCACCGCGATTATGGTGCTACTGGGAAATGGCTCTGTAGCCAACGTTGATTTAAAAGGGACAAAAGGTAACGGCTCTGACTGGTTGCTCATTGCCGTGGGCTACGGTGCTGGGGTGATGATTCCTGCGATGATGTTTGGCGCGATTTCAGGCAATCACATCAATCCCGCCTTTACCCTTGGACTCGCTGCATCTGGCATGTTCCCATGGTCAGAAGTCTTGCCATATATTGCGGTACAGATGGCTGGTGCCATGTTCGGTCAGTTATTGGTGGTTGCGGCCTACAAACCGCATTATGATCTCACAACCAATACACAGCATGTTTTAGGCACCTTCAGCACGATCAGCGCCACCAAGAGCAGGCTTAACGGTTTCGTCAACGAGTTCATCGGGTCCTATATTCTTTTTATCGGTGCCCTCGGAATTACCAAGGCTCCTTTTTTTCAAAATAATCTGGGTACTGCCCACATGGGACTGGGTTTTCTGGTCGCGACCTTGGTTGCCTCGCTAGGTGGACCAACTGGGCCAGCCTTGAACCCGGCCCGTGACCTCGGTCCCCGCATTCTCCATGCACTGCTGCCGCTTAAACATAAAGGTAGCTCCGACTGGGGATACTCATGGGTACCGGTTGTTGCTCCGATTTTAGCAGCCATCCTAGCCGTCTTCACCTACAAAGTTCTATTCATCAAAGGCTAGCCAAAAAGATCTCACCTGCAGATCACTGTCAATTGACAGCGTCCTGCTAGTGAGATCTTTTTTTAATCGTGCTTCCTTGAAAAATCACGACTTAATTCTGGCACGATTGCCCCATCACGCTTCAAAAAATCAACATGAACGTTATCCACAGTAAATTCAACAGTGGCATAAGTTCCGCCAAGGTTGGCAAACTGGCCACGCGGCTGGCTGATAGAACCAGGATTAAGAATCACAATCCCCGCATGTTCCTCCACACCTAACTGATGGGTATGCCCGAAAATGATCAGATCAGCATGAACCCCTTCGCCCGCAGCGATGAGTTTATCTAGGCCAAAATTAACCCCAAAACGATGTCCATGGGCCATGAAGACTGTCACACCTTGAATGGTGGTCGTGATTTGCATGGGAAAATTAGGATCATAGTCCATGTTGCCTTCAACTGCCTCGTACTGCTGAAAAAGGCCATCATCAGCGGCTAATTCTGAGTCACCGGCATAGAAATAACCATCAAGATGCGGCTGTTGTTTCAACAAAGCTGTGAGAATCTCTCGATCACCGTGGGTATCGCTAACTGCTAAAATTTTCATCCGTTTGCCTCCAACCATGTTTGCCAAACATCTTCAAGTGCCCTCATTGCGTTCCCGCGATGACTAATTTGATTTTTTTCTTCAGCGGTCATTTCCGCCATTGTCTTCCCTAACGCTGGAACAAAAAAGAATGGATCATAGCCAAAACCATCTGTGCCACGTGGGATCGCAGTGATTAGTCCGCTCACATCACCATGTACCACCAAGTCTGCTTCCGGATGATCCGGTTTAGCAAGCACCAAGGTAGTATGAAAAGTCGCTGTTCGATCATCTTCCGGGACATCTGCCAAGGCTGCCAATAGTTTGGCATTGTTAGCTGCATCGTTGTGACCATCGCCTGCATAACGGGCTGAGCGAATACCAGGTTGCCCGTCTAAAGCATCGACCATCAACCCAGAATCATCTGCAATCACCGGCAACTGCAAATCTTTGGCATACTGATCGGCTTTTTGTCGGGCGTTCTCCTCAAATGTTGTGCCAGTTTCGTCAACTGTTGGCACGCTTGAAAAGTCGGCTAGACTCTTCACCGTGATGCCAGCAGGTTCAAACATTGTTTTAAATTCTTTAATCTTTCCTTGATTTTTGCTGGCAACGACAATCGTTTTACCCTTTGCTTCAGGCACTGTAGCCATAGCGTGGTCTGCCTCAGCCTCAATGTTGACATGTTTGGCGTGCATCGGCGCCGTCAGTTCAAGCCAAGCTTCGCCAAGTTCGTCAAACATTGATGGTGCCCCGGTTGTGTAATATTCGTGAGTTGGGGTGTCGCCGCTGTTGTTTGCTAGATCAAAATAATCAAGTAGCATGGAAACATCATTCACAGTCTCGGCGCCGGAATCAATTAAGGTCACTTGATCACCCATCACATTTTGAATCAACGGGCGCAGAATCGGGTAATGTGTACAACCTAAAATTAACGTGTCAATGTCTTCATGCAGCAATGGTTGCAAGGTGTTAGCCACCACCCGTTTAGCAATGGGTGAGTGGGCTTCGTTACTTTCCACCAATGAGACAAATTTAGGGGCCGCCAGACTAGTTAGGCGAATCTTCGGCGCCTTTGCGCGTAAAGCCTTCACATAAGCACCGCTTTTAACGGTGCCTTCTGTGGCGATAATCCCGATGTGACCAGTTTGCGTCGCCTTCAGTGCCGCTCGACTGCCGGGTTTGATCACCCCGATGACTGGTATGTCTAAGTTAGCCTTAATTAAGGGTAATGCCGCTGCGGTGGCAGTGTTGCAGGCAATGACGAGCATTTTAATATGCTTTTTAAGCAAGAAATTGACCATCTGCCAAGTAAACGCCTGTACTTGTTCGGCAGGTCGCGGGCCATATGGCAAACGAGCCTGATCGCCCAGATAAACACTGCTTTCAGCTGGCAGCTGATGCAACGCCTCTTTAACGACTGTCAGCCCGCCGACACCAGAATCAATAAAGCCGATTGGTTGCTTGTTCATGAAATATTCTCCTTTTGAAACAGGTTTGCAGGGATGGCAAGCAAAGTAGTTCATGTTGCCAAAATGTCTGCATAGGATTCTTTTTAAAATGTTCTGCCTCACGGGCTTTGGGTGAAGCTGTAGAAGTGTGAGACAGATCGTTTTTAGCCGCATTTCTAGGCCCGAGAGTTTGCGTGTAAGGACCTTGGTCGCAAAATGGCCCTCGGATCCGCTAAAACGCGTTCGCAGGCGCAGAAACCTGCACATAAGGACCTTGAAGCTAAATGGCCAAAGCCCAGCCATTTAGCTTCAAGGCCGCTTATGCTCCAGTTTCTAACCGCGCCTGCTCACGCTCTCTGAAACTTTATTGTGAGTTTTCTTGTTAAAAATTGCAAGCGTTGAGAAAATCATGCTTTGCTTTGGATTTTCCGCTATACTAGACGAATAGAAACAGGAGGCACAACATGGCAAAATCTGACTATACCACCCTGCTGAACCTTCCAGGCTCGGTTTCGTTCTTTGCGTTGACAGCAATGCGTGATCTCATGCTGCCGAATATGCTTGGCGAGGAACAGCACAACATCCTTTATTGGGCTGGGCGCGATTTGGCTGCTAAGTTGCCTGTCGATGAGACAGCCATTCCGCAACTGTTCACGCAGGTTGGCTTTGGCGCGCTCACCCCGCTCAAACAAAAGCGGCAGGAACGGCAATATTTACTCGCTGGTGACGTTGTGGCAACGCGAATTCGTACATATGAAGATCCTGATTTTCAATTAGAAGCAGGGTTCTTGGCGCAAGCACTGCAACAAGTTTTAGGTTTTGCAGTCGAAGGCGGCAGTGCGATTCAACGTCGCGAGCAAAACGTTGTTCTGACCGTTGTGATGGATAATCAAGATACCCAACCGCGAGCCGAGCATCTGATTAACTTGGAAACTGATCACCAACCAACCAAAAAATAGGCTAAAAGACTCGTATCATAATTGACTGTCCTATTTTTGGGTTTGCATGCTTACTGCTCAATCAAAAGGAGTCTAAACGCAAGCAGTTGCTTACGTTTAGACTCCTTTTTGAGTATGATGCTTTTTGAATCTCGACAAGTTTTAGTTCAAGCCATTAGCACTACGCTGCTGCCACCGCGTTGTGTAAAAGTCATCATTCAGCTTGTAGTGCACGGGTGCAGCCTTGGTGGTTTTGAGAAATGGCCGGACAGTTTGATCCATCTTCAGCCAGCCACGCCAGCCAATGTGAATCGTGTCTTCCATGAAGTATGGCTGAGCACCATCTTGACTCAAATCAAGAACGTGATTAAAACCTTGGGACTTCAGTTGATACTTTAACTTGGTAACCGTGTTTTGAATCATCCCGAGATCCAGACCAGTATAAGCGGCCCACTTGGCATTGATCGGCGGAATGACGAACAGTACCTCCATGTGCTTTTTTGCATACGTGTTCAATACCAACTGTAGATCTGAATACTCAGGTGATTTCACATAGCTCCATGTTGCCTGAGAGCCTTTTAATTTAGGCAAATTACGCTTAACCCGTTTGGTGTAGAAATCATTTTTCAACTCAAACGCGTTGTTCGTCGTTTCCTTCATCCCATCCTGTGTTGCCAGACCATCCAATACATCAGCATCGTAAGTACCTGGTAGCGTCTTGGCTGCTTTGGTTAACTTAGGTTGATTATTATCCAAGAACAGCTGAGAGAATAAAATATCCTGATGGTCAGACATGGGTTCCTTGATTTTTTTCAAATACCAGTACTGACTGTCAGATAACTTCTGCCCTGCCGCAATATTCTTCAAAGCATCATTGGCGATGCGATCAGAGTCAGCGGATGGAAATTGCAACAATCGACTAGCAGCATAACGATCAGCCTCTGAGTTAGGATTCGCTGATAACAAGAAGGTTGTCATTTGTGCAGGCGAAAAGAAGTAATCAAACTGCGCCTTGCGAACCCCGCCAGGAACAAACCATTGCGGTGACAACACCATGACTGCCTTTTTCCCATTCACATGTTGTAACGCATTGATCGACAAGAAGTGCGTGAGATCCTGCGTGCCAGCCATCCCCATCAAGAATGGCCGATAGTTGCGATGATACTTTTGTGCCAGGACAGAAGGATGAAAGGCATCCATCCGCGACAGCTCGGATGACCCGATAAACGGAACATAGTTTTCGGCCATGGCTTCATTTTTGATATTCTCGCCTTTAAGCACGTTGGCCGACATAGAGCTGGCCGCTTGTCTAATCGTTGCTTGGCTGCTGCGGCCAAACTTAAATGGCACGAGCATCAACGCAGCGACCAGGATCACAGCGATCAGCAGCGGGCCAAGTCCGCGCCAAAGGATCTTCCCGATCGGTTTTTTCATTGTGCTTGTTCGACCTTTGCGATGATTTTGTTAGGGGTATCCCATTGACTACGATCAAATTCAGAAACAGGTGCTTCTACGCCGAACTGGCTTTGCAGTTCCAACAACAGTTGTACCGTCCCCATTGAATCTAACAAGCCGGTTTCAAACAGATTCAGATCCAAATTTGTCTTCACATCATCAGAACCGGTTAAATCTGCCAAAATATCTAAAACACCATTTTTAATTGCTTCGTCAGCCATTATTAAGTACCTCTTTCTTTTTAATCCGCGACTTGTCGTCACAGCGACAAGCCTGTACCAACGTTACCTTAATGGAACCAGAGTGTGTCTAGGAATCCTGAGAAAATCAGGAATGAGAAGCAGACAGCATTAGCGGTCATGAAGATCGCAAAGTAATGCGTTGCTTTGTTGTGCGGGAAGAAGTCTTTGTGCTTCTTCTTGAACCGCAGCCAAGCGTCTGTCAAGTTGATCAACATCGCATGGAATAGCCCATACGTGATGTAATACCAAGTTTCCCCATGCCAGATACCCATAATCAGGAACAACACCAGATAGCCGACAAAGGCTGTCCAGATCCGTGATTTAATCAACTTATGCTTCATCATAAAGAAGACAAAACGCATGTAGATATAATCCCGGAACCAGAAACTTAGGCTCATATGCCAACGATTCCAAAAATCCTTAATGTTGTATGACATCCACGGTTTATTGAAGTTCATTGGCGTTTCGATCCCCATCAAATACGAGATCGCAACGGCGAATAAACTATAACCAGCAAAGTCAAAGAACAGATAGAAGGAGTAAGCATACATCACACCTACGACCGGCCAGCTTAAGCCTAGAAATGCGCCGGTACGACTGACCATGGCCATATGTTCAACCGATGGGAGCCATAAAGTTCCAAAAATGTACCCAAGAATGAACTTGTACAAAAATCCAAGCATCAAATAATGCATTGCCTTAGTAACTAACTGGGCATAATGCTCTGGATCAGGGACACGATCATAGTCTTTGATAAACCGGCGATACCGGTCAATTGGACCACTGGAAATTGTTGGGAAGAACAGTAGAAACTGAATGAATTTCCACATGTTCAAATCTTTGATTGACCCATCCCGAATTTCCATGATGGTACCGACAACCCGAAATGTCAGATAACTGATGCCCAAAAATCCAAGAATGGACCCATGATGTTGGAACAACGGTGTAAATTTGACTACGACTAATTGGGCAATGCCCAAAATGACGCTGAGATAAAAGACTGCCGTTGAGTTTTTTGATCCTTCTCGCGTACGATACTTGAAGTAGGCATAGACCAAGAGCAGATTGAAAACAACATATCCCAACAGTGCTTTACCTTGCGGCCACTTATCGGCATCAAAGATCATCACCAGAAAAACGATTGAGAAAAGACTCTCGTACCAGTGCATCCGGAAACCCTTGAACATGCCAATGATAACTGGCAGTAAAGCAATGATGAGATAAACAAAGTATTGCGGATTCTCATATGGTTGTAAGTTCAGCATTAATGATTTACCTCTGCAATCAGCGCTTTCCGATCGACTTTGCCGTTGGCTGTCAGCGGTAATTTGTCACGATAGATAATGCGCTGCGGGATCATATATTCCATCACCATTTTGCCTAGCTCAGCTTTCACTGCCTGAGTGAGCTTCATATCGCTTTCGAAGTCATTGGGCTTCGCCACTGCAAAAGCAATCAGTTGAGCAACCTTATGATCCTTGTTGTAGCGCGGTACCGTTGAAGCTTGTTTGATGTAGGAAACCTGATTCAAGTTATGATCAACATCTTCAAGCTCGATTCGATAGCCATGCAGCTTAACCTGAAAGTCAGTTCGGCCACGATAGAAAATCATGCCATCCTCAGTCATCGTGGCTAAATCGCCTGACCGATAGCCGCGTTGACTGCCAACATTGAAGAAAGCTTTGGCCGTTTTCTCAGGATTGTTAAGATACCCCTTTGAAACACTTGGTCCAACAATCATCAATTCGCCTTCGGTACCCGCTGACACTTGATTGCCTTGCTCATCGACAACGAAAATTTCCGTATCCGGTTTAGCAAAACCAATTGGCAAACGCGGATATTGATCCACAATGTCCTGCGTAATTGCCATTCCTGTGACCGCCACAGTCGTTTCGGTTGGGCCATATGTGTTATACACGGTTGCCTTTGGAAAACGGGTGATCAACTCCTGCGCCGTTTTATTGACCAATTCTTCACCACAGAACAGGAAATGTGTCAAATCAGGGTAATTATCTTGATTGAAATTAGGATCAAGCAAGGCAATTTCGGCAAACGACGGGGTTGATACCCACTCATTCAAACCTAGCTTAGGTAAGGTTGCGAACAACGTTTTGAAATTGTCCGTTACTTCCTTTGGCAATGCCTTAAGCGTACCGCCCAAAACCAATGTCGGGTACAAATCCATGACACTCAAGTCAAAAGAATAGGGTGGCTGTGACATGGCCACAACGCCTTCCTTGAGACCAAAATCGGAAATGTTCCAGTTCACGTAACTCAACAAGTTATCATGACTGATCTGAACACCTTTAGGTTTGCCGGTTGTGCCGCTTGTGAAAATAATATAATAATTGTCATCGCCAACGACCGCATGTTGCAATGAACTAATGGGTGCATGCGTCTTCTCAGCTTCATGCAACTCTGGTGCGCGAATAATCTGAACATCCGGAACCGCAATCGGCAAAGGCGCTACTTCGATGATAGCCGGTGTATGGGCGACATCCTGCACCTGCGTGATCCGCTCATTGGGGCTATGGGTATCAATCGGAATGTATGCATGCCCAGACTTGGAAAGGCCCAAGAAAACCTCGACCATATCGAAAGTCTGACCGCCGTAAACAATGATCGGCTCATGCTCAGGCAAGGTTTCAGCAAAAAAGCCTGCCAAGCGATCGCTACCTTCTTTTAATTGTGCGTAAGTGTACTGTGTGCCTTCATAATCGTAAGCAACGCGCGTTGGATGTTCCGCGGCGACCCGATCGATCGCAGTAATCACATTATCGATCATATTGGCTCTCCTCCTCTTTAGACGCGTTCACTGGCGCTCCGGTTTCTAGTCGCGCCAGTTCACGCTTTTAGAACTCGTTATAAATGAATTTACTGTTATTAATCCCGCTGTAGCCGTAGAGATAAATCAAGACCAACAGGATAAGAAAATACGTAATGGTCCAAAAAATAAATCGAAAAGTGGGATTCTCCCACATAGCTTTTAATTTTGCGAACATGATGCCACCCCACGTTTTTATTTACACATTCATTATAGGTTTTCAGAAAAAATGACGCCAACGAATTGCGTAACAATGAGCTAACAGTTTCGTAATATGAGAAGCGTGAGCCACCGCGGTTAGAAACCGAAGCATAAGCGGCCTTGGGCGTGATGGCCGGTCTTGGGCCATTGCGTCCAAGGTCCTTATGCGTAGGTTTCTGCGGTGGCGAACGCGTTATGGAGCCTAAGCTATCCCTTTTTGAAACTGGTATGTAAAACAATTATGCTGCCACCGTCCCAAATACCCACACAATGACTTAGAAAAATTTTAACATAACTATTGATATCCTAGTTATTTTTAGACCAATTCATCAGCATCAAGAAAATCTTCAATATTTTAAGTTTTGAAATTAACGCCTGTCAGCTTCATCTTAAGTGACATCCCATTCAACATGTTTTAGTGCAAAAAAACACGCATCGACCAGTAGCGTCGATGCGTGTCTGTTCACTTATTCATTAAGCCGTATATTTGTTCAAGGTTGACTCCAACTGATCCTTGGTTTGATAGCCAACAAGCTTCTCAACAACCTCGCCATCTTTTTTGATGACCAAGGTTGGAATGGCCATAATGCCAAAAGACTTTGGTGTCTCTGGATTGGCGTCGACGTCCATTTTCACGAATTTAACGTCATCGCGACTTTCTGCCAATTTGTCGATGACCGGACTCTGCATCCGGCAAGGGCCGCACCAAGTCGCCCAAAAATCTGTTAGGGTGACGCCAGTGTCGGTCTCCGTCTTGTAGTTTGAATCTGTTACTGCTTGAACCATGAACGGATCCCTCCTCTTACTTTTTGTAACTAAATCATAGCACAATGAAGTGTAAAAAACTACCTGCTACTTAAAGTTTACGATGGTAGCTCCTGAACCACCGGCATTTTGTGGTGCAAAGCCATACGTTTTAACCTGCCGATTGCGTTTAAGATACTGGGTCACCCCGTTGCGAATCGCGCCAGTGCCCAGTCCGTGAATAATCGTCACAGATGGATAACCGGCCAATAAGGCGGCATCAATGTATTGATCCAAATCCGCCATCGCCTGATCATACCGCTCGCCGCGCAAATCCAGCGTGGTCGATGGGCCGCTCATCCCGCCGCCACTTACTTTGACAACCGGACGTTGCGCCGCTGATTGCTTACTTGGCTTGATTTTTTCCAGCTCATCAGTTGGTACCTTCATTTTCAAAATGCCTAGTTGAACCTGCCAATGCTTCTTATCGAATTGCTCCAGCAAGGTACCAGTTTGATCGTAACTTGCCACTTTGACCTCATCACCAACATGCAATGCCTGTTTCTCACGTTCACGGCGCAAGATGCGATTTTTCTGAAGCGGCTCGTCTTGATGCAATTGTTTAAGCGCCGTTTTGGCAGCAATCAATTGATTCTCTTTCACGGTTCCCGGATTCGTCAATTGCATTTGGCGCAGTTGCTTGATGATTTTATCTGCCTTCGTTTGGGCCTTGTCAACCAACGTGTTGGCCTTGTCCTTAGCCTGCTGCAACTGGGCATCGCGTTCCGTTGTGAACTTCTTGTAGGCTGCCGCTAGCTCGTCATGGACAGACTGTGCATCGGCTAGCTGACGACGAGCGGCTTCATAAGCGGTTTCCGCTGCCTTTCGCTGTTTCTCCAAGTCGCTGATCATATTATTCAGCTCATGGCTGTCCGAGCTGATCATTGACTTAGCACGCTCAACGATCACGCTCGGCAGCCCCAAACGTGCAGAAATATCAAACGCATTTGAGCGCCCAGGTACCCCGACCAAAAGGCGATAAGTCGGCTGCAGCGTTTTGCTGTCAAATTCCATCGATGCGTTAATCGTCTTTGCTGTATTGTACCCATACAACTTCAATTCCGGATAATGGGTCGTGGCAACCACATACGCGCCAACTTCACCCACTGCGTCCAAGATCGCGATCGCCAGCGCCGCACCTTCTTGCGGATCAGTGCCGGCGCCAAGTTCATCAAACAGCACTAAACTATTCTGTGACAATTGTTTGAGAATATGAACAATATTGTCCATATGTGCAGAAAAAGTCGACAAATTTTGCTCAATGGATTGTTCATCGCCAATATCCGCAAAGACTTCATCGAAAATGCCGATACGACTTTCATCATCAGCTGGAATAAACAATCCGGACTGCCCCATCAACTGCAACAGTCCTAATGTTTTGAGGGTGATTGTTTTCCCACCGGTATTCGGGCCGGTGATAACCATAGCTTGGTACTTGTCGCCCAACGGAATATCGTTGCCAACCACCTTATGCGGATCGATCAAGGGGTGCCGAGCATCACGCAACAATACGTCATTATCAGCCGACACTAACGGCTCTGTCGCTTTTTCCGCCTTGGCTAATCTCGCCTTCGCATTGATGAAGTCAAAATGCCCAAGAACCGCCGCATTCGCCTTGATTTGACCGGTATAAGGCGCTAATTCATTAGACAATTCGGCTAAGATGCGGTTAATCTCAGCTACCTCGGCCAGTTGTGCCTCACGCAGTCGATTATTCAAGGCGACAATTGCTTGCGGTTCAATAAACAAGGTTTGGCCGGTCGCACTTTGATCATGGACAACACCGCCAAATTTGGCGCGATACTCAGCCTTAACCGGAATCACGTACCGATCATCCCGAATCGTCACAATCGGGTCACTTAAATACTTTGATTGGGCGCCGCGAGTATAATTTGTCATTTTACCGCGGATCTCGCCTTCAATACTTTTGATCTGTTCACGAACACCATGCAGCTGAGGACTAGCCTCATCGGTCAATGTCCCATCAGGATCAACGGCTGTCTTCAAGCGCCGTGATAATTGCGGTAACACGGTTAACGATTCTTGAAGTGTGTAAAGCTGGCGAAAATCAATCTGATCCTGTAAATCAGTCAAAAATTTATCAATGGCACTCACCGTTTGCAAGACACGGCTGATGCTGGCTAGTTCTTGACCATTCAAAACGGCCCCAATGTCGACTCGTTTAAGCGCCGGATCAATATTCTCGAGTTGCGGCACCGGAATACCGCCTTTTAATCGCAACGCCGATGCGCCGTCTGCGGTTTCATCTAGTGCCTGTTGTACGGCGACTGGATCGGTCAGCGGCTGCATGGCCTGCACCAGCCGGCGGCCATTTGCTGTCACGACCTGACCCAACAATGCTTGCTGAATCTTGTCGTATTCAAGGGTTTTTAAAATCTTTTCATTCATAAATAATTGCTCCTATAACCAAGAAGCGCTCAAAGACGTGATAAATCGTCCCTGAGCGTCGTCAACATTCATAGCCATAAAGCATTCACAAATTGTGTTAGCCCTGGCGAATATTTGATCATGACCTTGGCAACGATGGCATGGTCTAAGCCATGTTGAATACCGGCAATCGGAATCAATGCCAGCAAGGCTAAAATCAAAAACAGAAAAATGTAACCAATCACTAAATTAGCACAGCCGCCAATAATGGCACTGCGTCGATGACCCATTGCGGCATATGTCAAGTCGTGAAACCACAATGCCCCTACTCGAGTTAATAACCAGCCAAACGTCAGCACGACTAAAAAAGCAAAGCCGCGATAAAATGCGGTATCAAGCGTCAAGCCGACTTTATCTGAATAAAATGCAAACTGACCGGCATTCGTAGCAGACGGGTAAGGCACTACCAAAGTAAAATGCGCCCCCAGTGGCCGAGCAAGTGCAGTTGCAGCAAGAAAGCTCAACCCATAACCGGCCACATGCAACCACTGCAACGCCGCACCACGACGCGCGCCGCTATAATAGAAATAAGCCAAAATTAAAATAATCGATAATGAAATCAACACGGTCCCCCACTACTCTTCCTGCTCATGATCATCCTGTTGCGCCGCCAACAGTTTGACCTGATCGGAAACAGAATTGAAGGCAACTAAAATGGCTTGTTCCTCGGCCGATAGATCTGGCGCAAGTGTTTTAACTTGCGCCAGCCGTTCATTCAGCAACTTCGTGACCGTTATAAAATGTTGTTCGGACCCTGGTCCGATAATCGTGTACGTTTTATCACCGATCACGGCTTTAAAACGACGCTTTTCTTCGCTCATTGCGTGAATGCCTCCACTCTCTCAAAGTGTATTCTACCATAGCCGGCAAGTAGGGTAAGGGGTTGATTGCGACACAGCTCAATTTATCTGTTTTGCCAGCGAATATTAAGTGGGGTTCATATGCTCGCCAGTTCAAAACCGGGCCGGCTTTAACTCCCTTTTTAGGCTGCTGGCAATTTACGCTTCGCTCGTAAACGCGCTCGCCAGCCCATAAACCTGCGTGTAAGGACCCTGAGCGCAATGGCCAAAGCCCGGCCATCACGTTCAGGTCCGCTTACACTCCGGTTTCTAACCGGTCTGGCTCGCACTCTACAAAAAGACCACCAATATTCTGGTGGTCTTACATGCCGTGAGTTAAGACTTAATCTTTCAGATTCGAATCGTCGTCGGCCAAGAAAGTGTTCAAAACTTCCTCAACCATATCCCATTCAGCATCGTCTTCAATCGGGAAAAGATCGCCCGAGCTGGCATCACCATTTTCGTCGGGGGTAAATGAGAAAGCCTGAATTTCGACTTCCTGATCGTCACTTTCACTCGCCGGATACAGCAATACGTAACTCTTGCCATAATCTTCCGAATCAAATGTGAACAAGACCTGATACAATTCTTCATTGCCTTTTTCGTCAATCAGCGTAATCTGCTGATCGTCTTCGCCGGGCGTTACATGTTCATTATTTGCCATCTTGTTTCTCCTTCAACACGGGCGGAGGTCATGCCATCACTTGCCCTGATTATTGCTTGGTCAAGGGACCTTTTGCATCCAGATAATTCTGGAGAATCATCTGAGCAGCTAATTTATCGATCACCTGCTTTTGCCGTTTGCGACTGGCATCAGCTTCTTCAATCAACATGCGGGAAGCCTCAACTGTTGTGAGTCGCTCGTCAATGAAATCAACTGGCAACCCAAACGTTGTTTTCAACAGTTCACCGTAAGCTTGTGACTTTTCCGCACGCGGTCCAATCGAGTTGTTCATGTTTTTAGGCAACCCCAATACAAACGCCGTTACCTCATATTGCTTCACAAGCTCCTTGAGGCGGGCGATGCCGAACTGCTCCTTGTCTTCGTTGATCCGAATAATTTCCAAACCTTGAGCTGTCCAGCCCAAAGGATCACTGACCGCGACCCCAACGGTTCGGGAACCGACGTCCAACCCCATCAAGCGCATTAAGCTTGCTCCTTGCCAAGATAGTTTCGAACAAGCTCTTCAATGATCTCATCGCGCTCATGTTTCCGGATTAGATTACGCGCATCATTGTACCGTGGAATATAGGCCGGGTCCCCAGAAATCAGATACCCCACAATCTGGTTGATCGGATTATACCCCTTTTCTTCAAGAGCCTTGTAAACTGTCTCCAGCGTTTCGTGAACATTCTTCGGATTGTTATCTCGAAAATCAAAATGAACGGTTTGATCTAATGTGCTCATTCTTACACCTCTATTCTATCCGCTTCACAGACCATTTTACTTGAAATACAAGCAAATGTACAATTCCTGAGCAATAGTAAGTGAATAAATGCTATTTTTGTTCTGCGCGGCTACCAATCGTCGTTATCGACTAATTTAATGGCCTATTTGATTTTGTGCAATGGTCCGTAAAAAAATAGGTGTTGAAACACGCGGATCAACTGAATATATGATTTTAATGCCACCATGTTGTTCGGCAACCAGATAGTGTTCGTTTGGTCCAAAAAAGCCAGTCAACGACAACCGCAACCTATTCATACTCCCCGCCTCGATGAAATCGTTTTCTTAAGTTTAACATGACCGCTCAACTTTGCGTGATTGACTTCACCAATCTCAGAAAAAAGGTCAAGTAAAAGCGGCAAGTTTTCGAAATTTCCAAAAACTTGCCGCTTCATTATCGATGGTGACCATCTGGCCTAATCAGCTAAGCCTTTTGGCTAATCACTGTCTTTGCTTCAGACAACGCCGCAGGAATGCCAGCTGGGTTCTTGCCGCCAGCCTGCGCCATGTCTGGACGACCACCGCCACCGCCGCCAACTTTTGGTGCAATGGCCTTGATCAAATCGCCCGCTTTAAAGCCTGCTTGGTTAGCCGTGTCATTGACAGCAACCAACAAGTTGGCCTTGCCGCTAACTTCGGTACCCAGTACCAAAATGTCAGATGCCTGCTTGGCTTTCCATTTATCCGCCAACTGTCGGAGTTCATTCATTCCTGCCACCTGAACCTGTTTGGCAATCAGTTTCAAACCGCCGACTTCCTCCGGATGATCAAAAATACCTGCCGCCGCTTGGGCTGCCAACTTGGCCTGTAAGCCAGCCACTGTCTTTTGTTCGGCTTTTAAATCCGCCTGTAATTGGGTCACTTTGCTTGGAACATTTTTGACTTGGTCAATCTTTAGATTCTCAGCAGTTTCGCTCAACCAATCCTGTTGCTGGGTCAAATATTCGTAAGCTTCTTTTGACGTGACCGCTTCGACCCGACGAATCCCGGCGCCAATCCCAGACTCACTTGTAATCTTGAATAAGCCGAGTGCATTGGAGTTGGTTGGATGAGTCCCGCCATCGAATTCGGTGTTGTAATCGCCAATCTTGACAATCCGCACGACAGAACCATATTTGTCGCCAAACATCGCAATCGCACCAAGTTTTTTGGCCTCTTCAATTGGCATTTCTTTCCAAGTAATCGGTAAAGCGTCCCAAATTTTCTGGTTCACAATCGTTTCAACTTGGCGTAGTTGCTTAGGCGTTACTTGACCAAAATTTGTAAAGTCGAAGCGCAAGTAATCCGGTTCAACCAAAGAGCCAGCCTGATGTGTGTGCTCACCCAGAACATCACGCAAAGCTTGATCCAGCAAGTGAGTTGCCGTGTGATTGAGTGATACTTTCTTACGGCGTAGCGGATCAACACTTAGCCAGTATTGCTGGCCTGTTTCCAGTTTGCCCTTCACCGTAACGGTGTGCAGATTTTGGCCATTTGGCGCATGCTGCACATCGCTCACGTCAGCTAACACCGTGCCGTCTTGGGCCTTGATTTCGCCGTGGTCCGCCACTTGGCCACCCATTTCAGCATAGAATGGGGTCTCGTCAAAAATCAGTTGGGCGGTGCCTTCACTGACACTATCTTGCAGTTGATCATTCACCACAATGGTCTGCAAGGAGGCGTGCTTATGATCCAATTCGGTCCAGCCAGTAAATTTGCTTGGCGTAGTGATGCTCATCAGCACTTTATCTTGACTGCCCATGGACTGTCGATCACCACGCGCTTTGCGAGCCCGATCACGCTGCGCAGCCATGTTTTTCTTGAAGCCAGCCATGTCGACTTGCAAACCTTCATCTTGCGCATATTCGTTGGTCATTTCAACTGGGAAGCCATAGGTGTCAAAGAGTTTAAACGCATCTGCTCCAGGAATTTCTTTCTTACCGTCTTGTTTCAAGTCAGCAATGATCTGATTGAGCAAGGTCACGCCGGCGTCCAAAGTCTGGCGGAAGCGTGCTTCTTCAGATTCAATGACCTTTTGAATAAACTGCTGGTTGGCCAGAATCTGTGGGTAATAACTCTTCATGATCTCACCAACAACCGGCACTAATTGATATAGAAAATCATGATCAATGCCCAGCTTTTTACCATTCAGAACCGCCCGACGAATTAATCGACGTAAAACATAGCCGCGGCCTTCATTGCTTGGTAAGGCGCCATCGCCGATCGCAAAGGTCACTGTTCGCGCATGGTCGGCAATGATTTTAAAAGAGACATCATCCTGTGCACTGACACCATAGCGCTTGCCAGCACTCATTTTCTCGGTTGCTTTGATGATTGGCATGAACAAATCGGTTTCAAAAATCGTGGGTGTGCCTTGAATAACCGCCACCAGTCGCTCCAAACCCATGCCAGTATCAATGTTCTTATGCGGTTGTTCCACAAATCGGCCATCTGGCAAATGATTCAACTCAGAAAAGACGATGTTCCAGATTTCGACATAACGCGAATTTTCGCCACCAGGATAATTTTCTGGATCATCCTCAGCCACATTATTGAATTGTTGGCCACGATCATAGAAAATTTCGGAATCGGGACCAGAGGGACCTTCACCGATATCCCAGAAATTGTCTTCCGCCTCCACAATATGATCGTCAGGCACCCCAGTTTTCTGCCAAAGTTCTTTCGTGACCTTATCTTTTGGATAGACGGTGACGTATAACCGTTTAGGATCAAATCCAAACCATTTTGGACTCGTGAGCAGTTCCCACGCCCAAGGAATGACTTCTTTTTTGAAGTAGTCGCCAACAGAAAAGTTGCCAAGCATTTCAAAGAACGTCAAATGACGAGCAGTTTTGCCGACATTTTCAATATCGTTCGTCCGAATTGATTTTTGGGCATTGGTGATCCGGGGATTGTCAGGCACTACTGATCCGTCAAAATATTTTTTCAGGGTTGCCACGCCGGAATTAATCCAAAGCAGAGTTGGATCATCAACGGGAATAAGTGATGCACTCGGTTCGACTGCATGGCCCTTGCTCTTAAAGAAATCCAGAAACATTTGGCGAATTTCACCACTGGACATTTTTTTCATCAAAAAGTTCCTCCTTGTTTGGTGTCCGTTATAACGCGCTCAACTATAACGCGCTCGCCAGCCCAGAAACCTGCATGTAAGGACCTTGACCCCAAATGGCCAGGCCCATGCCATTTGGGGTCAAGCCCGCTTATGCTCCGGCTTCTAAACGCTCCTGCTCGCGCTCAACTATAACGCGCTCGCCAGCCCAGAAACCTGCATGTAAGGACCTTGGTCGCAATGACCAAAACCCGGCCATCACGTCCAAGGCCGCTTACACGCCGGTTTCTAACCGGGCTGGCTCGCGCTCACAAAATAAAAAGCACCATTGCTGCCAAGGGCGCTTGCACGCGGTACCACCTTGGTTGCAATGATGCGAGTCATTACCACTTCATTAATTGTCGTTTAACTAATATCAGGGAGCACATCTTAGCCTGACGCGACCGTTCTCAGCTGTGCGGTCGTTTCTGTCTCGTGCAGGGTTCAACGCATGTCCTAACGAAAACTCATTATAGCTTTTCTGAAAAAAAGGGTCAACTTGTTGTTGATTATTGTCTCATCCTGAGTGTTTAGCACGCATTCAAACGCCAACGAGTACAGATTCTCAATCCATCGTAATTGTCGCCACGCGCCGATATAAAGCCGTGCCCATGTTCCCTTCGCCTGCCACCTGATAAAACGGCGACAGTGCCAAAGCTTCTTTTGCGGTTGGTTGCGCGGAAAGTGGTGTGCTTTTTTGCATCGCTTCTTGGATTAGCTCACTGCCGGATCGCGTGACCGGAACAGTTAGGCCGAAGCGATTGGGAAGGTAGCGTGGCATGTCGGCTGGCAGGGTATTGCCGAATGAAAATAGGCTGGTGACACCCCCGCCTTGCAAGTATTCATATTGATCTTGGGTTGGCAGGCGGAAGCCGAAGTAACTAAGTGCTTTTTGCAGCTCAGATTTTTGCCAGTTTTTGCTGATGCTGACCTGATAATGGTGCGCACTGGCAAGTCGCAGAATCACCGATCCGCTAGTCAAAGTTGCTGGCCAGCCGGATTGAGAAAACGGATCAAGACTGCCATGGCGGTCCAGCAAGGCCAGCACTTGAGCACGAACAGCCGCGTAGGCCATATGATTGCCCTTAAAAATACGTGTCGTTAAACTGACTCGGCCTAAAATCTCTTCGCTCGCTGGCATTGCTCTCGTTGCCACGAGCATCGCTGGTATATCAACTTGTCGTTCAGGCGAAAGCTGATGGCTCAGGTCTTGCATGGTTAGTCCGCTTTGCCCCAAATAATCAGCTAACTGCCCTTGTTGATCAGCCGCAAAACCTAAACTAACATTAGGCATCCCCGGGACCAACCGTAACCATTCCCCGCCAATCATTGCCTCGAACGTATGCAAAGTTTGGCCAAAAAAAGTCACCGTCAACGGCCGAATATCGTCAACGGACAATAACGGACTTAGAAAGTATCGTGTGAGTTGCTGAAAAATAAACTTCTGCCGCGCTTCATCCAGCGTGTTCCAGGTCGGCAGGGTCAGGTCGTTGACTGCCATATGCTCACCCTCGTTTGCGGTTCTTGCGTTTTTCTGCTAACAGCGCTTGGCGCCGAGCAATTTTGGTATTTCGTTTGCGTTCTAATAACACCGCAGTTCGAATCTTTTTACGATAATTCGGCATGTGCTTTTGCTTTGCCTTTTTCACCAAACCGCGAATGGCAAGACTGGTGTCTTCTTGCTTCGGTTTGCGATGAACTCGACGATTGCGGTCATAAGTGTCGACAAGCTCACCGTTTTTGATCATTTTCGGCGCAAACTTAATGCCCATATGCTCTAATTCGGCAATTTGATCTTCCTGTCCCGGTTCGTACAGTGTCACCGCTGTACCAGCCATGCCATTCCGACCGGTTCGGCCCACTCGGTGAATAAAGAACTCGTTGTCGCGCGGAATCTCGGCATTGATGACCATTGAGACCCCCTTGATATCGATACCCCGAGCAGCAAGATCAGTGGCGACCACATACTGATATTTGAGGTCGGCAACATCCTTCATCACGCGCCGACGTTCTCGCGGCTGAATGCCACCATGAATCTTAGCCACCTTCAAACCTTGATGCTTCAAGAAGTCATGGATAGCATCCACGCTGGTTTTGGTGTTAGCAAAAATCAGCACTAAAAAGGGATGCCCCATCGTGACAAGCTGATAGATTAACTCATTTTTATCGCGCCCTTTTGCCGCAATCAAAATGTTTTCAACCGTGTCAGCAATCACCGACTGCGGTTTCAATTCAATCGTCGTTGGATTGTCCATGTACTTGCGCAAGAATGGTTCCAGTTTTTGCGGAATAGTCGCCGAAAAAACAGCCATTTGCAGATGATCTGGAAAACTCGAGGCAATCGCATCAACCGTTTCGAGGAAGCCCATATCCAGCGTCATGTCAGCTTCGTCGACTACAAAATGACGGACAGACGATGGCACTAAATCATAGCCTTTGATCATGTCCAAGATTCGACCTGGCGTTCCGATAGCCACATGTGGTTGATGATTTTGCAACTTGTCGATCTGCTTTTGCTTGTCCATTCCCCCGACTAAACGGTTAATCCGAATCGCGGGCTCAGTTTGTATGAGTTGCTGGGCAACCGCATAAATTTGATTGGCTAACTCACGTGAAGGGGCAGTGATCACGACCTGAGTCGCATCTTCGGTAGGATCTACCATACTGAGTAAGGGTACCAAAAAGGCGTGAGTTTTCCCGCTACCGGTCTGGCTTTGTCCAACAATGTTTTCACCACGCAAAAGCGCCGGAATAACTTTTTGTTGAATGGGTGTCGGGGCGGTGATGGCCATTGCATTGAGACCATCGATAACAAAAGGTTTTAGTTGAAATTGTTTGAATTGATTCTCCATAATGCCTACTTTCCTGAGGTCGAATATTCTTTGACCAGTTGATCGAGTTGCGTCTCGATTTGAATCAGTTCGTCAAAATTAGCTGCCTTAGCGCCGCTTGCTAATGGATGACCACCGCCATTGTGTGCTTTGGCAAGTGTGTTGATGATGGGACCTTTTGAACGCAGATGAACGCGGTAACCGCCTTCTGCCTGTTCAATAAATTCTGCCCAAGCAATGACGGTATCCAGTCGGCCGGGTGTGCCGACAACAGCGCTTACCTGATCATCAGCCAGTTTCAGCTCGTTGATCGCGGTCCGTGGTACCGTCACACTGGCGGCACCTGCTGGGGTAATTTTCAGATGATCGACAACATAGCCTTGCAACCGTGCTTGTGCCAACGTCACCGTGTTCATCCGATTATTAATGGCTGTTGGATCAAAATCCTTTTTAATCAACTCAGCCGCCACCTGCAACGTATGCGGGGTCGTATTGTTAAATAAAAATCGGCCGGTGTCGCCAACAATCCCAGCGTACATTAGGCGAGCAGCCTTATCACTGAGTTTCAAAACACCGTTGCTGGCGGCGATTAAATCGTAAATCAGTTCAGAGGCAGAGCTAGCGTTGTTATCGACCCAAACGAGATCGCCATACGCATCATCGTTCGGATGATGATCGATTTTGATCAGCATTTTCCCCTTGTTGAAGCGCTCATCAGAAACTCGCGGCGTATCGGCAGTATCGGTCACAATCACGAGAGCATCCTTGTAAACGTCATCCGTAATGGTTTGTTCCTGTGCCAACCAGCTCAAATTGCCAGTGTCACTACCAACCTGATACACTTTCTTATCCGGAAAACTAGCGCGAATGGTTTCTGCTAAGCCAACTTGGGAACCCAACGCATCTGGATCTGGGTTCACATGACGATGGATAATGATTGGATCGTTTGCCTTGATGGCGTTAATAATATCGGTTTGAATCATCAAAAATCAATTCCTTTCTAATAGCTGGCAGGTCACAATCGCTTTAGCAACCTGAACCCCGTCGCTTAAGACATCAACATCCAGCGTCGCATCATGCCTAGTCATCTCAAGTTCACGTAACAAGACGGTGACCACACTTTCTAACTGGATGGGTCGAAATGTTGTTAAATTCAGTCCTTCGACCAACACGTTTCGCCGCCCCGTGTCATGCAAATAACGGGTAGTGCAACCGTTAATGGCTTCAGCCAGCACCCCAAAACTCATAGTGCCAAGCGAATTGGTCATGGCCGGCACGGTTTTCAACTCGTACCCGCCAACGTAAGGCGGTTGCGGTGTGATGGCGGTCAGTTGAGCGCTGACCTGATCGGCAATGGTATTGGATAGTTCGCGACTGTGGGCAATGCCTGTGAGACTTGAAAAAACCGCGTTGCGGGTCACAATTCCCAACAGATTCCAGCTATCATCCACCACCGGCATGGCCGTTAAACCGTTATCCTGCATGGTATGACCCACAGCAGTCACGCTAAGGTAAGGTTTGACAGTTTGCGGATCCTTCTGCATCAACCGTTCAATCGGCACCGTCGGCTTCTTACCGCCAACCAGCGATGGCCGCATGACGCCAACCAATCGCCCATTGCGCGTCACGACCGGCAATGGATATCGCGGATCGGGCAACAGCAAATAATCACCGACCGTCGCCTCAACACCAATGGTTTGAATTTGGGCCAACGGCGTATAAATGGCAGCTACTGTCAAAATATCCTGTTTGATCGCCTGATCTGACAAAGCTCGATTGATCATGGTTGCAACTGTAAAGGTATCATAAGCAGTTTGCAACACAGGCAACTGCTGATCATCCGCCAAAGCGATAATCGCCGCGCTAGTTTCGAATCCCCCGGTGATCAACACCGCAGCACCATCTTCTAGTGCCAGCCGTTGTGCATCTTCACGGTTTCCGACAATCATCAACGAGTTACGCGTGATGTAAGGCCGCATGGCAGCTGGTGTCATCGCCCCGATCACGAATTTGTCCAATTTCTTGTCCATACCGGCCTGCCCGCCTAAAACTTTGGCGTCAATCAAATCAACCAGTGTTTTGAATGTCACAGATTCAATTGGATTTAACGGTTTTTGTTCAATCCGAATCGTGCCGACACGCGCAATCGTCGAGACAAAGCCGGTATTCTCGGCTTCCTTAATAGCTCGATAAGCGGTTCCTTCGCTGACTTTCAAATGCTTCGCGATCGACCGAACGGAAATCTTCTTGCCAACCGCCAAGTTTGCAATATAATCCAAAATCTGCTCATGCTTTGTCGCCATACCATCACCCCACTGCAATCTATCGTTAGTATACCATAGGTTACGGCTGTACTATGACAGACGAAGCGCGAGCCAACCCGGTTAGAAACCGGAGCGTAAGCGGCACTGAACGTGATGACCGGGTTTTGGTCATTGCGTTCAGTGTCCTTACGTGCAGGTTTCTGGGTTGGCGAGCGCGTTATGGAAAAAGGTGCGCTAAACCGCATTAATTAGCACAAAGTAGCGCATGACGTTACCAAAGCCCCTACAGCAAGCACCCCTTCGCTGTCTGTCTTCACAACGGCAGGTCCAAATTCTCATACTGCTTCGGATCCAACCCGGTCACGGTAATCCCAAGTAACCGGATTGCCAAGTTCGACATGGCAACACTGCCCCAGAGTTGCCACGCTGCATCGAAAATGGCTTGTTCGCCTTCGAAGTAGTGATCTTGGGTTAGCCGCTTTGTTTGCGTGATGAAGTCAACATCGCGCACCTTAAGCACCACGGTTTTGCCGTGCATAGCTTTTTGATTCAACGATGTCACGACCATCCCTGCCAGATTGTGTAACTGTGTCTGAACCGCCTCGGCGTCAGTTAGAGGCGTGCCATAGGTTCGTTCTTTACCAATTGACTTCGCCGTCCGAACAGCAACAGGACGATTGTCAACGCCACGAGCATGTTGATAAAGCACAAATCCCATTTTGCCAAACATCCGGAGCAAATCATCTTGCGATAAGGCCCGCAAAGACTTGCCATCAGTGACACCTAAGTCGGTTAACTTCGGCAACGTTTTCTTACCAACCCCGCGAAACTGCTTGATCGGCAGCCGATCCAAAAATAATAGGGCTTGTTCTGGCAAAACCAGTGTACGACCAACCGGTTTATTGTAATCAGAAGCTTGCTTGGCGATAAATTTATTGTAGGAAATGCCAATGGAACTTGTGAGCTGCGTTGCCTGACTAATTTGATCTTGCAGCCACAATGCCAAGGCGATCGTACTCGGGAACATCTTGTTGGCCGTGACATCAAGATAAGCTTCATCGAACGCCACTGGTTCAATTAGATCGGTCACTTGATGAAACAAGGCGTGAATTTGCGCGGACACTGCTTTATATTTTGGAAAATCCGGCGTCTTAAACACCAGTTTTGAGCGAGGCACAAGTTGCAAGGCTTCGTTGGCCGGCATTGCCGAATGAACGCCATAACGTCTGGCGACATAGTTGGCCGTTGTCACAACACCTTTGCCGCCAGTTGTAAGCGGATCCCGGGCAATTACCAAGGCTTTACTACGCAATTGCGGATTATCGCGCATCTCAATTGAAGCATAAAAGGCGTCCATATCCAGATGAATGATTTTCCGGGAAGTATCGTTTTGTAATGGTAATTCAAATAACGCCATGAGCTTCCCCTTCCTCGTATCAACTGTTCTGTTATTCTTTCTGTCGCGCTAGTTCACGTTCAGCTTTTAACGATCAAGACCGATTCTACTCGGACCACCTATAACGCGCTCGTCAGCCCAGAAACCCGGGCTGACTCGCGTTCACTAAAAAAGGACCCTGACCGCCTTTTCGGGTCACAGTCCCTTTTGTTTATCTGTGAAAGCCTAGTCCGCCAGTTTAATTCTGCGTGGTTGCCAGAACCATTGGCGGCCATCACGAGCTAACAAATCAAACGCTGCTTGCGGACCCATCGTGGCAGCCGGATATGTCGGCATTTCTGTTTCCTGTGACCAAGCTGCTTGAATCGCATCGATGAACCGCCAAGATGCCGATAACTCTGACCAATGAGTAAAGTTTGTCTGATCGCCTTCAAGCACATTATTGATTAATCGTTCATATGCTTCTGGAGCAGCAGCGGCGGCTTCCGGATCATGACGATACCGCAACTCATCGGGTTCAATATTAAAGCCTGTGCCAAGGGCCTTACCATTCAATTGCAACGAATAGCCTTCACTTGGCTCGATATAAATGGTCAAGCTGTCTGGTTGACTACCGGTTTCTCGGTTGAATAACGGACTTGCGACCGGTTTAAATGTCAGTGTCAGCTGGGTTGACTTCCGAGTTAACCGTTTACCAGTGCGAATATAAACCGGCACACCTTCCCATTGCGGCATATCTAACATAATTTTGCCTGCGACAAAAGTGGCTGTTTGTGAATCTGCTGCCACACCTTCTTCTTGCCGATAACCCAGCACTTGGTCGCCATCTACTTCGGCGCTTGCATATTGCGCACGCACAAAATTTTCTTTAGCAGTTGCAAGATCATAAGGCTTCAAAGCGGCAAACACTTGATCCTTGGCCGTCAAAATGTCGTTAGCCGTAAAAGTCTTTGGTTTTGGCATTGTCAGATAAGACAGCACCTGCATCACATGGTTTTGCACCATATCACGCAACGCGCCGGCCTTTTCATAATAACCAGCGCGTTCCTCAACCCCGACCGCCTCGGAAAGTGTGATTTGAATATTGTCGATGTAATCCTTGTTCCAGACTCCTTCAAAAATGGCATTATCAAACCGAAAAGCCAACAGATTCTGAATCATTTCTTTGCCAAGATAATGGTCAATTCGGAAAATCTGATCATCATCGAAGGTTGCAGTTAACGAATCATTTAGTTCTTTAGCACTGGCATAATCATGACCAAACGGTTTTTCGATAATTAATCGGTTGAAACCGCGCTCCGTCAGCAAATGTTCCGATTTCAGATGGCTCGCAATTGTTTCGAAGAAATCTGGTGCCATGGCCATGTAAAAGATGCGATTGCCACCAGTCACATACTGATCGTCCAATTTTGCAGCAAGATTTTTCAAGGTAATGTAATGATCTGCATCGGTTACATCATGACTCTGATAAAAGAAATGCTGGGCAAAGGCTTTTGCTTGGTCACGATCCACATCATCGCCAGCGACGGCGTTTTCAACAACCTCGTGATAATGATCATCAGTCCACGGACGTCGCGCTGTGCCGATCACCGCAAAATGCTCAGCGAGGACACCACGACGGTAAAGATTAAACAGTGCGGGATACAACTTGCGTGAGGCTAGATCTCCTGAACCTCCAAAAATAATAATCACAGCACGTGACTCTTCTGGCATGTATACGACCCTGCTTTCTCTAGACTTAATTACAATTCGACAAAAATGTGATCAGCACGATCTGCATCGACCGCCAATTCTTTTCCGGTACGGGCTAACTTGATGATCACGGCATCTAAGGTTTTCGCAGTCACCGTGAATTCATCATCCAGCCGCAGGTCAATTTTAACCGTGTAATCAATCAACGAAACTTCATCAATCACGCGTTCAATATGCCCACTTTGCCCAACATCTAACGTGCCTAATGTCACCCGACTTTGTTGGAGATAGTGGCCATTGGCATCCGGAATAACACCGCCGTGCGGACAATAGCGAGGTTCGCCCAACATAGCTGACAACCGTTTGGCCATTTCCGGCGTTAAGGCATGTTCCAGTTTTTCTGCTTCTTGATGGACCGCATCAGCTGGATATTTAAGGCACTGAACCAGAAATACTTCCCAGAGCCGATGATTACGCACCAAAATGGCCGCCTTTTTCCGGCCAGCTGATGTCAGCTGGATACCTTGATAAGGCGTGTGCGCAACCAGTTTTTCTTCGCCCAGTTTGTTGATCATCTCACTGACCGAAGCAGCAGAAACATGCATACCGGCAACGATTTGTTTATTAGAGACCAGCTGTGTATCGCCGCCAATCTCAAAAATCAATTTAAGATAATCCTCTTTATTCGGTGTCATTTTACATCCTTACTTTTAATTTGCAGTCACTGTACTCCATTATGCCATGAGTCACACAAAAAAACACGCCAATTTACTGACGTGTTTTTCGTGATCGGCTCAAATAATGTCGCCATTGAATTCTCTGCGCCGATCATTGTGAAATGATTAGCAGCAAACATCTTAGAAAGTGGATTCGGTGCCTTCATATTCATCAAGGATGATATGCTTCAAGTCGCCGATTAACGGTTCCTGCGGGTTGGTAACGGTGCAGTTGTCTTCATAAGCCAGTTCGGCAAGACGATCAACTTGCTTGTCGAGATCAGCCTTTTTAACGCCTTGTTCCTTCAAACTGAGCTTGACGCCAACACTGTGAGCCAGCTTGATGAAGGCCTGAACATAGCTTTCAACCAATTCATCAGTTGTCTTGCCAGGAAGGCCGAGGTAGCGAGCGATTTCTGCGTAGTCTTCGTTAGCGCGGAAGTAGCTATACTTCGCCCAGATAGCGCGCTTCTTCGGTTGACTCGCATTGAAGCGAATAACATGTGGCATCGTGATCGCGATGCAACGACCGTGAGGCAGATGGAACGCTTGCCCAATCTTATGCGCGATGCTGTGGTTAATGCCCAACAGTGCGTTGGCAAAGGCCATCCCGGCAATGGTTGAAGCATCATGCATCTTTGACTTTGCTTCGACGTCGCCATGATAACTCTTTTCCAGATTTTCGAAGACCAACTTGATTGCTTCCAGACTCAGGCCCTTCGTGTAATGAGTGGCCATGGTTGAAACATAACTTTCGGTTGCGTGGCAGAGCACATCCAAACCGGAATCAGCGACAACCACTGGCGGTACGGATTCGATGAACTGACTGTCCACAATCGCGATGTCTGGCGTCAATGCATAGTCAGCTAATGGATACTTGATGCCAGCCTTGGAATCGGTGATAACCGCAAAAGGTGTTACTTCTGAACCAGTCCCAGAAGTTGTTGGAATGCAGACAAGCTTTGTCTTATTCAGATTCGGGAAGGTGTAAGTCCGCTTCCGGATATCCAAGAATTTCTGCTTAGCGCCGAAGAAATCAGCATCCCCGGCATCGTTGAACAAGCACATCCCTTTGGCAGCATCCATAACAGACCCGCCGCCGATAGCAATGACGGTATCCGGTCCAAATGAGCGCATGATATCGGTCCCCTTGAAGACCGTGTCAGTTGATGGATCAGGTTCAACATCGACAAAAGTCTGAACTTGAACAGGATTTTCACGCCGAGCCAGAACATCTTCAACGATCTTGACGAAGCCTAACTTTTCCATGCTTCGATCAGCAACGATGAAGGCCCGTTTGATGCCTTCCATGTGTTCGAGGTAACGAACAGAATTCTTTTCAAAATAAATCTTTGGTGGCAATTTCATCCACTGCATGTTATTGCGGCGTTTTGCCATTGTCTTGATGTTAAGCAAGTCGACCGTCCCCACGTTATGCGAAATTGAGTTACCACCGTATGAGCCGCAGCCCAGTGTCAAACTTGGAATCATTTCGTTGTAAAGATCGCCAATCCCGCCGACAGAAGATGGTGTGTTGATCAAAATCCGGCAAGCTTGCATAGCATCGGCATACTTCAAAGCTAACTCATCATCAGCCGTGTGAATGACTGCCGTATGACCCAAACCGCCGATATCAAGCATGGTTTCACATTTCTTGAAGGCATCTTCATGACCATCTGCTTTGACCATGGCCAGTACTGGACTTAGTTTTTCACGAGACAGTGGATACTTTTCGCCAACACCTTTCAATTCAGCAATCAGAATCGTGGTGTTATCAGGAATCGTGATCCCCGCCCATTCAGCAATCTGCTTAGGACTTTGACCAACGATTCGCGGATTGACACTTTGCTTTTCAAGATTAATGACGGTACTTTCGAACTTCTTCATGTCCTTCTGTTTAACGAAGTAAGCACCTTGGGCTTCAAATTCCTTCTTCACATCATCGTAAATGCTGGAATCAATAATCACGCCTTGTTCGGAAGCACAAATCATACCATTATCAAAACTCTTTGAAAGTACTAAGTCATTGACAGCTTGTTTGATGTTAGCGCTGGCTTCAATGTAAGCTGGCGCATTCCCGGCCCCAACACCCAGTGCTGGCTTGCCTGATGAATAGGCGGACTTAACCATGCCAGGACCGCCCGTTGCCAAAATCGTGGCGATACCAGGGTGATCCATCAAAGCTTTAGTCGCATCCATACTTGGTACAGGGATATATTGCAAAGCACCCTTTGGTAAGCCTGCTTTTTCGGCTTCATCACGGATGACCTCCAACGCACGCGCTGAAGACTTTTGGGCACCCGGATGGAAGGCGAAAATGATTGGATTACGGGTTTTAATGGCAATTTCGGATTTGAACATGGTCGTTGAAGTTGGGTTCGTCACTGGCGTCACACCAGCAATGACACCAATTGGTTCAGCAATCGATACCAAGCCGCGTTGTTTGTCTTCGTTGATCACACCAACGGTCTTGTTGTTCTTGATTGAGTGCCAAATTTCTTCGGTGGCGAACATGTTCTTGATCGCTTTATCTTCCCACACGCCACGGCCCGTCTCGTCAACAGCGAGTTTTGCCAATTCCATATGATGATCCAAACCAGCGATTGCCATCCGATGAACGATGTGATCGATCTTTTCTTGATCGAAAGTTTTCATGATCTTCAAAGCGGCATGCGCATTCGCAACCAGTTCGTCAACCATGCTCTTTACATCAACTTCGGTAGCAGTCTTCGCAGTATTCTTTAACATGAGCTTACCTCCAAGTGTTTTGCGGAATTTTTTGTTAACCATTTCACAAGAACATCATAACCGGTCTTTGTGATTTTGTAAACAATTTTGGTGAATTTTTTCACGAAAAATCGACTTGCTCACTGATATTGTTGTGTTCATTGACTTTAATTGCTTATTTCACTTTGTATTTTTTTGAACTATTAAGGTAAATTTGCAGTTTTTTTCTGACTTAGAGGTCTTTTAAAGTCATTTATCAAAAAAGAACGCGGTGTTTTGACATCTCCCCGTGATGGGCGCCAATCCGCTCTTAAAACGCAAAAAAAGAGAAGGCTAAACACCTTCCCTTACGTCACCTATATTGAATTCTCTATCAGATGACGAATCTATTTGTCGTCTTCTGCCTTGCTATCACTTTTGGCATCGGTTTGATCGTCAGCCTTTGGTGAAGCCTCTTCAACTGGTTTAGCTTCGCGTTGTTCATCAGTATTATGCGCTTCTTCAGCCTTTGTCACGGTAGCGGCTGGTGCAGGCGCTGCAGGACGAGTTGCTGTGCCGCGAACAGCACTCAAGTTAAAGGTTAAATAGATGCCGTCAGAATCAATGACAACCGTCCCAGCTTGCTGGTCGATTGAATCAATGACACCGTGCAACCCACCGATCGTGATGATGGGGTCGCCTTTTTTAAGCTGATTCAACATTTCTTGACGCTTTTGCTGTTGTTTCTTTTGCGGACGAACCATGCCAAAATACATGAAGCCCACGAAAATCAGCAGCATAATGATCATTGTCATATTACCATTCAATTTAGGCACCTCTTATTTTTATTTTGTCAACAAACAGTGTAACAGAATTAGGCGGTCTACTCCAAATAATCTAAAAATTCTTTGCTTTTTCCTTGTTGTATCCGTATGCTTCAAAGAAATCTTCACGGAAAGCCAGCAAATCATCATTGGCAATCGCTTCACGCACTTGCTGCATCAAGTGCAGTAAGAAGTAGAGATTATGGTAGGTCGTCAACCGAATACCGAAAGCTTCACCAACATGGATCAGATGGCGAATATAGGCGCGGCTATAGTTACGACACGTGTAGCAATCGCAATTAGGATCCAGCGGTCCAAAGTCATGCGCATATTTCGCATTTTTAATGACGAGCCGGCCGCGGCTGGTCATGCAAGTACCATTTCGGGCAATCCGAGTTGGTAAGACGCAGTCAAACATATCAATGCCACGCAAGGCGCCATCAATCAGCGCATCCGCAGAGCCGACACCCATCAAATAGCGCGGTTTGTTTTCCGGCAGCAGCGGGGTAGTGAAATCAAGGACATGGTTCATCTCATCTTTTGATTCACCAACAGACAAGCCACCAATCGAATAGCCAGGAAAATCCATGCTAACGAGATCCTTAGCACTTTGCTCGCGCAAGTCTTTGAATCCGGCACCTTGCACAATACCAAAAAGCGCCTGCCAATCAGGATTCTTGTGAGCCTGCAAGCCACGTTCAGCCCAACGACTGGTTCGAGCAACACTCTTTTTAACATAATCATAGCTTTCAAAAAACGGCGGACATTCATCCAAACTCATCATGATGTCAGGTCCCAACGCGTTTTCAATTGCGATCGCCTTTTCTGGGGACAGGAACATCTTGGCACCATTCAAATGATTTTTGAAAGTGACACCTTCTTCAGTAATATGTCTAGTGTCGGCTAGCGAAAAGACTTGAAAGCCACCTGAGTCAGTCAGGATACCTTTGTGCCAGTTCATAAACTTGTGCAAACCGCCCGCTTCTTCAATCAGTTCTGGCCCCGGCCGTAACCACAGATGATACGTGTTCGCCAAAATAACAGTGGCCCCCATCGTATCCAATTCTTCAGGCGCCATTGTTTTCACGCTCGCCTGTGTGCCAACAGGCATAAACATTGGGGTGGGAAATGTGCCGTGCGGCGTGATCAATTCGCCCAACCGCGCACCGCTATGCTTATCCTGATGAATCAGACGATACTTAACTGCTGGTTCCATACATTCTCCTCATTCATGGCAATGCCCTCGCAGCACCGCCGCTTGATTTTCTCGTGACGTCAGTTTAACAGAGTTACTTGTTATTTAAAAGTGAGTGCATGTATATCATGATTGGCTTACCCTTCAAGAAAGTCCGAGCTTTCCGCTTTTCTCATACCATCATCCCTGTTAGAATGAAGCTAAGGACGGGATCACCGTTACCGTAGTTTTCGCACTTCCCGGGTTTTGACCCGGCCATTGTGATCGCCTATGAATACGTTGTTCCACGCAGCGATGCGTTAAAAGAAAAATCGAGACATGTCTGTTGGTATGTGTTGATGTGATCCCGTCCGTTAAAAAATCGGCTTGCATTTAAGCAAGCCGATTTTTTAGTGAGCGCGAATAAGTTGCTGGGACTGCGAACGCGTGATAGTTGCGCGCAAGCCAGCGGTTAACACCCCGAAAGTAAGCGGCTAAGCTCTTTACAGACAAGTTGCCGGGCTAGTAAACACACTAAAGTGAGCAGAAACTAGCTTCGTGATTAGTAAATGAACATCGCATCGCCAAAGCTGAAGAAGCGATATTTTTCGTCGATCGCATGCTTATACGCATTTAAAATTGTATCGCGCCCGGTGAACGCTGCCACGAGCATAACTAACGTTGACTTTGGCAAATGGAAGTTGGTGATAAACGCATCAACAACCTTCCACTGATACCCTGGCTTGATAAAAATGTCAGTCCAACCCGAATCTGCCTTGATGGCACCATCAAATTTGGTACCGATGGCCTCGAGGGTGCGAATGGATGTCGTACCGGTAGCAATAATTCGACCGCCATTGTCGCGAACATCATTCAGTGTCGCTGCTGCTTCTGGAGTCAACCGATAAAATTCACTGTGCATTTTATGTGCTTCGATGTTTTCCTCAACTACTGGCCGGAAAGTACCCAAGCCAACATGCAACGTCAAGTAAACCAACTTGACGCCCTTTTCTTGCACTTTTTTCAGCAAGTCTTTGGTCCAGTGAAGACCGGCTGTCGGTGCCGCTGCAGAGCCTAACTCTTTAGAATAAACAGTTTGATACATTTCTGGATCTTCAAGCTTTTCCTTGATGTAAGGCGGCAATGGCGTCTCGCCTAACTTATCAAGAATTTCCATAAAGATGCCGTCATAGTCAAAGTGAATCATTCGACCACCATGTTCGAGTTCCTTGGTAACTGTGGCCTTTAGTAAGCCATCGCCAAAATCAATCACCGTGCCAACCGGAGCCTTGCGCGCAGGCTTCATCAAGGTTTCCCAATCATCACCAGATGTGTTGTTAAGCAATAACACTTCCATATGGGCACCAGTCTCTGGCTTAACCCCATACAATCGCGCTGGCATCACCCGCGTATCATTCATGACCAACGCATCACCTGGCTTGAAATAATCAAGAATGTCGTAAAAATGCTTATCTTGCATCTCACCAGTTTCAGAATTTAATACCAACAGCCGACTGGCATCACGTTCCTTCAAAGGTGTCTGCGCAATTAATTCATGCGGCAGGTCATAATCGAAATCCGATAGCTGATAATGTTTGTCTTCTACTTTGTGATAACGTTTGTTCTCTTGCACCATATTCGCTTCCATTCATTTTAATCAGTGAGCGCGAGCAGGAGCGCTTAGAAGCCGGAGCATAAGTGGGCTTGAAGCCTAAATGGCTGAACTTTGGCCATTTAGGCTTCAAGGTCCTTATGTGCAGGCTTCTGCGACTGCGAGCGCGTTATAGTTGAGCGCGAGCCAGCGCGGTTAGCAACCGGAGTGTAAGCGGCCTTGGACGTGATGGTCGCTTTTTTGACCATTGCGACCAAGGTCCTTACATGCAGGTTGCTGCGCTGGGGAGCGCGTTATAGTTGAGCGCGAGCCAGCGCGGTTAGCATGTTGCCTAATGTTGCTCAGCCGACAGCCCCATATGTGCAAATCCGGCTGGCGTCACCATGCGGCCACGCGGCGTTCGTTTCAAATACCCGATCTGTAACAGATAAGGCTCATACATTTCCTCAATCGTTGCCATTTCCTCGCCGATGTTAGCGGCAATCGTTGAAAGTCCAACGGGGCCGCCTTCGTAATCACGAATCATGAACATCAACAGTTTGCGATCAATTTGGTCTAAGCCTTGCTGATCAACTTGCAGCTGGTCAAGCGCATGGTCAACCATTTGTATATCAACTGGACTCTGCCCCGCAACTTCGGCAAAATCACGGATACGTTTGAGTAGCCGATTAGCAACCCGCGGTGTTCCCCGCGACCGTCGGGCAATTTCATGAGCACCTTCAGCATCAATCGCCATATCGAAAATTGTTGCTGATCGTTTGACGATCTCACTGAGGTCATCAGCAGAATAATACGCCATATGTTCACTGATGCCAAATCGATCACGTAACGGAGCGGAAAGCATGCCAGCGCGCGTTGTCGCCCCAATTAAGGTGAAGGGAGGAAGCGGGAAATGCACAGGGTGGGCGGTTGGCCCTTGACCAACCACAATATCAATATAAAAATCTTCCATCGCTGAATAAAGCATTTCTTCGACAATTTTTGGTAGACGGTGAATTTCATCAATGAACAAGACATCACCGGGATGCAATTCATTCAGCAGTGCCACTAAATCACCCGGTTTTTCGATAGCAGGCCCTGATGTCGTGCGAATATTGACGCCCAGTTCATTGGCAATCACCAAAGCCAACGTCGTTTTCCCCAAACCAGGCGGTCCATAGAGCAGAACATGATCCAATGACTCTTCGCGCTGTTTGGCAGCCGTGATATAGACTTCCAACTGATGTTTGACGCGATCCTGACCAATATACTGCGCGAGCATCCGGGGACGTAAACTTTTTTCAATCTGTGCTTCATTCGAATCGTCAACGTCGCCAGAAACCAAGCGATCCTTGTCTGCGTCTGCCAAAAACCCACTTCCTCTCTAGTTAACATGCTATTAAAAGCACGGGAAAAATTTTATCGTGCTTCAAAAGCCGCTTCCGTTGTCGTCAACGGTCAGCTTCAGTATAATCAAGCCTAAGCCTTGCCGCTTAATAGTCGCAAGCCTTCGCGTAAATAGGCATCAGTTGTCTTGGCATTGAATGCCTTCAGTGTGTCAGTGAGACCATCAACGGTGCGTTGCGGGTAGCCCAATGCCACGAGTGCCGCTAACGCATCTGCGAGTTCCGAATCAACGTCACTGGCAACTGGCGCAATCGCTGCTGCCGCTGGTTGTCCATCTGTTGTGATTTTACCTTTGAGATCAAGGATAATCTGGGCAGCTGTTTTCTTACCGATCCCAGGAAACTTAGTCAAAAACTTCACATCATCTTGAGCAATCGCAGTCGCCAAGCCGCCGCTAGACACGTTCGCCAAAATGGCCAACGCTGACTTAGGGCCAATGCCTGTGACCGTCAATAGCTGGTTAAAGGTACGCTTATCCGCAGCACCTTCGAATCCATAAAGTGTCTGGTCGTTGTCGCGAATGATCAGCTGCACATAAACACGTTTTTGCTCGCCAGCTTCAAAATGATAAGGGTTGGCTACTAGCAGACGGAACCCGATGCCATGCACATCGATGACGATGTAAGCCGGGGTCACCGCCTGAATAATGCCTTCAAAATACTCGTACATAAGCTCTCCATTCAGTACGTATGTTTGGTATGCTTGATTCATTGTAGCATAGATGTTTTCCTGATGATGAACTGTTCTGAGGCCAAAAATAGATGAATCCAAAAAATGTGCGTCGTCTGATTAATTTTGCCACCATCGTTGTTGTTATCTTATTAGCAGCAGTAGCCATTTACTGGTATGACTTAGGTATTCTTTCAAACATCAATGCTCTGCAGGCTTACATTGCTCGCCTCGGAATAGCCGGCGCTTTATTTTTTATGCTCATTCAAGTCATTCAGGTTGTCATCCCGATCATTCCTGGCGGTGTCAGTACGGCGGCTGGCGTGATTTTGTTTGGCCCATGGACAGGCTTTTTTTACAACTACATCGGTATTGCAATTGGCTCGTTTATCAATTTCCATCTTGCTCGGCGATTTGGTAAGCCGCTGCTTACTTATCTGATCTCTGAAAAAACCTATAACAAATACATCGGCTATACCAAAAATCAGCAACGCTTCGATCGCTTTTTCACGCTTGCTATCATTTTACCGGTTGCTCCTGACGACGTTTTGTGTCTGCTTGCCGGGTTAACTAAAATGACCTTTAAAAAGTTTTTTTGGATCATTATTTTAGGCAAACCTATCACGATCCTCGCCTACAGTATGAGTTTGATTTATGGCGGGCAATGGCTAATCCACTTATTTCAATAATCCTTCGAACATGAAAATGGCACTGTCAAACTCATTAGCGAGTTGTAGCAGTGCCATTTTTATGCGGCAATTTCGAGCTGGTGAGATACTTTTGAAACCAAGCCTCAGACAACCTGACGCGTGTACGGGTCATTTGAAATGCCGCGGCTCAAAATTAACTTCGCCCATTCCTTTGCTGAAAACAGGCTGTGATCCTTGTAATTGCCACAACTCTTGATGTCAACACCAGGGACGTCATCCCAAGTAATGTCATTGGCAATGGCCTCTAAACTTGACTTCAAAGCCTTGGCCACTTCGGTTGTGCTGTGCTCACCCCAAGTAATCAAGTGGAAACCGGTGCGGCAGCCGAATGGTGAACAATCAATAACGCCGTCCATCCGATCGCGCAATAATGATGCCAGCAAGTGTTCAATCGTGTGCAAGCCAGCCGTATCAATGGCTGCTGTATTTGGTTGTACCAACCGCAAATCATAGTTTGAAATCACATCACCCTTTGCACCATGCTCTGTCGTAATCAACCGAACATAAGGTGCTTTAACAGCTGTGTGATCCAAGGTGAAACTTTCAACTTTTGCCATAATATAGAAATCTCCCTTTTAGTTTTGATGACACATTTATCATATAACACAACAGTGGTATCTGTTAAAAAAATCTGAGCGCGAGCAGTAGCGCTCAGAAGCCGAAACATAAGTGAAAAAACAATCTAAGCATCCGCCCAAACTCGCTTGGCAATTTTTTGAACCAGAGCCAGTTTCGCCCACTGGTCATCTTCAGTAACCTTGTTACCTTCTTCGGTTGAAGCAAAACCGCATTGAGTGGACAACGCCAGATTCGTCAGCGGTACGTACTCAGTCGCAGCGTTAATTCGCTTGATAACGGCATCCTCATCTTCCAATTCAGGAAACTTCGAAGTGATCAGGCCTAGAACAATGCGCTTATTAGTATCGCCGTGCCACAACTTTGTTAACGGTTCAAAAGACCCCGAACGCTGATTATCATACTCTAGGAATAAGCCGTCATACGGCAAATCACCGATGTAATCTGCCACATATTGATACCCGCCGGAAAACAGGAATGTCGACTGGAAATTGCCGCGACAGATATGCGACGTCACGGTCAAGTCTTCTGGCAGTTTCACCAAAACGGCCTTGATCACGCGGTGTGCCAATTTAGCGAGGTCAATAAACCGCTGATGCGCCTTGGGATCATTTTCAGTATCTTTTAGATTCTGAATCAAGTAGGCCCAGTTAGTATCGTCAATTTGAAGATAGCGGGCACCTAAATCATAGAAATGTTGAATCGTATCCACATAGGCTTGGACAACGTCAGCCAAATAATCATCAAATCTGTCATAATATTTTGCCCAGTTATCGCTGCGATGGTCACGAAAGAGCAATGCAGGACTCGGGATGGTCTGTTTGGGGAGAACCCCTTCTGGCACAATGCTCTGCAAATACTTAAAGGCGGCAAAAAATGGGTGATCAGGATTGAAGCTGACTTTCCCAGCAAGATGCACATTAGCTGCTGCGTTAATGCCGCCTTTGAAGTCGTGTTCATACTGCCAACTATCATCTTTTTCAAAACCGTTCAAGCCCCATAAAAAGTCTAGATGCCAATAACGGCGGGAGAACTCACCATCCGTCACAGCTTTGAAGCCAAGTTCAACTTGTCGTTTGACGATACGCTCAATGGCTGCGTGTTGAATGTTGAGTTCCTGATCTTGTTTAATTTCACCGATCGCAAGTTGTTGATGCGCCGCTTTTAAGCGTTCAGGCCGAAGCAAGCTGCCGACTAAATCGGCGCGGAAAGGAGCTTTTATTTGAACTTTTTCTGTCATGATGGTGGTCCTCCTTATTTTTCGTCGACAGACGCAGTGATGGCTTTTGCGGAAAGAATGTTGGGAGGGGGCGATGCTTACGATGGCTTGGGAAGTGGGTTTGGGCTGGCTCGCGCTCACAAAAAAGTCGCCCCTTGACCATTTCTGATCAAGGGGCGACTTTGCGCGTTACCACCCTTATTCGCACTGGTTTTGATGCCAATGCCTCAACGGTACCAATTTTGATACCCGGCATGGTAACGGGTGCGCCCGTTTCAGTGGCGTGAACCGCTGAAAAGCTGTTTGGAGCTCATCTTCCCTGATTAACTGATCGCCTGCTTTCACTGTTCAGGCTCGCTTGTGATCTGCGCTTCAGGTACTCTTCTCCGCAAAGCAATCTGTCTGTCTAAGTTGGCATTATCATAACACCGCCAATCAAACTGTCAAGAATAACTTCTGTCATCTTCTGTTTCTGGTATGCTTTTGGTAGTTACTTTTTTGGAGGTGTCTCATGGGAACAACTTTTTATGCTTACAGCGTCTTAACTCGCCAAACTACTTGGCAAAGTACCTTCCGTTACATCATCATCATGGCAGGAGCTGTTGTGATTGTCGCCTATCTCATCTATTTTTTGCGCCACAAACACACAAACAAATATCGCGATCTATTAATTTTAGTTGCGTTGATTGAACTATTAACCATCGCATTCAAATTCGTGATCTGCAAGCAAGCCGCACCGCAACCGCTGATTCACAGGCAGTCGCGACACTGTTGCGCAGTGTTGCCAAGCAAAAACAGGTGGGTGTGCAACAAGTCTATGCTAACAGCAACACGGTTCACACTGGCATGCTCGTCACCATCGGTAAGTCAACGAAAACCATGTTTACGGTGACGATCAATGCGGACAACAATAGCTACCAGCTAGATAAAACCACCTTGATTGTGCCTCAAGCAAACTTTGTGACCAAGTAGGAGGCTGTCATGCAACTTTTTAGAGATCCATATTTCATCACGGCAATGAAACTCTTACTAGGCTTCATTGTGTTCGTTGCCCAAATCAAGCTCACCGGCAAAGGTAACCTTGCCCCAGCAACGATTGTTGATCAAATGCAGAATTACGTCCTTGGCGGTATTATCGGCGGGGTGATTTACAATACTGATATCGGCTTGCTCCAATTTGTAAACGTACTGCTGATTTGGACACTCATTGTTTTCAGTTCGAAATACTTAACTAACCATAACCGTTGGATCAAGCGTCTGATTGACGGCGAGCCTTTATTGGTCGTGCAGCATGGCAAAATTCGTGTAGAGACGGCGACTCAAGTCGGTCTTTCGGCAAATGATTTGGCTTACAAATTACGTACTGCTGGCGTAAACGATCTTCGCGACGTTCGGCAAGCCTATCTAGAACAAAATGGTCAGCTTAATGTCATCCTCAAAGGCGATGAAACCATCAAATACCCGTTGATTCTAGATGGCCAGATTGATCCCGCCGCACTTGATGCCATTGATCATGATGAAGACTGGCTGAAAGCACAGCTACAGGAGCAAGGCTATGAAACTGGCGACGTTTACATGGCCAACTATCTTAGTGGCAAAGTCGTTGTCACGCCGTACGACCCTAACAAAAACTAGCGCATACCCTCACCAAATAAAATTATCAACCGCCTTAGCCACCTGTGGATTTTCATGAAGCGCACTATGCTGCGCTTTTTTGCCAACAAATTCTTTTTCTTGATAACTGGCGGCGCGCCCTTCAACTAGGTACTGCAATGAGCGCGATGAATTGTTTGCGACACGACCGTCTGAGTCTGAACCATCATCCACATCACCATAAATGTTCAAAACCTTCACATTTTTTGGAAAACGATCGCGCATTCTGGCTAACGTGGCATAATTCTCATCCGGCGGCGTCGGATAACCGTTTGGAGCAAGTTTAATACGATGAGGCTCATCGCCCATGCCGATAATACCGTCAAAATGGCCAGCAATCGCCACGTAAGCCCGCATTTTTGGCAATTTAGGGTGATCTGAGTTTTGAGTTGCATAGAACATCACTGCCATATTGCCCATCGAATGGGCCACAAAGTTGACCTGGCGAACGCCGTAACGTTGATAAAGTTCGCGATTAATGGTCGTCAACCAACCCGCTAGCTTGGCGTAATCCGGATTGACATTATCCTGAAAAATCACCTGAACTATCGGCTTGCTGACATGCCGTGCATTTCCTTGCCAGCTAACTTTACCATTTTTAGCGACAGTGGCCGTGAGCACCTTAGTTGCGCCAGACTGCTCAGCATGTCGAATCAAGGTATTAGTCGAGCCAGCACCCCCTGAATAGCCATGCAAGTATAGCGTTGCGGTTTGACCAATCGTCGTTTTCTCTGTCGTCGGTGTATCGGTGGGTTGTTCCTGATACCAGTACCAACCCGCTCCAGCGATAACCACAACCGCCGCAAATACGATAACAACCCAGCGTTTTAGTTTCATAAAGCACTCCTTTCAGCCGTTAATAAGTCATCGTCCTCAGCCTGAGCGCGCGGGAAAAAGTGGCTCACACCCGCAACAAGCAAACCGATGATAATCGTCCATCCTGCGACGCGCTGCCATAATGGCGAGTAAGCCAGAATCAGATCACGTGTCAGTTGTTGATTAATCGCAATGCGTGATACGACAGCACCTAAGAAAGGATTCGCGGTGACAAACATGGCCATGAATCCGCCAACATATCCCATGACATAGGTCGAACGACCAGTTACTGCTAAGAAACGCCGCCATGAATGAGCGGTTTTGATCATAATGAGCAAAACAAAGGCCATCAGGATCGCCGCGACAATCACAGCTGTTTGCGTCATCAAAACCAGCAATGGATAAACTAATCCCCAGCCTTGTGCCATCACGTGTAAATTAATTTCGCGCTCAAGCGTTGTTTTCAAGCTGGCGAGTACTTTTTTTTGATCAAAATTTTGATGCTGCACAGTCGCTGCCGTTTGTAAGCGACTTGTGACACTCTCTTCAATGGTCGTCAACGAAACATGTGGCTGATGTAGTGAACTGGCCGCCACCATATTCTTAGCCAGTCTCTGGGTATCATCTGTAGTGACGAGCACTGTTCTTTTATCCAGTGATGCCCCACTTTTCGCTGCAGTTGTTAACAACTGCTGATTCAACGTTTGCGTCAATTGATCTAGGCCTTTACTCTTGACGATAACCGCCTCGGTCCGCACTGGTGAGCCAATTGTGAGCATCATCCCTGTACTAAAAGCTTCGACAAATAATAATACCCAAAAAATCATCGTGAATAGTGCAAACCAGCTTCGTGAAACGGCTCGCCATTGCTGTGTTTTCGTGATAATCCCCTCTTTGTAAACGCGTAAAACTCCTACCAGCACAGAAACTAGACTGGTTTGCGCGCTATCTTTTGGCTTTATTATACACGAAGGTTTGTCGATGCTTGTATGCATGACTAGGTTTGGACTACACTATATATAGTGTTGTGCAGCTTAAAAAAGCGGACGCAGCGACGTATAGGAACTGTTGCACTGATGAATTTGGTTTCTTAACTGATTGGTCCGAGCACTTATTCAATCCCATCAGCTAGTCATCTGTGTCCTGTTTGACTATGAGCACATCTTAAAGGAGGTTCACAAGAATGAATTACACCTTAAACGACGGCAACGTCTTACCAGCAATCGGTTTTGGCACCTACAAACTTAATGGTGCTAATGGCGTTCGAGCAATGGTGGGAGCCGTCAATGTCGGCTATCGCATGTTGGATGCCGCTTTTAACTACGAAAATGAAGGTGCCGTTGGTGAGGCCGTTCGCCAAAGCGGCATTCCGCGCAGTCAATTAACGATTGCTTCAAAACTGCCAGGTCGTCATCATCGTTATCAAGAAGCCATCGATACCATCGAAGAAAGTCTTTATCGTGCTGGTTTGGATTATTACGATCTCTATTTAATTCACTGGCCAAATCCTAAAGAGGATCTTTACGTGGAAGCTTGGCAAGCCTTGATTCAGGCACAACGGTTTGGATTGGTTCGCTCAATCGGCGTTTCAAACTTTTTACCTGAGCATATTGATCGGCTAATTAAAGAAACCGACGTGACGCCAGCTGTTAATCAAATTGAGTTGCATCCTTACTTCAACCAACAAGCGCAACGTGAGTATGACGCGGCGCACAATATCCAAACAGTTGCTTGGAGTCCATTGGGTCGCGGCGCGGTTTTACAGGAACCAAGCATCAAAAAAATTGCTGCGGCACACGGTAAAAATGTCGGTCAGGTTGTCTTACGCTGGGATCTGCAACATCAGATCTTACCGATTCCAAAGTCCGCACACCTTGCCCGTCAACGCACCAATCTCGATGTGTTTGACTTTACACTAACGAACGAAGAAATGGCCGCCATTGACAGTCTGACAAAACCGGATGGTCGGCTCAAGGATCAAGATCCGGCAGTTTATCAAGAATTCTAACGCCGCAAAAAAGAGCCGTGGTGCAAGCACTTGGCTGCTGTACCGCGACTCTTTTTAGCTGTTCTTCGTTTGGCATATCGGCAAAAAGCAAGCGACTGCAAAGGCTTGTGCCATGCTCACAATCATGAAAAGAGGCCATCACAATGACTGAACCTATCCACGTTTTATTTATTTCTATTTCTGGCAATACTCGGGCTTTTGCCCATCGCTTGGCAGTCTATGCACAAACGCAACATGATCAGAATGCTGCTAATCCAACAATTGTGCTGAAAGAAATTTCTGATGCCACACAAAGTGACGGTGAAACCAAACCATTTTTTGTCATGGTGCCAACTTATCTTGACGGCGGTAATGGTATTGATAACGGCGTCAAGGAGTTGATGACCACTGCCATGGGTGACTATCTGGCAGAAGGCGAAAACGCTGATCAATGCATTGGCATCATTGGTTCCGGCAATCGTAACTTTAACGAACAATACTGTCTCACGGCTAAACGCTATGCCAAAGAATTCGATGCGCCCTTCTTGGCCGATTACGAATTACGCGGGACCCCAAGTGATGCTGAGAAAATCTACGCGATTTTAAAGCGGGTTGCTGCCACCAATGCCGCCCAGTAACGCTGCGCTTCACCAGTTTGCGTTAAACCAGCCGACAACTCGCTTGCTGTAGGCTTGCTGATGATCAGGAAAACTCTTCGCGTGCCCTGCCCCTTTAACGACCCACAAGGCCTTCTTGGATTTTGTGGCTGCTCGGTAGTTTTGATACACCATGCTGGTTGGTACAAACTTATCCTTGCTGCCGTGAATAAACAAAATGGGGCGGGTATTTTTGTGCAACGCGGTGATGGCACTGGCATCAAATACGTTATAACCGGCTTTGATCGTGGCTGTCAGTGCCACTGACGGAATCAGCGGCCATTTAGGCAGATTGAACATTGCTTTGGCTTGATAAGTCAGTTCATCAATAATACTGGTATAGCCACAATCTTCGACAATGCTTTTGACTTGAGATGGCAATTTTTCGCCACTCAGATACATCACTGTTGCGCCGCCCATGGAGACGCCATACAACGCGATTTGACTTTGCTGGCCCTGTTTCTTGATGATTTGATTGATCCACTTCAAATAATCCAGCCGATCTGGCCAGCCGTACCCGATGTAGTTTCCTTGCGATTGTCCATGGCCGCGATCATCTGGGGCCAAAACATTAAACCCTGCATCATGAAACATTTTGATTTGCGGCGCCATGAATTCTTTGGTGTTCATGTACCCGTGAGCGACCACCACCGTCTTGTTCGTTGGTTTCGCCGCTGGCACATAGTCGGCAACCAGTTTCAAATCGGCACCAGCCGCCTTTTCGGTCCACGTTTCCTTATGAACGGTTTTAAGCCACGCCTTACCGTCCTTGACAATTCGACTTTCGCCACCACTCAAAAAAGATTTTTTTGATGGCACAAATGCATATTGGTAGAAATACAGACTGGCGCCAACTAATCCCATAAGCAGAACACCGAAGATTGATAACAGCCCAATCAGCCAAGCTTTTTTATGTTTTCGCACACTAATAGCCTCCATAAGTAGTTAAAGCCCTTTACATAACTAAAAAGTGTACCGCAACTTTTAATAATTTCAAGTTACAGTTGCGGTATGATTTGTTAAGATAAACTTTGGAGGAAGAAAGATGACTGATGAATCTTTGCTACAGGCATATGTGGATGCCTATTTTTCAACATTCAAAAGTATTAATGAGCTAATCTCGGCACCGATGGCAAAATACCATCTTAGTTTTGAACAATTTCGGATTCTATCTGATATTGCCCATGATCCCGATATTAGCCTGACTGCCATTGTCGCCAAACGAGGCGTCACGAAACCGGCCGTGGCCCGCCAACTGCGCGTACTGCGCAATCTCAATTACGTGACCCAGACCAAGTTTGCAGCTGACCGTCGGCGTAACACTTTACGATTAACGCCGCTTGGAAAACAAGTTGAGGCGGAGATCACTAAAACTGCTACTGATCGCTTCGATCAGTGGGTTACTGCACTTGGCGAGGACAAAGCCAAACAGTTTGTTGACTTGCTCAATGAAATTGGTGAGAAACTGATTCATCCCCAACAAACTTCTGAGGACGATCAATAATTCGGTATCTCGTGCCAGACAAAAAAGACGTGCCATTTACAGGCACGTCTTTTTTGTCTGGTTCCTTAATCAAGCTTGATTAGGGCACTATTTTGCGTTGATCTTTGCTAGCTTGGCCAGTCCTGCAGGAATATCTGCAGGTTGATCAACTAAGACTTTGGCACCGGCTTCTTTTAGTTCTTTAGCAGAACCAAAGCCGTACGTCACACCCAGCAATTGAACATGATTGGCCTTGCCACCAATCATATCATTGGCCCGATCACCAATCATGACACTTTGATCGAGCGCAACTTGACTGTCTTTTAGCGCATAGGTCAAAATATCGGTTTTCGTGACCCGGGTTTCCTCATCGTCACTTGCACCGTACGCACCAGCAAAATATTGGTCCAACGAAAAGTGCTTTACAAGGCGATGCAGCATTGTTTCTGGCTTAGCAGAGGCAATGTAAAGTTGGTTGTCTTGTTGCTTGAGCTTTGCCATCGTGTCCAGAAAATTAGGATACAATTCAACCTGATAAAGGCCTTCCTCTTCGTAATAATGATGGAAAGCATCAATGGCTCGCTTAACTTCAATGTCATCAAGTTCTGGCCAAACCTTGGGAAGCATATCAATCAGCGCTGGTCCGATAAATTGCGTGTAGGCCGAATTGTCCAGCGGCCGCAATCCGCGATCCTGAACCATATATTTTAATCCTGCAACGATACCGACTTCCGAATCAGCAACGGTGCCATCAAAGTCAAAAAACAAATTAGCCATTTGAATCCCCCTCATAAACGCGGCCGCCAGTCCCGCAATGATTGCCCAGTCAACACATTTTTAAGAACTCGCACGCACGCTCGGCTTTATGTCGCGTTAAATAGACGCGCATCTTTATTATACAGGTTCCTGTTCACGCCGTAGCGCATCTTTCAAGATAATTGGAGCAATCAATGTCGTCAGGACAATCACAACAATAACCGCCGAGTAATATTCAGCGTCCATGAGTTTGGCCTCGAACCCAATTTGGGCGACAATCAATGCCATCTCGCCACGGGAAACCATGCCGGCACCCACGACATTACTCTGTAGCCAACTCGCACCGGCCAAACGATCACCAACCCCACAGCCGACCCATTTTGTGACTAAGGCTAATAAGGTCAAAATCGCAATAAACCCTAGATCGCGGCCAAAGGTATCAAACCGCATATTCAAGCCGACGCTGACAAAGAACACCGGAATAAACACGGCATACCCAATCGCACTCAAACTACCATCCACTTCATGGCGATGACGTGTCTGGCCTACTGCCACGCCAGCGAAGAAAGCGCCGATAACGGCGGACATTCCTACAAGATCAGCCAGATAGGCCATACCGAGGCAAATGAGCAGAGACATAATGGTCACAGCCGACGACGGAAACATTTTTTCGGCCAAACCCATTAAGTATGGCGCAGCCCACCTGACAACCAAATAAATGCCGGCAAAGTAGAGCAACTGTTCAATGATTTGCACCCAGAAAGGCAAACTCGCGGTCTTTTGCTCACCAAGGACTGCTACCGTGAAACTTAAAATGAGGACAGTGAGAATATCATCAACCACCGCCGCACCGAGAATGGTCGCACCATTTCGGCCTTCTAGGGCATGTAGCTCTTTTAAAACCTCAACAGAGATCGAAACAGAAGTAGCGGCAAAGGTAATGCCTAAGAATAGACTGCTTGTCATGTTGAAGCCCCAACTGCGTCCAAAAACGAACACAACAGCCACCGGTACAATGACGCCGATCATGGCGACCAACATGCCTGGTTTGAAGTATTTTTTTAATAAATCAAGGTCACTTTCCAAGCCAGCAAGAAACATCAAAATAATGACACCAATCTCCGCAAATAATGAAATCGTGTGACTTGGTGCCAACCAGCCCAATAACGCCGGTCCAATCAAAATACCAGCCAATAATTCCCCAATGACAGCGGGCATATTCAACAATCGGCTTAAATGCGCTAAAACCAGCGTTGTGACTAAGATCAGTGCCAAGTTGCCAATGTCCTGCATGTCGATCTCCTCCATTTCGTGTCTTTCTGTTAGTGTGCCAAACGAACCTCATAAGCATTGCGTTCAGGAACCGGTTCATCCATGTAAACAATGCCGCGATATTCGAAGCCCATTCCGGTGATGGCATGCTGCATGATCACATTTTGGGCATGCGTATCCACGCGCAGGTCATAGACACCGCGTCGATAGGCTTCAGTCATAATATTACTAAAGAAAACTTTACTTAATTGATGACCACGAATGCTGCCATCAAGCGCAAATCGATGAACTGCCAAATAGGGCACATCGGCCAACCAACCAGCACCATCAATTTTGAGATAATGCGGATCAGGCCCTTCCACCAAAGCGGCTATGCCGGCAACCTGCCCATCAACGACCAAAACTCGCCCGATGCCTGTCGCTACATCTTGTTCAACCGCAGCCTGATCGGGATAGGTTCCTTGCCATTGTGAAATACCTTGTTCGCCCAAAAATTGCCGAGCAGAAGCAATAATCTTCATCATCGCGGGAATATCTTCTCGGGTAGCAGTACGCATCAACATAACTGGCATCAACATCATCTCCTAAATTATCGTGCACCCATTGTCCCGCATCTTGTCGCCCGTTTCAATGACGGCGCATAAAAGTGCGCGGCAGTTTTTGTGGTTAGTAATATGTAAAAAAATGGGCAAAAAAATTTTTTAAATACGGCTCTGGACACGGCGATAAACATGTTCACAGGTGAAAAATGAACACGTAAAGCTGCGCATACTTAAGCAAAAAAGCCTGAGCAATAGATAATTGCTCAGGCTTTTGATCTATTCATGTATCAAATCAACCTAATGCCGACGATGGGCGTGACGATTTTTACCAGCCGGTTTCTCCAAATATTCTGGAGCAAAAACATCCTGCTCGCCGCGATGTTCTGGCGCCAGCCGCCAATTACGCCGACCATGATGATGTTTATGCATTTCCAGCTTCAAGCTCAACTGCTTCGTGCGCTCTTTTTCGGCACGCAGTTTCTGGTGACCCCGAATGATACCAATCCCGCCACCAAGTGTCAGAGCAATTGGAATCAAGTGAACAACTGCCAATGGAATGATTAAATCCGGCTGTTGTTCCAATGCCCGATCAAACGCTCGTACAGGTTCGAACAAGCTTGTTTTTAATTCATCATATTCAGACATGCAAGCACCTCCATATTTTGAAAAACTTACCTTACCATTCTTATTATAACGTTATTTAGAATGAAAAGCCGTCTTCGTGTCGGTTTTGACCAGCCAATCACCTAAATGACTGAAATAGTCAGTGGGGTTATCCAGCATTTGTCCATGACCAGCATTCGGCGTGACATGTAAGGTAGCGTCTGGGATTGTCTTCGCCATGCGTTCCGCGGCTGCCAGCGGCATCGTTTCATGACCGCCAAACGTCAGGTAGGTGGGTACGGCGATACGGTGGATATCTGCACGCCGATCCCAATCTTTAAGCGCACCCACCATCACAAATTCATTGTCGCCTTGAAAATAATTGTAAACTGGCGTGGCCAGCGTACTGATTAAGTGACGCGGCTGGGGATCTTTTGCATGATGCAAGTAGTGTTCGCCTAGCTCACTTACAAGCGCCTGATATTTTGCATCATCGAACGCATGCTGCTGTTCAATTTGCTGCATGTAAGCGACATCTTCTTTTGAAAACATAGTTTCCCGAATCCGATTGATGTTCACAATATATTCGTCAAGATTGTCAATCATCGAACTCAGAATGACTCCGTTAAGATGCTCTGGATATTTCAATGCATATTCAATTGCCAGCACACCGCCCCACGATTGACCAAGCAGATAAAAGTGGTCAATCCCAAGCTGCTGTCGAACCTGCTCCACTTCGCTCAGATAGTAATCAGTGTTCAGAAACTGCTGACGATTTGCCGGATCGGAGAAATCCGGCTGGTCGGAGTAAAATGACCCCAACTGATCATAACGGGTCACGCGCACACCATAAGGCGCTAGCCGCTCAGCAAAATTTTCAAAGACTTCATTGGTGCCGCCTGGGCCACCATGCAAGGTCATGAGATGGATATCACCTTTTCCCTGCGTCTGTGTCCACAAATGGTACCCACTCAATAACGTGATGAATTGCGTCCCGTCTGGATTAAGTTTTGGCATACAACCGCTTCTTTCTTGTCATTTGTCTTCCATTATGCGAGTTTCGTGGTTGATGAACAACATTAAGCCACTTCGGAATCTTATAAGACTCTTCAAAGTTTAATAAAAACAGGTCGCTTATTCGTCATCTACCGGGATTGATTGGTAAAATGAATGAAAAGCATTGGAGGGCATGCGATGGCTGAGCAGAACATTTTGCCGGATCAGGGATTATCAACAAAGCAAGTTGAAGAACGGTTTGCCGCGGGTCAACATAACTTGCCGTTAAAACCATTAACGCGATCAATTAGCCAAATTATCAAAGTAAATACGTTCACCTTATTTAACTTGGTGAACGTGGTTTTAGGTGCTTTGATTGTGACAACAGGCAGTTATAAGAACTTACTCTTTCTCGGTGTCGCGATCATCAACACGGCGATCGGGACCATTCAAGAAATTCAGGCGAAGCACCAGATTGATAAAATGTCAATTTTGGCAGCTGCTCGAGCCACCGTCATTCGTGATGGTAAAACACAAAAAATCGAGCTTGAACAATTGGTTATGGATGACATGGTGCACCTGAAACGCGGTGATCAGATTCCTGTCGATGGTGTGGTTGTCGCAACGAATGGTCTCGAAAGTGACGAGAGTCCCTTAACTGGTGAGTCGCGACCCATCACTAAAAAAGTGGGCGACAAGCTGCTTTCTGGTGCATTTATCGTTTCCGGTCAGGCAACCATGCAAGTCACCGCGGTTGGCGCCGCAACTTTTGCGGCAAAGCTTGCTTTGGCAGCCAAAGCCGAAAAAGGTAGCAAAAGTCAACTGTTGGCAACGATCAACCGCATCATTCGCGTGTTAACTTATGTACTTATCCCGATTGGCGCAATTCTTTTCACCGTCTCGATGATCCGCCGAGGCAACTATAATCGGGCTATTTTAACAACCAGTGCCGCCATGATCGGCATGATTCCTGAAGGTCTGGTTTTGCTAACAAATGTGGCATTAGCCGTATCCGCCCGCAATCTTGCCGTTAAACGAGTTCTCGTTCGCGCCTTGCCGGCCATTGAAGCACTCGCACGAGTTGATACTATCTGTCTTGACAAAACCGGTACTATCACGAGTGGCAAACTTAAAGTCGCCGAAACATTGCCGATGATTGGGCAAACTGAAGCGACAGTCACCAAAGCCGCCGCCGCTATTGTTTATGCTCTAAATGACGACAACGAAACAGCAATGGCCATCAAAGCCGCCTTCCAAAACGATACCAATCAGCAAGTCACGCAGACAATGCCCTTCTCCTCTGCGCGTAAGTGGTCGGGTGCCGTTGTTGATGGTCAAGTATTGTTTATGGGCGCCCCGCAGTTCACATTCGGCGATCAATTACCAGCACCGATTGCAAATCAAATTAAGGATGCAGCTGCTAAGGGCTACCGGGTTTTAGCCATTGGCACAGCAACCAAATTAGTGCATCCGTTAGTTAATCCCCAACTGCTCGGTCTGATTTTGATCACCGATGAATTGCGGCCAACTGCCATTAATACGTTCGACTTCTTCAAAACGCAAGGGGTGGCTTTAAAAGTCATCTCAGGTGATGATCCGATCACGGTCGCCAACATTGCCAAGCAAGCTCGCCTTGAAGGAGCTGATCAAAGTGTGGACATGAGCACCATTGCAGACAACGCAACCGCCAAAGATTATCAAACACTTGTGAAACGCTATAACGTTTTTGGCCGGGTCACACCTGAACAGAAGAAATCTTTAATCATGGCCTATCAAGCTTTGGGGCACACCGTCGCCATGACTGGTGACGGTGTGAATGACGTCTTGGCATTGCGCCAAAGCGACTGCAGTATCGCCATGGCATCTGGTGCCGATGCTGCCAGCTCTATTGCGGATTTCGTTTTGTTAGATTCAAACTTCGATGCCATGACCGGCGTTCTAAACGAAGGCCGCCGAGTCATCAACAACATTGAACGCGTGGCATCCATGTATTTGGTCAAAACGATGTATTCAGTCATCCTAGCCACCATTTTTGTCTTCTTGCCACTTGATTATCCGATTGTACCGATTAACCTCACACCGGTTTCTGCTATCGGGGTTGCCATTCCTTCCTTCTTCCTGACTTTGGAACCAAACTTCGAACGCGTGACTGGTCAATTCATGCAGAAGGTCATGACCATTGCCGCACCTGCTGCCATTAGTGTCGTCATCTACACATTACTGCTGACATGGATGGAGTCTTTCTTCCACTTGAGTTTTGAGTCTACTTCATCAATGGTAGCCATGTTGATTGGCACTATTTCATTGAATGTTCTGCTCGTCGTTGCCCGACCTTTCAACCGACTCAAGGTTGGCCTACTGGGTGGTCTCAGCATTGCCCTGTTTCTTGTCTTCTTCGTCTTCAGCTCAATTTTTTCACTTGTCAATCTCTGGCAGTGGCAGCTCGCGTTAATTTATTTGCCACTCATGATCTCAACTGTTCCGTTTTACTTGTTAATTCAAGAATTTCTTGGTCGCCGTGTTTTGTCAAAAATCAATTGGCGATGAAAACGATGAAAATACCCATCGACCTTTTTTGTTCGACGGTGACTCGTGTATACTGAGATTGCAGGAATTTTCTGAAAATAGTTAAGGAAACGAGGCACACACACATGGCAGAAGAACAAACTTTAGTCTTGGTCAAACCGGATGGTGTTGCAAACGGACATATTGGGGATGTGATCACGCGGATTGAACACCGCGGCTTCACAATTGATGCGCTGAAAGTCACACATGCAACGGCAGATCAGTTACATCAACATTACGCAGCACTTGTTGGCGAGCCTTTCTTTCCAAGAATCGAACGCTTCATGACGGGCGGTCCGATGGTGGCAATGATCGTGAGCGGCTTCAATGTGATCGAAGCGGTGCGTAAAATGACAGGCGCCACGAATCCCGCCGAAGCAGCGCCCGGCACGATTCGTGGAGATTTTGGCCGTGAATGGGCCGACAGAACTATTCGCAACGTCATTCACAGTTCCGATAGTGAGACAAGTGCCCGACGTGAAATTCCAATCTGGTTCCCTGATCGTCAATACGCCCCTCATCAGCCAGAAAAATAGGGTCAATAATTGAAAGAAGTGAGGATCATGGTTAAACGACAGACGTTAACTTTGATCACCGGTGCCGATAAAGGGATAGGCTTTGAAACCGCAATGGCGCTTGGTAAACGCGGTCAGCATTTACTTGTCGGTGCGCGCAATCAGGCACGCGGTGAACAGGCTATTAACAAGTTGCACACAGCTGGCGTATCGGCAGAATTGGTCATCTTAGATGTGACCCAAGCCGGCACCATTGCGACGGCCGCGAAACAAATTGAAGCCTCACATGGCTATCTCAATGTTCTGATCAATAATGCTGGTATTGCCTTAGATGCCCATCAACCACCTTCACAATTGCCTGTGATGACAATGCGTCAAGACTTTGACGTCAACTTTTTCGGCTTAGTCAGTGTCACACAGGCGATGATCCCGTTGTTAAAAAAGGGTGCTCCAGCTAAAATTATCAACGTTAGCAGCAACATGGGTTCACTCGGTTTGGCTAGCGATCCTGACAGTCGCTTCTTTCAGGTGAATTCACTTGGATATCAAGCCTCAAAAGCAGCGGTGAACTTCGCCACCATTGATTTTGCCAAAGAGTTACAGCCAGATCACATTAGTGTCAACTCAGTCAATCCTGGGTGGACTCGCACAGATTTTGGTGGTAATCGTAGCGGCGAACAAACGGTTGCAGAAGGTGCTGCTCAAATCGTCAAACTCGCCGCTGACGATAGCCCTGATTTGAATATGACATTTACAGAAACCGCGGGTAAATTGCCATGGTGATGTAAAAAGGTTTTTCCCAGTGCCAGACTTTGCAATCTCTGCTTTAACACTGGCATCTTTAGCTGCTATCAGTTATCCATAAGGCTCAATAAAAGAGGCATGATTTCCACTAATCAGAAAATCATGCCTCTTTTTGGTTACTATGAATGATGTCTCAACTTCTCGTTTGATGATCAATCAGGCTTAATAGTAAGTCCGCCGATTACCGAAATTCAATTTAGCGATGATGGTGTTCGGTTCGGTTTGATCAGGTGATTGCAGCCACAAGCCGCGAGAAGAGAGTTCTTTGAATAAATAGTTAGTTGCCGCAATTTCTTCAGCCGCTGGATCGTCAATCTTGGCGCCGGCTTGGTGCGCCTTAGCGATGGCCACATCTAATGACAGCGTCACCGTATCTGCGAAAGTATCATTCAACGTTGTATACAGTTCATTAATCTGATCATCCAAATAGGCTTCTAACGCCTTGAAGAATGCTGCATGATCAGCTTTGCGATCAAAATAGCGCGCCACGAGCTGATTATTGTCGATTCCCATATATATAACACATCCTTTTTAATGATTTTACCACGAGTCGCTTTTTGTGGATATGCGTTTCCATCTACCCCATGCGATTCCACAGAACAAAATCATGCAGACCAATGCTATACTTTACCCATTAAGCGAAGGAGGTTTTTTCGATGAGTGAAACCGCACTGCCAAAACGTCAAGAGGTTGATCCAAAACTGACTTGGGATTTAACGCCGATTTTTGCTGATGAGTTTGCTTACACCGAAGCCATTAAGCAAGTACGCGCTTTGACCAAGGATTTTGTCCATCTATATCAAGGAAAGTTGACCGAACCGGCCATCATTGTTGATGCACTGGGCGACTATGGCTCGATTATCGAACTTGATAGTAAAATTGGACACTGGGCATTTATGCCGTATTCGACAGATACCACTGATCCTAAACTCCGTGATCGCCAAATCAAAGCCACGGCTTTAGATGGTGAAATTGGTGGTCAATTGAGCTTCTTTCAAGCAGAACTAACCCAGTTACCTGAAGAGGTCCTTGATGCCGTTGTTGCCAAGGCACCTGACTATGCTGGCTTTTTCCGCCAAATCAAAATTGCTAAAAAAGGCGCTTTGGCTCCTGCTGCTGAGAAGGTCTTAGCCGAGTTATCACCTGTTTTCCAAGCGCCTAGCAATATTCGCGACCAAACGATTTTCGGCGATATGGATTTTGGCACCTTCACGGCTCACGGTAAAACCTATCCGCTGTCATTCGTGATGTATGAAGAAAATTATCAAAAGCATCCTGATACCGAAGTGCGGCGTGCAGCCTATGCAAAGTTCAACCAGACATTGCGTCGGTATCAAAACACGATGGCGGCTGGTTATCTAGCACAAGTCACTCGTGAAAAAATCACTGCCACCATGCGCGGCTATGATTCCGTCATCGATTATTTGCTGGCCGATCAGGAAGTCAGTCGGGCCATGTTCGACCGCCAAATCGACGTGATTATGCACGATCTGGCACCGATCATGCGCAAATATATCACCCACGTGAAGGAATTGTGGGGACTTGATCATATCGGTTATACCGACCTTCAGATCGATATCGATCCTGCCTACTCTCCAACGATTACGCTTGATCAGGCCAAGCTAGACATCGAAAAGGCGACCGCCATCATGGGCCATGATTACCAAGCGCAAATGATGCAGGCGTTCACCGATCACTGGATTGATTTCCCTGCCAATCAAGGCAAGGACTCCGGTGCTTACACCGCGGGTCCCTATGGCGTTCACCCTTATGTTGAAATGACGTGGAGTAATTCCCTGCCTGCGGTTTACACCTTAATTCATGAACTTGGGCACACGGCACAAATGGTTCGCTCTGAAAAAGCACACAATATTCTCGATGCTGATTTCAATGACTATTTAGTGGAGAGCCCTTCGACCTTCAATGAGCTCCTATTAACCCACTATCTTGATCAAACGGCTAAAGATCCGCAGATGAAACGCTTCGCCTTGTCCCGCCTACTCAACGACACCTACTTCCATAACTTTGTCACCCACTTACTTGAAGCTGCGTTCCAGCGCAAAGTTTACCAACGCATTGACGCCGGCGACAGTTTCGATGCAGCTGCGTTGAATGCCATCAAACGTCAGGTGCTCACTGATTTCTGGGGACCGGCTGTTGAACTAGAAGAAGGCGCCGAGCTCACATGGATGCGACAAAGCCATTACTATATGGGATTGTATTCCTACTCGTACTCCGCTGGTCTCACGGTTGCTACTCAGGCATTCCAAGCCATCGAACAACAAGGCCAACCTGCCGTTGACCGCTGGTTGCGTTACTTAAGCTTAGGCGACTCACTCAATCCAGTCGCTGCTGCTCGGGTAGCCGGTGTTGATGTCACCACAGATGCCGCCTTGAAGCAAACCATTGCCTTCCTCGGTAGAACAGTGGATGAGATTATTTCACTGAGTCATGAAATCAATGGCTAATAACAAAAAACTGCCTCACGCATTTAGCACCACAATTTCTAAGTAGCCCCTCATCATGAAAGGCTGGGAAAAGCCATCACCGCTAAATTGTGCCATTCCGGCGCAATGAACGGTTGATCGCTAATTCCCAGTCTTTTTCTTCGTTATAAACGGTTTCGCGTTTATTGCTGACTAGCAAGCTCGTCAAGTCGAATCACCTGATCATATTGTTTTTGCCATGTTTCGCTAATATGATGTGCGACCTCAATGAGCGTCCCAGGACTTTTCAAAAGATGAGCATGTAATTGATCGCTTAAATGCTCATCCAAGGCTGATGTCGCTTCGTCTACTTACAAATACTTTCGCATCATAGTACCCCAGCAAAAAAAGCCGCCCAAGTGACGGCTTTTTTTACGATTTTATCGATCATAAATTTGCCTGATCCAACAAGCGCACCACTGCCCTCAAAAGAGGTTGAATGGTTTCATGAATTGCCGGGCAATGACTGGCGCCTAATTGTTTTAAAGCAAGGCTCGTCTGGATACGCCGAAAAAGGTTCATTTGACTTAGCTTGGGTTGGCCTTGTAAGTAATAAAAATCGATAGGCATGACGCAGCGGTTCTGATACTGTAGCTTGATTTGCTTAATTGCCACTTGTTCCCGTCGGATAATCCCGCTACCAAAGACTATCAACTGATCAGGTAAAGACTGGTGAAATTCGCGGTAGAAGGCCTTTAGACCCAAGACTTTTTCACCTACGAGATGGCCGCCATAGATGATAAGTTTGCGTTTTTGCAGGTCTGCAGTGGTGACAAATTGCACATCAATTAATTCACAATGCAGTGCTTGGGCAATGCCAAGGGCAAACCGTTGCGTGAACCCTGTCTCCGAAGCGTAAACAACCAATGCTTGTTCCATTCGACCACCTCCTTCTCGCACCTGCAGTGCCGGTTATTTGCTCGCTAACATTTTCGATTACGTCAATTGTAAAAATCTGGCATGATTTTGCTTATTGTTAATGTACATAAATAATTATATTCGCGTCAATATATATGCTAATGAATTTTAGCAAATTTAATTGTTCGAATTTCGTTTCATCCAAATGCATGCTACACTGATGGCATTCAGAATCGTGGTACACTGATACTGAACTTGAACGATTCCACATTAACGATATAAGGAGTGAGCCTTTTGGAAATAACCCGTCATGGCGAAGCATTAACAACGAATGGTACACCAATCGAACTCGGCGAGCAGTTGCCGACGTTCACCGTTACTAATGCACAGGCAAAACCCGTTACTACGCAGGATTTAAGCAAGCGATTAACGTTAATCAGCGTTGTCCCAGACATCAACACACGCGTTTGCAGTATCTCAACCAAACACTTCAATGAAGATATGGATGCGTTTGATCATACTGACTTCTATACAATTTCAACCAATACCCCACAAGAACAACAGTCGTGGTGTGCCGCTGAAGGCGTGAAAAAAATGCAGTTGTTGTCTGATCAAAATGGCGACTTTGGCAAGGCTATGGGCTTGTTTGTGGCCGATAATCACACCGATGCTCGCAGCGTTTGGATCGTGGACGGCACCGGCACTGTCAAATATCGTGAACTAATCACCGAACAGACACATGAGCCTGATTACACAAGCGCTTTAGCCTATCTAGAAGCTCATCAACATTAATCGCACAAAAAAAGAAGCCATGATCGGCTTCTTTTTTCGTACGTTTAAGCTAAGCCCTGAACGAGCATCATCAAAATTGGCACGACAACCACAAACAAGACGGTAGATGTTGTGACCACGTTTGTCGCATACTCAACATCGGCATGCGCCTCAGTAGCAAGAATTGGCAATACAGCCAATCCAGGCGCAGCAGCTTGAATGATCAAGGTTTGCGCTTCAAGACCTGGTACGTTGAACCCAGCATGCATCCCCAGCAGAATCAAGCCAGCGATTAATGCAGGCGCAATGACAAAACGGCCAATCAAAGCCACGATGGTATCGCGGTCAAAGCGGATCGCTTTCAGACCGGCATCGGCCAAAATAATCCCGATGTAAATCAATGACAACGGTGTGACCAAACTGCCCACATAATCAAGGGCATTCACTGCAAAGCTTAACCAACCGACGTGAATAAACGGAATCTTCAACAACAGGAAAACCAAAGCGACTAAGAATCCGACTAACGGTGCTGGCAACAACTTTTTCCAGTTGAAACCAGTACTGCTTTTTTCTGATTTCTTCTGGGTTGGATCGTCCCACGCCATGATGAAGGCCCCGACAGTCCACGTCGACACGGTGTTCACCACATAATACATGAGAAAATAAGGAACCGCCTTATCGCCAAACAAGGCGAGATTAAGTGGCAGACCGATGAAAATGGTGTTCGCGTTCACAAACATGTTGATGAACGTCCCGCGCCGACCTGGGCGCACTTTTAATAACCAAACCAGTAAGAAAGCGATTAGGTAGCCTAAAATGACGGCACCAAAGCCATAAACAAGGCCTGATGACAGACTCACCAACTTATCCAACGTTAGGCGTTGCAAGACCGAGATGAAAATCGATGCTGGCAAGGCGATTTTCATTAACAAATCAGAAATTGTTTTACCAAATTGATCATCAAAGCGTCCTTGCCGCCGCAACACATAACCTACGACGATCAGCAAAACAATCGTCAGAACACTTTGAATGGATGTACTTAATGCAGTCAACGTTTATTCCCCCAAGTCCATTTCGAGTGAATCCGGCAGTGGCCGGTATTCTGGTTGCCATGTCATATTTGCAACCGCTTGTTTAGCATCTTTGATCGGCTTTTGGTTCAGACCATGCTTCACTGCATCTTCAGCAACCGCAATTGCCACAGTCTGACTGAACTGATCCAGCTTGGAAACTGGCGGCAATACCGCTGCACCAGGTTGATCAGGGTCAACAATACCGCCTAAGCTGTGCGCTGCTGCTGAGATCATGGAATCTGTCAACAATTTGGCTGTTGAAGCAATGGTGCCTAAGCCAAGGCCCGGATAAACCAAAGCATTATTTGCTTGACCAATCGCATAGCTGACACCTTGATAGTCAACATTAGCCGCTGGTACACCAGTTGCGATCAGACCACGGCCATCTGTCCACTTGATCAAATCGTCAGCCTTGGCTTCCGCAAGCTTGGTCGGATTGGACAACGGGAAAATAATCGGACGTTCCGTATGCGCAGCCATTTCCTTAACAATGCTTTCGGTAAAGGTTCCAGGCACGGTTGATGTCCCAACTAGGACAGTTGGATGGACAGCCTTGACAACGGCTTCAAGATTCGTCAACGCATCGGCATTTGCAAATTCGCTGCGTTTGCGAGCAAATGGCTTCTGTTCTGGTGTCAAGTCAGACATGTCATCAAAAAGTAAGCCTTGTTTATCAACCAAGTAAAAATGCTTTTTGGCTTCTTCAGGACTTAAGCCTTCTTCGATAAAGGCTTCATATACCCGCGACGTAATGCCGGCACCGGCTGTTCCGGCACCAAAGCTCAGATAAACTTGATCGGTCAGCTTCTGTTTAGAAATATTCATCGCACCAAGCAAACCAGCCAACACAATGATCCCTGTTCCTTGAATATCGTCGTTAAACGTGGTGATCTGGTCTTTGTATTCATTTAAAATATCGGCAGCATTACTGCGACCAAAGTCTTCAAAATGCAGATACAAATTAGGGAATAACTTCTCTGCCGTGGTGACAAATTGATCAACAAAGCTACGATACTTCGGGCCATATACCCGCTTATGCCGATTACCCAAGTAAAGATCATCATTCAATAGTGCTTCATTATTGGTGCCAACATCCAGCACAACCGGGAGAACTTGACTCGGATCAATGCCAGCAGCAGCGGTATAAACCATAAGCTTGCCGACAGAAATATCTACGCCTTGGGTGCCCCAGTCGCCGATTCCCAAGATGCCTTCAGCATCACTAACGACTAACAAGCGAATATCACGGCCATTGGCACTGTGCTTCAGCGCGCTTTCGATATGATCAGGATCGTCAATCGACAGATAAGTGGCGTTTTGCGGATTGACAAACAGCGCACTGTAATTTTCGATCGTATCGGCAATCGTTGGATCATACACGATCGGCATGAATTCATTGATATGCTCGGAAAAAAGCTTATAGAACAGCACATGGTTCTCATTAAAAAGCGTCATCAAGAACTGACGCTTAGCCAGATCAGTCGGCTTGGTCGTTAACTGAGCATAAGCTTGCTTGACTTGTTGGTCCAAGGTCTGGACAGCTGGTGGCAACAAACCATTCAAGCCATACTGATTCCGTTCTGCTTGAGTAAAAGCGGTCCCCTTATTTAAAAACGGATCGTTAATAATTTGCTCTGGTGTATATTTCAAAATCAACACTCCTTCTAAGTGAGCGCGAGCAGAAGCGCTTAGAAACCGGAACATGAGTGGGCTTGAACCCAAATGGCTCGATCTTGGCCATTTTGACTCAAGGTCCTTATGCGCAAGCTTCTGCGACTGCGAGCGCGTTATAGTTGAGCACCAGCCAGCGCGGTTAGCAACCAGCCATTGCTCGGGCTTTCGTCTTTACAGCAGGTCACATTACACGCCGACAAATCTTATAGTCAAACCCAGCAGGAGTGATAAAATATTTTTATATGCTTTAATCAAAGAATTGGTCTTCTATTCCCCATCAACCGTTTCATGGAGGTAACACTTTGAACACACGCGATTTTGAATATTTTCTGGCGCTAACGCAGACCCGCAACTTTTCACAAACAGCAGAGCAGTTTGCCGTCAGTCAACCAACGATTACGACCGCCATCAAGCGCCTCGAAGACAGTTTTCAAGCGCAACTCATTATTCGTGATCGGCGTCATCACGACATTGGTGTCACGTCAGCTGGCAAACAGTTAGCAGCACACGCCCAAGTGATCCTTCAGCAGTTGACCTTGGCGCAGCAGGAAATTGCGTGGGATCAGACCAACAAAATTCGATTTGGCTTGCCACCAATTATTGGTAACTACTTCTTTCCAAAAATTGCACCGCAGCTTATTGTCGCCGGCTTAATGCCACAATTGCAAACAGTTGAAGCAGGATCCGCCGCCTTACTAAACCAAATCAAACAAGGCGATCTTGATTTTGCCTTACTTGGCGCCAGTGGACCATTACAGGAGCCAGATTTGACGATCAGCCAAATCGGCACGGCGCCATTTGTCATTATTACCCCTGAATCAGATCCGTTGGCCCAAAAAGACAAGGTTCGATTCGCGGAACTGGCGATGCAAAAATTCGTGACGCTCAGTGAAGCCTTCGTCCACACTCGCGCCTTCACATGGTTTCAACAACAGTCGGCATTCATCCCCAACGTGGTCTATCAAACCGGTGATGTGCAACTTCTTAAGCAAATGGTGGCGCAAAATGTCGGTATCGGTTTTTTGACAAATCTCGCCATCAATCCTGATGACCATCTTGCGGCTGTCAAACTCACTGATCCAAAACAGCCGGTTTTCACCATTTCCATTGTCCGCCGCAAAGACCGTGTTTTGACACCGGCAATGCAGCACTTTAATCAAATCCTTGCGGCAAACTAACGCTGTCATGTCAGTCGTGAAAACAGACTAATTCGTCTGCAACATCGTGCCTCACCAACCCAGAAAGCTCCGCATAAGGATCTAGGTCGCAAGGATTAAGGCCGGCCATCACGTTCCTCGTACTTGCGCCGGTTTCTACTCAGGCTGACGGACGCACACAAAATCCCCGTGACGATAGCGATACGTCACGGGGATTTGTACATCCATTTTCAAAGTACCTAATGCTAAAAGTAATCCTGACGCCACAACCACCATGCCGCCAAGCCGCACAAGATGGCTGTGCCGCCGATTAACCACCAAAAAGCCCAGTAAGCGTTGGCAAACGGTAAGCGAACATTCATGCCATATATACCACCCACAATGGTTGGAATCGTCAAAATAATTGTGATGCTAGTTAATACCTTCATAATCAAATTTAAATTATTCGAAACAATGGCACTCACGGCAGTTGAATACTGCGTCAGCAACTTCTCGGTGATCCGAACCATCGTTTGAGCCTCGACCACTTCAACTTCAACATCATGCAACCGCCGTAAGTACCCATTCGTATTAAAAAAGCGCTCACCGTCGCGTAAGGCTTTAAGCAGCGTACCAGAATGATCCAAGGCCGCATCAAAGAACACCAGCCCTTTTTGCATGGCCATCAACTGATAAAGTTGCGTGTTTTTGGCCGCCTTACCTAAGCTGCGCTCAATTTGCTTGGTTTCATCATTCAGCTTGTCCATTGCAATCACGAATTGATGCAGCACCAACCACAGGACTTCCAGTGCAAACTCTTCAGGCTTAGGAGAAAGTTTTTGTTGAGCCAAATCATCGAAAGCTTGTAAGGGATCGTGGGTAATCGTGATCACACGATCATTCAGTAGAATCATGGTCATAGGTACCGTATTGTATTGATCAAACCCCGTTTCACTAGTCGTTTCAACTGGGTAACGCAAAACAATCAACCCTGGTACCTGATCTGCCGGATTTAAGCCTTCCACTCGTGCATTTTCATGTTGATCGGTTGCTGCCGCCAGATAGGTAGCTGGCAGCCCGTATGTCGTCGCCAGCGTCTGTAGTTCTTGAGGCAACGGCGCCGAAACTCGAATCCAGTTGGCCTGATCGTCTGTGGTTACCTGCATATTTCCTCGTGGCTGGATCTGATAACGCGTAATCATTTCAACACCTCTTGGCCGTATTAAAGCGCGTTTACTGGCGCAGAGGCCGTTCTGTATGCACCCTTGTCCGCGATGCCAATCCCGTCCAAAATGCTCACACGCGGATTGCTACACGCGCCAGTTCACGTTCTCTTTTATTATAACGTATCTATCCTCCCCTTCGGCCACTAGTTGCCAAGGCTGGTAGAATAGTCAGTGAGGTGATGATTTTGAAAGTAACACTTGAACGCATCTACCAAAAACCGCAAGCATCCGGATTCCGTGTCCTTGTTGACCGAGTTTGGCCACGGGGCATCAGCAAAGTTAACGCTGCTTTGGATTTATGGGCCAAAACCATTGCGCCGTCCACTGAGTTGCGGAAGTGGTTTGGTCACGACCCTGAAAAGTACCCTGAATTCAAGAAGCGGTACTTAGCTGAGTTAGCAGCTAATCCTGACCTGCCAGACTTCATCAAAACATTGAAGCAACATGAACAAGAGCCAGTCATTATGCTCTATGGTGCCAAGGACGAAACGCATAACCAAGCCGTTGTTCTAAGCGAACTACTCAAAACAAAGTGAGGTCACTATGCCAAGCAAAGCCGAATTTCGCCCGCTTCAGTTAAAACGTCTGAAAGCCGCCCAGAAAGCGACTCAGGCTGCCAGTGCAGCGCTTTTGGCCGCACTAGTTCAAACACCTATGTGGCAACGTGCTCACAGCATCGGTGTTACCGTAAGCGGACCGTTTGAAGTCCCAACCGAGCCAATTATTCAGGCGGCCCACGACGCCAATAAAGCTGTCTACTTACCACGGGTCATGCCCAAGCGGCAAATGGTTTTCCTACCTGATCCTGGCAAAGACAAGCTGATCACCAGTGCTTTTGGTATCCCGGAGCCGCCTTATCAAGCCGATCAGATTCATGCCGCCCCTGATCTCATTTTGGTGCCTGGCATTGGCTTTTCGCTGGCTGACAAGTACCGCATCGGTTTTGGTGGCGGCTATTATGATCGCTTCCTGACAACTTATCGCGGCACCACGATCACACTGGTACCACCCGTGATGGCGTTTCCGCAAGTGGCTTGGCCTGTGGAGCCGTTTGATGTTCCAATTCAAACCTTGATTCTTGCTAATGGGGATGTCATTGTGTAACGGTTAGGTTAAGCATTTGGTAAAAGATTGCCTTTCTACTGGACATTCCTTATATTAAAATAAACCTTTTTCATCTTATTTCAGGAGGCACAATATGCGACGTGAACGTATTCGCAAGAATCGTCGAACGCTTTATCTCACGCTCACCGGTATTGGTGCCGCGGTTATTTTTGTAGCTGTTTTTATGTGGCTCGTTCTTCGCGGTGCTAAAGTTCAAGGCCCGGTGACATCTTCCAGCAGCAGTGTTTCATCTTCGGTCGCCGTCACGCACCCATTTAACAGCGGTACTTATAAGGCTTCGGGCACGGTCATCGATCTAGACCGCGATCAACATGACTTAACCGTCTATGTTAAGCTGACAGATGACCAAACCTACACTCGCCTGCTCATTCTCGATCCTCATGGGCATCCATTTGTCGTCAACGACACCGGCAGTTTTAAGCGAAAAAATGGCAAGCTAACATTGACATCCGAACACGCTAATGTTTATGAATATGCCAGTGCGACGACGTACAAGAACAATAAGCCGACTGCCGTTCGCCAGTATTCAGTTGATGGCGCGACCGGCACTGTTCGAAGCTACACCAAGACGCTCACATCCGAGTTGAACAACACGATTACGCTGAAAAACAAAACACCGCACAGTTATCGCTATGTTGAGACCAATTTGCCACTAAGCAAATCGAAGAAAAAGCTAACCAGTCTGGCTAAATTCAAAACCACGCAAGAAACAGCCAGCGCACAGTCAAGCACTGTCAGCAGCGCACCGGTCATCGTTAGCCAACCAAGCGAGCCACCATCATCAGCGGCGCCAGCGCCTTCTGTTCAGCCGAGTGTGGAAAGTCAACAGAGCACGGTTGATAATAGCGGTAGCAATAACAATGGCAATAACAATAACGGTCAAAATGGTCACCAAGATAACGGCAATTCGCAGCCGCCTAGTGAACAACCATCCCCGTCACCAGACAGCAGCTCGGCAGTTTCAAGCAGTAGTCCCAGTTAATTAATTTCCTTAAAAAATCTTACTGACACCCGATTTTTCAGGTGTCAGTTTTTATATGATCAATGACATCCTTGTGATGACTTTAAAAAACATGCCATGACTGACACCAATGATGCCAAATGATGGTTCCACTTTGACGCCGCCAACCGCCTGCGCTAAACTTGCAACCATAGTGGGCAAAATCAAGTTGATGACCACACCCAAATGCGACCCACTCAATTTAACGCACCTGCCGCGTTACCAACTTTCTGGAGGACCACGATGTTCAACCTTGCTGCCGCCGACTTATCCGCGCGTGATCAATATAAATTGCTGGCTGGCAGTATCATCCCGCGGCCAATCGCTTGGATTACCACGCAAAACACGACTGGCCTCATTAACCTAGCGCCTTTTTCATTTACGACCGGGATTTCAAACCAACTGCCACTGTTGTCAGTAGCAGTTTTACGTGATCGGGGTCAGGCAAAAGATACCGCTGCAAATCTATTGGCGCGCCACGAGGCCGTTGTTCACATCGTGAGTGCAGATCTCACGAAGGCCATGAATCAAACAGCTGCCCGCTTAGCACCTGATCAAAGCGAGTTGTCGTTGATTGACCTGCCTTTAGTTGCAAGTACGGACATTCAGGTGCCGGGGTTGCAGGCAGCGCGTGTTCGATTTGAAACCAAGCTTTATCAATACGTGCCGATTCGTAACGCTGATGGTGCCATTTTGACTGATCTTTTCATTTTAGAAGTGCAACGATTCCATTTTGCCGATACGGTTCTTGATCCGACAACGCTTCACATTGATCCCACCGCTTTGGCGCCGATTGCCCGCCTCGCCGGGCCGACATACGCCGAGCTTGGACGCACCTTTACACTGCGGCGGCCAAAATAATTTTATAAAGGAGTGTCAGTATTTGACCGCATTTATTTCCAGTGTTTTTGGTGTTCTTGAAATTTTGATTCTAATCGCACTCGGCTATTTTCTGACAGCACGCGGGTGGTTTAATGACCATTCAAGTAAAATCATTGCCAAAGTTGTCACCCAAGTTGCTTTACCAGCCTACATGATTGTCACGATTGCTTCAAAATTCACGGCGCCAATGTTGCTGCGACTCTTGCCAGATTTGTTTTTCCCAGTCCTTTCCATGATGATCCTATTTGCCTTATCATTTCTGGTTTGCTACTTATTGAAGGTGCCACATGCACGTAAGGGTACCTTTAAGTCAATGTTTTTTAACTCCAACACAGTTTTTATCGGCTTGCCTGTCAACTTAGCCTTATTTGGGCCAAGTAGTCTGCCATATGTGTTGGTCTACTACATGGCCAACACCACCATTTTTTGGACCATCGGCGTTTACCTTATTCAAGGTGACGGCCCGCGCCCAGCTAAATTTGATTTGAAAAAGGCACTTGGGAAAGTGTTCTCACCGCCGTTACTCGGTTTTATGTTAGGGATTGTGCTTGTGCTTTTAAAAATCAAATTGCCGACTTTCTTGATGGCCGATCTGACTTATATCGGTGCCTTAACTGTTCCCGGCTCCATGTTCTTCATTGGCATTGCTTTGCATCAAGCAGGCTGGGGTAAATTAAGAATCAGCAAAGAAGCTTTGGGTATTTTCAGTGGCCGCTTCCTCTTTGCACCGTTACTTATGACGGCGCTTGTCGCCTTCGCCCCTGTCCCAACTTTGATGAAACAAATCTTTATTTTGCAATCTTGCATGCCGGTCATGACCAATGCGCCTGTTGTTGCCAAACTGTACGATGCGGATTCCGATTACGCTGCTATCATGGTCACCGAAACAACGCTGCTTTCGATGATCGTGATCCCAATCGTGATGACTTGCATCCAGTTCATTCACTAGGAGTTGCTGTCGAATGAAAAAGCGCTATCTGCTACTAGCAGCAATCTTGATCTTATCAGGTTGCTCACAAACTACCTCAACCCCCAAAAAGACAACATCATCATCGAGCGCAACATCACAAGCGCGCACGGTCAAAAAAACTGTTCCGAAAGCAACCTTAGGTACATTGGTTGGCCATGCGTTCGTCCAAACAAAAGATGCTACCAAAGCAATTCGAGTCACCTCATCCACCAGCGGCTACTATCTTGAAACATTAGCCAATCGAGATGGTGTCTTTGAAAGTACTGATAGTGGTATTTTTGCTGCTGATTTGACCCTCAAAGGCCGAATCTTCACCTTCACTGGTAAAGCGCAGCCGCAAGCCTCTGCTAATACGATACAATTTCAATTAACAAAAACCGGTAACTTAAAGCAGTTGCCCGATGGTCCCGTTTATAAAAGGGTGCCACAAGACGATCTCGATCGCCTCGCCCAACAAAACCAATAAAGTGTCTGAGCAAAAAGACATCAGCCGTGATCCTATATTTTGTGGGATCACAGCTGATGTCTCTTTTGTTGATGGTACATTTTTAATTGGATTTAAGTTGCCATGCCTAGTCATTCACGACTTCAAATGGTTAAACTAATGCCGGCCGATATAAACTCACAACGATGCCAAGAATCGTTACATCCGGGAAAAACATATCATCCATACTGTCATTTTCAGGATGTAACCGAATGCCGTTCTTTTCTTTATAAAATCGCTTGACAGTGGCTTCATCTTCCTCAGTCATTGCAACAACAATTTGCCCATTCTCTGCGTCATTCTGCTTCTTGACAATAATCTGGTCACCATCTAAAATGCCGATTTTGATCATTGAATTACCTTGAACTCGCAACATGAATAATTCGTCAGCGGCATACGGAAGATCGTCTGGTACCGGAAAATAATCATCGATATTTTCGATGGCCGTAATCGGGACCCCTGCAGCAACTGTGCCGACGATCGGAATACCGTGATCCTGAACGCCAATGAAGTCACGTCCGGCTGAGGTCACTTCAAGCGTCCGCGGCTTCGCTGGATCCTTAGCAATAAGTCCCGCCGCTAACAATTTCTCCAAGTACGCTGCCACCGTGCTTGACGAACTTAGACCGACTGATTTGCCGATTTCGCGAACCGTGGGCGGGTACCCATGATCCTCGATTGCATCATAGATTGATTGTAAAATTTGTTTCCAACGTTTCTGACTTGCTTGTGTTGGCATCCGCTCACCGCCTCAGTTCTAATTGATTACACAAAGCATACCAAAGCGAACGAACGTTTGCAATGATTTTATGCCTAAATAGCAAAAAAGTCCACAGATAAAAAGCATCTGTGGACCTCATCCTTAAATTAATTATGCAATAATGGCATCTTATGCATCTGACGCCGATCACATCTGCTTTTGATGACCGCGTAGAAGAAACTCAAGAAAATATCAAGCGCGATTAACAAAATGCCGGCTGTCGCAAAGTTGCTGAATAACAGCAAGGTTGCCACGAGGGTCAGAGTAATTAATGTCCATTTTGCGCCCCGTAGGATTGTCATGTGGGGTCACTCCTCTCCGTATCGGATAAACCGACATATACTCACCGTTTTGGTTGTGACTCTAATCATACCCAATTTTTGAGTTTTGTAAAGCCTTTGTATACATAAAATTTACATTTGATGCCTTTATTTAGGGTTTTTAAAGATTTGTAACGATTATTCCATGTTGTTTGTAAATTTTATGTAATCTTTTTTAACATCAAATCAATCCGCTTTTAACACGGCTATCCTCGAAATATGACCATGAGTCGAGTATCATTAATGGTACAGAGCGTGAACAGGCACATTTAGAAACCGAAGCATAAGTGGCCTCCAACCTAAATGGCCGGGCTTGGGTCATTTAGGTTGGAGGTCCTTATGTGCAGGTTTCTGTGCCTGTGAACGCGTTTTAATGAGCGTGAACAGGGCCCCCGCAAATCTGGCTAGTCGCTCTCATCGTTTGTTATTGTCATGAAGCTTATACATCCAACAGGTATTACAATTGTAGAGGAGGGTACCCCCTTGAAACATACCGACTCGTGGCTCTATCGCCGCTTTCTTAATAGCAAGTTTATGATCCTGCTAGTTGACTTGTTACTGGCATTGCTCGTGATTTTCGTTTTCACTAAAATTGCGTGGGTTTTCCAGCCAGTACTGGATTTTCTCGGGATTATCGCGCCACCGTTTATCTTTGCCGGCATTCTCTTCTACCTTACTGTCCCGATTATTAATCGATTAGAAAAGTTCGGACTTCATCGTGGCTGGGCAATTGGCCTGCTATTCATTGTGCTGATCGGTTTGTTGGCCTGGGGATTGTTGCGCTTCATTCCAGCAGTAAGCAATCAAATTACCAGTATTGTCCATTCAGCGCCGCAAATCTTTGATGAAATTGGCAAATGGTTGGATAATCTGAATGACCAGCAGAATATTCTCTCACAGCATGATCTCAATGAGATTGCAGCAGAAGTGCAAAGTTTCTTCACTGGTAAACAAGGTGCCTTCGTAACCGGCACAATTTCTCAACTGCAGAACTTAATTGGCATTGTTGGTAATGTCGTCATCACCATTTCAACAGCGCCAATCATTCTTTTCTTCATGTTAAAAGACGGCGACAAATTTACGCCGATGGTACTTCATATCGTGCCAACTAAACTTCGCCGGTCAGTCAAGCAAATGTTGCATGAGATGAATGAAAAGGTCGGTTCTTATGTCCAAGGTCAAATCACCGTTGCCTTATGCGTTGCCGTGATGTTCATGGTCGGCTATTCAGTGATCGGTTTACGTTATGGCCTTATCTTCGGCTTATTGGCATGCCCCCTGAATTTGATCCCATACTTTGGCTCAGCCTTGGCGATGATTCCGCCGCTCATCATGGGTGCCCTAACCTCCCCGCGAATGATTTTAGCTGTCATCATCGTCTTTTTCATTGAATGGCTCATCGAAACACAAGTCATCTCACCGCTTGTGATGGGGAGTAAACTTGAATTACATCCCATCACCATTGTCGTCGTGTTGTTAACTGCAGGTAATCTATTCGGCTTAGTCGGCGTTATTCTTGGCATTCCAGGATTCGCCGTGTTGAAGATCGTGGTCACCCGCTTCTTTAGTTGGTATCAACAGGTTTCCGGGCTCTATGAAACCGAGCATGCCACAGATGACATGAAGCAAAAAGGAGTTCCTCATGAATAATTTTAATGTTTTTCTGATCGGCCTTGACGTCATCCTGATGGCGCTTGCCGGTTACTATCTTTATTGGCAAAGTAAAATTCAAGTTGCTTCTCGTTACGCTGTCACCCAGCTGATGTGGGCAGTTTTCCTAGGCTTTTGGTTTATGACCACTCGGGTCGACAATTTGCCTTACATTGTCTTCATCTCAATCTTTTTGGTTTTGTCGATCATGGCCGGTACCGGTGGATTGGCGCCAACGCGCTTAATCGCGAATGGTATTCTGGCGCGTGTTATTCCTTACGCGAACATGTCCAGCATCACGTTGACGCCGGTTAGTTTGCCTAATGGTCAGGAATGGGTTGTTGCCGTTTTTGCTCTTAGCAAACGGCGCATGGTTCGCCTGACTTTCCAAGCAAGTCTTCAAAACTTTATGACGGAACTCACGAAAGTTTTGCCAAAAACAGTGCCTGTGACTGTCCAACGCATGAACTAGCGGCGCAATAACAAATAGCGTTTGCCACAAGTTGTTACCATCAGCAAATATCGACAAAAAACTCCCTGAAAATTTTCAGGGAGTTTTCATTTACTTTCACTAGGCTTATACCCGATTCATCGGACTCTTTTAGCAACTTACTCATCGATTTTTCTAATGGCCAGCAATGCGACAATCGCCAGAGCGACCCCTGCTCCTGCCACCAACATCTGCCATGGTGCCGTGGTATCTAAGAAGAAATAATCAATCAGGGTCAACATCAATGCCGCAAAAAGTAGATCGACCCAGAATCGGCGCCAGCGCGTGGTCGCTGCCGTGTCTAAAATCAGGACAATGCCAATCAATGCTGACAAAACAAGTCCAAAAGAAAGCGTGGCAATCGTGCCAATGGTATCTGTTGGCCGCATCGTATACCAGGCAAAGAGCGCAAATCCTACTGCTGCCAACAGCAAGACAATGACAACACCGATCAATTCGCGCTTAGTACCAAGTTTTTTCACTTTGCAGCCTCCTTTAATGTGATCTTCGACTTAGAAACGCTGCCGCGTCACATGCTGTCTTCATCATGGTGACCGGTAGTATGACAATCAATGGTTCATAACCTGCAGATTCATCAACCGCCAACTGTGCCAACACCATACTGTTCCTTGCAATATCTTGCACATTTTACCAAAAAAACCGGAACTTCCAACTATTCGTGGAAAAAGGTTACAATCACAGTAGGTCTTTATTTACAGAAAGGGCGATTTCGATGACACAAAATCTTGCAATTGGCTTTACAGAAGGGTTGCCAATCACGGCACCCAAGGGTCTTCAACAGTTCACGCTGCCAATGCCGCAGCCCCAGTCAGGCGAAGTGATCGTGGCTGTTGCCGGAGTCTCCGTCAATCCTGTTGATACGAAACGCCGACAAGTTGCTGGAAAGCATCAAACACCGCAAATTCAAGGCTATGATGCAGTCGGGACGATTACACAGATCGGTGCCAATGTCACCAGCTTCAAGCCTGGTGATCGCGTCATCTATGCTGGTACAACACACCGTCCCGGCAGTAATCAGCAATATCAGGCAGTTGATGCCCGCTTACTCGCTGCCGCGCCAGCTGATGCCCCAGATGCCGATCTTGCTGCGCTGCCACTTGTCGGTTTAACCGCATGGGAATTACTCTTCGAAAAAATGGGCTTTATCCCCGAATTCAACGCTAATAAAGGACAACACTTGTTAGTCATCAACGGTGCTGGCGGCGTTGGCTCCATGCTTTGTCAATTAGCTCGTTGGAGCGGTTTAACCGTCCTAGCAACTAGCAGTCCAAAAAATCATCCTTGGCTGCTTGATCACGGCGTTGCAACACCACTGGATTACCATCAGGATTTGATTGCCCAAGTCCAACGTGCCGGCTTGCAAACAGTCGACGGTGTCGCGTTGCTTTATCAACCAGAACCTTACTTGGCAGCAGCCAGTCAGCTGATTCGTGCCTTTGGCCACATAGGCTGTATTGTTGGCCCACAAACTGGTTTGGATTTGGCCGTTGTTAAAGATAAAGCTGCCAGTTTTGATTATGAGTACATGTTTGCCAAAACCGACTTTGATTATCACGTGGCTTCTCAAGGTGCTATTCTGAGCCGTCTAGTCTCACTCTATCAGGACCATCAAATCAAGGCATCAGTGACCAAGCATTTTGACACCATCTCGGTTGACACCCTTAAGACTGCGACCGCTCTAGTTGAAGGTGGCCATGAAGTGGGCAAGGTTGTTTTGACTGGCCCGTTTGCTTAACACCACTCACGACCATCAAAAAAGCTAAACTGCCGATAACCATTACAAGCAGTTTAGCTTTATTTGCGGAAACCTAAGGCGTGCTGTAAGGCGATCTTGGCACCTCCAGAGTTCAGCTGACCCGGATCATAAATGATCGTGCCGTTACCCATGTAATAGTGAAATTGCTGTAACACGGTACGATTGGTCACCGTGCGCAAGCGCAACTCATCATTAACAGCATCAAGAAGTTGTTCGCTCCATGTTTTGCTCATCATTTCCGGAATATCCCGCTCAGTGACGTAACCCTTATCCATAATCGCATCCGCACCTTCTTGCTTTTGTGTTCGCGTCACGGTGTTCTCCGATTGTTCTGCCATCGTAATCCTCCTTAATCTGCTTGTTTTCAGAAAATTTTTAGAGCCGCTTATCCGCGGTCTGTCGCCTTCTTGATTCTATCACACCCAGACACATGCCTTGGGTTTAGACTAATTTAGTGTTATGGTTATTTTTATCCAAAAAGGAGGCGTTATGAATGCGCGTTGACACCGGAAAGTATCCTGAAGGGGTTGACCCCGTTCGAGTGAAACGACTCAAGTTATTGAGTAAAGTCGCGACATTCACCTGTATTTTAATGTATGTTTCTTATATTCCCGAAATCATCGCCAACTTCTCCGGGAATCCGGTTAATCCGATTCAACCACTGGTTGCGATGATCAATGCCACTTTGTGGACCTTCTATGGTTGGACTAAAACATACAAAGACTGGCCGATTATCATCTCAAATATGCCCGGTATTCTGTTCGGGCTGGTGACTTTCATCACAGTTTTCATCCACTAATAAGCCGCTATTCGACAACACCTTCATCTTAGATGAGGGTGTTTTTTACTTTACCTGATAGAGTAATCGTGCTAGTATTACTTCAACAGATGCAGTACTGATGTAAAGCACTCTGAAACGTGCTTTGCATCAGTCCATAACGATAGAGGGAGGTCATGCTGTGATTAGCAGTGACGCCATGCGTGGGTATAATGATGCGCTCATTCTTGCGATTTTACAGCAAGGCGATTCCTACGGCTATAAAATTGGCAAAGAAATTCGTGAGCGCACAGATGGTCAATACCTCATTCGAGAAACAACCCTTTACGCCGTCTTCAACCGACTTAGCAAAAATGGCTACATCAATGATTACCCAGGGGATGTCACCAATGGCAAGCCCCGCACTTATTATCGCATTACCCCAAGCGGCCGTAATTTTCTTGCTGTTAAAGCAGCCGAATGGGAACGTGTCAAAACCGTTGTCGATCCATTCTTAAAACAGCCGCTAACGAATCTTTAACCTTGGAGGAATCGCCCATGGATACCATCACCACCTACCTAGATAGTCTTTTTGCTTCCTTACCTGATAATGACAAAACCCGACAAGCCAAAGCCGATATGCTCGCTAACATGCGTGATTATTACCGTGATTTGTTGCGCGAAGGTAAAAGCGAAGAAGCCGCTATTGGTGCTGTCATCAGCGCGTTTGGCTCAATTGACGAGCTACGGGCTGATCTGGGAATGCCAGCACAAGCATCGGCGACAACAACACAGTCGGACCCCACCGATGCTGAGGAAGAAGCCGATGAAGATGCGATTACTGAAACCGAACTTCGCAGCTTTTGGCACATGGCCGATCAGTTTGCCACCCAAATTGCCCTTGGTGTTTTGCTTTGCGCCGTCAGTATCGCCTTGCCTGCCTACACAGGCGGGGGCCGCTGGGAAGGATTCGGTGTGATTGGCATGTTTCTGCTTGCTGCACTTGCAGTTGGTCTGTTCATCTGGGGCGGCACCGTCTTCAGCCAGCAAAAAAAGCAGCTTAATGACCGGCCGATCACAGCCAGTGCCAAACAGCTAGCCAACAAGACCATCGGGGAATACACCCGTCAATTTGCCGCCGGGTTGATTGCTGGTATTATGATCTGCATCGGCTCTCTCATCCCACCCATCATTTCTGCCTACATTCCTGGTTTTATCAGTGAAAATGCTGGCGGAGCGCTATTTCTAGCAATTGCTGGCCTAGGCAGCTACCTGATCATTTATGTCTCCATCAATTATTCTCAGCTAAAACGTTATGCTTACGCGACAACTGCGGCAAACTCAACTGCTTGGTACAATGTCACTGCTGATGACGCTACCCATTGGAGCCAACCGCACAAACATCATCAGAATTCACGAGCACGCCAAGATATAGCACTTTTCCACCAAGTCTATTGGCCGGCTATCTTTGTCATCTATCTCCTTGCTAGCTTCGTTCTGGGCGGTTGGGCTTATTCTTGGCTTATCTTTATCATTGGCGGTTTCTTTGAAAACATCTTCACCGCCTTAATCTCGCGTCGAGATTATTCAAAATAAGCGTTTCGATTCATTGTGCAAGTCCGTCACGGCAGCTTTTCTTCTCTGATATTCACAAGCATGCCTCTTTACAGCAGACCGGAAGTTCAGTACAATGAATCTTGTGTTTTGGGTCCATAGCTCAGTTGGGAGAGCGCCTGCTTCGCATGTAGGAGGTCGACGGTTCAAGTCCGTTTGGATCCATTTTATATCAGCTTTCATGGCGGGTCTTTAGCTCAGTTGGGAGAGCGCCTGCATGGCATGCAGGAGGTCGACGGTTCAAGTCCGTTAAG
>NZ_JBSOQX010000013.1:0-88857 GCF_053819265.1 Lacticaseibacillus sp. 30
TGTTGCTTACGCTTAGCATCGTGCAAAACTTTTAACGCCCGTTTTCGGGTCTTAATGTTGGGACTCTTCATACGCCGCCGTGCACTGGCAAGATCTGTCTTTTCCAAAAATGATCACCTCTTTTTAATTCGTAATCATTACTATTTAAGCAACGGCAGTAACCGTATCACGACTGCGATTTATCTGTCAATTAGAATTTAAGAACGACACTTTTCTCAATTTTTTTGAAAATTTTCCTTGCCAGACCGCTCACTTTGCTTTATGGTTTAAATCGTAATTATTACGTTTTGGAAGGAAGCGGGAATTTATGATGAAGCGATTACTTGCAGGTATCAGTGTCGCATTGCTGGCAATTTTTGCAGTCGCATGCGGTAGTAACGGTGCCGCAAAGCAATCCAGCTCGAATGGCAGCAAGATTCAAGTTGTTGCCAGTCTTGATTTTTATGGTGAGGTTGCCAAAGCTGTGGGTGGTAACAAGGTGTCGGTGCAGTCGATTATCAACAATCCGGCGGTTGATCCCCATGACTATGAGCCTACTACCAAAGTTGGGAAATCAGTTGCGTCTGCCGATCTTGTTGTCGCTAGTGGCATTGGTTACGACGGCTGGATGGATAAGGTCGTGAAATCAGCGGACAAATCCAAAAATTACTTACGTGTCGCTGACGATTTGATGAATAAAAAGGAAGGCGACAACGAACATATCTGGTACGATCCGCGAACCATGCCAAAACTGGCCAATACGTTAGCTGATAAGTTTGCCAAGAAAGATCCAGCTGACAAAGCGACCTTCAAGGCGAATGCAAAAAAATACATCGCTTCACTGGACGATCTCAATACTTTGATCAACAAGTTGAAGTCGAAAGTAAATGGCCAACTCGTTGATGTCTCCGAACCTGTCTTTGGCTACGCGCTCGATTATCTGGGCTACAAAGTCAATGACGATCACTTCTCGAAGTCAACCGAAGACGGCACAGACTACAGCGCAAAAGATATCCATGGTATCGAAACCGATATTAAGGAAAAGAAAATTGCCTTCTTTGTCAATAACATCCAAGCAAGCTCAAAGACTGTCAATCAACTCGTCAAATTAGCTGAACAAAATAATGTGCCGGTTTTGAAAGTGACCGAGACATTACCTAAGGGCAAAAACTATCGGACTTGGATGACCAGCCAATACCAGCAACTTGAAAAAATTCAGGATCAAGCAACGAACAGCGCAAAATAGCATCACTTCTGGTCACAGGGGTTTATCATTCCCCCAATGTTTCGGCAAAGCTCACCCTCTGTCGAAGTTTCGTTAATTGCTTTGATGACAAGATAAACCATATGCCCGGGCCAACAACACCGGACAGCACTTGACCAGAAGGAAGCCCGCGAAGAAATTCGCGGGCTTTTTTGATCGTTCCGCCCACAAATACCGGTGTTACAATAAAACTGTATTGGGAACAAGAAAGGAAGATTCAAATGGCAAATGTCATGATCTTAGGCGCACACGGGCAAATTGCAACGTTGGCGCGGCATCAGTTGCTGAAAGAAACCGATCATCACCTGAGTTTGTTTCTACGCAATGCCGGGCGACTGCAAGACGTCAATCCGCAACGGGAGACGGTGATTGACGGGGATGTCACCGACACCGCCAAGTTGACCAAGGCGCTTGCTGGCATTGACGTTGTCTATGCCAACCTTGGCAACAAGGGAATTGAAGATCAGGCAAAATCTGTCGTGAAGGCGATGGATGCTGCAGGTGTGAGTCGATTGATTTGGATTTCGACGTTGGGAATTTACGATGAAGTCCCCGGCGCTTTTGGCAAGTGGAATCATCAAATGCTTGATGGTGGTTATCTTGAAACCTACGCCGCAGCCGCCAAAGTCATTGAAAATTCTGACTTAAAATATACGATCATTCGGCCAGCTTGGCTTTCCAATAAAAACATTGTCAGTTATGAATTAACGGAAAAAGGCGAGCCATTTAAGGGCACAGAAGTCTCTCGGCGCAGCATCGCTGACTTCGTCGTCAAGCTGATTAACGATCCAAGCAAACACATCGGTGCTTCACTTGGCGTTGACCAACCTAACACCCAAGGCGATAAGCCTTCCTTCTATTAAAGTAACCAGTCATCGGCCAAATCAAAAAGAGTTTATTTCCGTGTTCATCATTGGGAAATAAACTCTTTTCTGTTGCCATGCCCTTTACCTGGCTATCAAAGTATTATCTTTTTAAACTCAATCAAACTTTGTCATCCAGTGACTAGCCGTATGTGCGTCAAATGCCATCTCAATGTCGGCCGGCAAATTGCGTTGTAGCGATAAGGGCACCTGAAGCGCTTGTTCTCGCGTAAAAAGTTGAACCTTTGCAGTTTCGATCCCGCTTTTTAACGCACGATTCTCCGGTAGACAAGCAATGAACATTTTGTACACATCTTGCGAACTTTGCTTGGCATAGGCGTGCTTACGTAGTGCCCGAACTGCCAGTAATTGTTGCGGTTTCACGGTTAAGCCGGCCTCTTCACGGGTTTCTTTTACAGCAATTTCACCCGCACTATAACCCAAATCCGCCCAACCACCGGGGATGGACCATGTACCGCCCGCTCGTTCCTGAACCAGCAATAGTTGATCCTCAATAAAGGTAACCGCACGAACATCAACTTTGGGCGTCACATAGCCAAAATCCGCATCGACAAATAACTTTGCTTGCTGGTCACTGGCACCAAGCTTTATTGCCAGCTTAGTCGTCACGTCAGCCAGTTCTGTATAACGCTGCTGATCAAAAACATCCTTTGCGTAATAGTTACCCGTCTGTGCAATTGCCTGCAACTTGGCCAGCAAAGTATTCAAATCATCTTGATAGGGTGCCAAACGATCGCCTCCTCACGTCCAACCTAACAAATCAGCGCGCCATCACCTATCACAAACCCCGTCAATTTGAAAAAGTCTTACGTTTCAGGTCGCCTGACGCTGTGTAACAAAAAAAGCAGTCATCAACTGCCTTTTGCGATCCTATGTAACTTGATTGTTACTTCGAGCTTCCGCTATTTGTCACCGCTTGCTGATTGTTCGCATAGTTGCGCACGGATTCCGGAACTTGACCGCCGAAAGACTGTTGACCAATACTGACGGCCTGCTTAAAGAAAGCTTGAGTGCTTGACTGATAGCCTTTCCCATCATTGTTAATAACGGCTGTCAACACGTCACTTGATTGCTTGGCATAATCAACCAATGTCTTTGCCAAAGCATCATCACCTGAATCCTGTGACTTGTTATTATCCAATTCCAACCGGATCTTATCAAGTTTAGAGAGACTGGCTTTAGCCGACTGACTGAGGGTTTTGTTATCACTTTGCAGTGAGACCTCTGTCATCGTTTTCATCACCAAGTCAGAAATGGTCGTATACCGTTTCTGCAAAGTCTGCTTGGTAAAATGGTTCACCTTAATCATCGTCGACCCAGTCGAGCTAGACGACTTTGAACTTTTTGACTGACAACCAGTTACACCGATCATAGCCATCACTGATACTGCAATAACAAGCCACCTTCGCAACTTGATCCCTCCCCAACATGATGACGAATAACCGCATCATTAAATTAATTCAAACATAAGCCGTTCGAGATGTCAAACATTTCACCAGTTATTTGATCCCTTTAATCAAATAAGCTAAGCATCATTGTTTCGTTATTTTTGTAAGTATTATCTCACAAAAATCGCCTTACTAAGCAAGGGAATATTCATTATATTTGTTAATCCGAATAAATATCTTTATGTTATAATTATTTTGTTAAATTATGACTAAGGAAGTGCCGAGATGCAAAAGCGCCGCCACTCACAAAAGCGTGCTTCAGTCCTTTTACTTATCACCTTGTTGCTGTCAGTTCTGGTTGCCTTAATCCCACCGCTCATAAGCAAGCCGATCAGTGTCGGTGCTGGCCAGAATATCGCGGTCACCGGTTTTGGTAGTCAAGATGCTACGATTACTGACACCACTGGGAAAGATTTCACCCACGCACCCAATCTTTCGATGTATAGCGTGTACACATTAACCTATCACTGGCGAATTCCTGACGAAGTGGTCGTCAAAGCCGGTGATACCGCGACAGTTTCCCTGCCAGCAACGGTTGTATCGCGAGCCGATGTGGACTTTGCAGTGGTTGATCCCACAACTGGCGCCACGATTGGCCATTTCTTTTCCAAAGCAGGTAGTTCAACCGGTATTTTGACCTTCACGGACTTCTTCAGCCATTCAACAGTCGGCCGCCAAGGTGAGCTTCAATTCATGGTAAGTGGCCGCTATGATGATAGTGGTCATCAACGTCCAGGATGGTATATCTACAAAGCCGGGTGGGTTGTCAATCCGCCAACAGGTGCAACTCCAGAAGAAAAAGCGCAGTATGTTGATGATCTTGGTCGACCCAAAATTTTCCAGTGGGAGATTACGATTAATCCAAATATGGAGCATGTCGACAATGTGGTGCTCACTGATACACTTGGTCCCGGGCAGCATTTTGATACAAGTCGTGGGCTGGTCGTCCACACTGGTACTTACGATGACAACTGGTTCCATGCTACCGGTACCATCACCCCAAGCTATCAAGTGAATGTTAACCAAGTCAAAATATCGCTGGGAACGATCACAACCGCCATTCAAATTGATTTGTGGACTAATCCCACCTCTGCAAGTTTCGAAACCACAGATTCTTGGACGAATTCAGTCGTTGCTTCAGGCAAGCAAGGCGGTACCGGTGCTCCAGCGCATGCAAACGGCACAATCACTTGGCGTAACGGCGGTAGTGGCACCGGTCAAGTTGGACAGGTCACGCTAATTAAACAAGACCAAAAAACACATCAGCAGGCTCTCGCCGGCGCTGTTTTCTCACTCTACCGTGCCGATGGAACCTTGGTACATGACGACCTCACGACTGATACGAAGGGCAAGTTAACCTTTACCCAACTCTTAGTCGGCCAATACTATTTTGTCGAAACAAAGGCGCCTAAAGGATACAAGCTGAATGCGACTCACTTGCCGTTTACCATTACCCTTGATAAACCGCAAGTGACGGTCAAGGCCTATGACGAGAACCTGACGCCGCCACCGGTAACGCCGTCGACGCCATCTTCTGAATCTTCCAGTTCAATGACACCACCGTCGAAGCCATCATCAGCTTCCAGTTCCAAACCGTCTGTACCTTCTAGCTCGGTGACACCGCCGTCTAAACCATCAACACCTTCTAGTTCAGTGACACCACCGTCTAAACCATCAACACCTTCTAGCTCGGTGACACCGCCGTCTAAACCATCAACACCTTCTAGCTCGGTGACACCGCCGTCTAAACCGTCGTCACCTTCTAGCTCAGTGACGCCGCCGTCTAAACCATCAACACCTTCTAGCTCGGTGACACCGCCGTCTAAGCCGTCGTCACCTTCTAGCTCAGTAACGCCGCCGTCTAAACCGTCGTCTTCATCTAGCGAGCCTTCAAAGCCGGCTGCTTCATCCACCCCTAGCCATCAGGAAAGCTCATCTTCCGTATCTAGCAGTGATGTGATCCCTTCATCCTCTTCAGAAAGCGATTCTTCCGCAAACGTAGAAGTTGTCACGCCAAGCCACAACAACACCCATCATCTACCTGACACAGGTGAGCGTGTTTTAGGCTGGCTAGCCATTGCAATAGGAAGTCTTTTATCAATTACTGGTATCCTTCTATTGATTAAAGATTATCAATAAGCGCGTTTCAAAAACTGCAGCATGACGATGAAATGAAGCCATCGCCTGCTGCAGTTTTTTGCTGCTTTAAATTTTGCTTGCGTGTACGCCATGAATACGCTACGCTTACAACCGTAACCATTACGCTTTCCAACAAAGGAGCTTTTGCCCATGTTCAAACGATTATTGACCGCCTTCAGCGTCATGTTGTTGGCAATCCTTGCTGTCGCTTGCAGCACCAGCGCCAAATCTGGCAGCAACCAAAAGATTCAAGTTGTGGCTACCGTCGATTTTTACGGTGAAGTAGCTAAAGCAGTCGGCGGCGATCAGGTGAGTGTCCAATCGATCATCGACAATCCCGCCATTGATCCCCATGACTACGAACCCACCACTAAAGTCGGTAAACAAGTGGCCACCGCCAACCTCATCGTTGCCAGTGGTATCGGCTATGATGGCTGGATGGACAAACTCGTGAAATCCGAAAGCAAGTCCAAACAATACTTACGTGTGGCCGATGACCTCATGGGCAAACACGAAGGCGATAACGAACATATTTGGTATGACCCACGCACCATGCCTAAACTTGCCAATGCCTTGGCAGACAAGTTTGCCAAACAGGACCCATCCAAAAAGGCCATCTTCAAAGCCAACGCCAAGAAGTACATTGCCTCACTCGATAACCTCAATGCTTTGATTCAGAAACTCAAGCAAAACGTTCACGATCAAAAAGTCGACGTCTCCGAACCTGTCTTCGGCTATGCGCTGGACTATCTAGGCTATAAGGTTAACAACACCCACTTCGCCCAAGCTACCGAAGAAGGCACCGATTACAGTGCCAAAGACATCAACGGTGTTCAAGACGACATTAAAGAAAAGAAAATCGCCTTCTTCGTGAATAACAGCCAAGCCAGCTCGAAAATCGTCGACGGTCTCGTCAAATTAGCTAAGCAACACGATGTCCCTGTGCTCAACGTCTCCGAAACCCTGCCAAAGGGCAAAAATTATCGCACTTGGATGACCAGTCAATACCAACAGTTAGAAAAAATCCAAGCAAAGGCCGACAAAACAAACTAGTCTCTCTGTCCTACCCCCCAAAAACCACTTCGTCTTCAAAAATCGCAACTTGCATCAACGGATACCTCTCTAAAAGAAGGTGAAAAATGCATGGCCTGCTGTTCATTTTGTGACAACTGACATCTTTTCGTAAAATTTTTGCAATGAATTCGTTTTCAAAAGCCCTATACCAATTGAAGTTTTGCTTGGCGACTCTTACAATGTAGTTGTAAACAGGAACAACTAATAGGGGAGATGTTTTAAATGTCACTGATTAAGCATACTTTTAAACGCGTTGAGCACATGATCGCAGCACCACGCGATCCCCACGAAGAAGAACAAGCCCGTCTTCAAGAAAACCTGTTCTATACGAACCTCAGTAGTCTGCAACCAAAAACGAACGCTAAGTTTTGATTGAATAGATATGAAGTGAATGACCGCCTCAACGGCATGTTGAGACGGTTTTTTAATGTTTGAACTTGTATTAATTGAATCCAGTGCTTTGCCAAACTTAATTCATTTGAAGTGAATAAGTTCAGGTTGCAATATTTGAGAGATTCAAGGCTGGCGATATCGTGTTGCATTCACAAAGATACCTAGGCCATAAATGATAGCAGCCACATATGGAAGTGCTTTGATAACGCCAATCAGATTTTGAATATCGCTGTAACTCATTCCCGAGCTATACGCTGCTTCTGCTGCTCTCAGTGATGACGAAACTGGATTAGCGTAAACATAACTGGCAGCAATAGCCGCCCCAACGCAAATTGCAATACCTAGAAACTTGAGCACCCCACCGCCTTGCAACTGCCGCCGGATGCCTTTGATAATGCCACCCAACGTCATGGCAACACCTATTCCCAAGAGACAAACACCCCAAATATATAAATAGCCACTCGTACTCAATGAGCCACTCTGAAAAAGTGACATAGCTTGAGAACTCAACGATCCAACACTTTGCTTACCCATTTGATACATGAAGAAACCAGCAATCAGCGCAATGATGCCAGTTATCAACTCGCCATTCAGCCGAAAACCAGATACAGCTGAAGAAGACCGTGGTAAAGGCTCATTTGCTTGAGATGACTTAACCTGCGTCTTTGGTTCAAGCTGTGTCTTCTGATTAACTGTCGGCATAGCATGATGTAATTGATTCAACCCCTTGTTGATGCTAGCATTCAATTGCTTGAGATTGTCCTTATCCTGTAGCCAATCATCCAATTTTTTGTCCCACGCTACTCGTTTTTTCCCAGTTAACAACGGGTAACAATAGACAAATAGTAAATAAATCATGAGTAGACCAAAACGCCAAGTACCGTTAAGCGGTAAAAAGGTCCCCAGTATAAATAAAACGAAAAGTGTCAGCGCATTATTTTTTAAGAAAGTTAATGCTGTAATGAAATGTTTGCGGCTCGGTACGAGTTTGGTCAATTGTCCAGCGGCAGCTGCTGCATGGGCTTCTATCGTTGCTGAACCAGTCTTATTGTTACCTGTTAAGTCAAACCCACATTTTGGACAAAATTTTTCCGTGCCGTCCAACTTTAAGCCACAATTAGGACAAAACTTTGCTGATGTCATCCTATCAATCCCCCTATGATGTTACTGCCGATAGTGCTACTGACTGCGTGATCAAGCTGTTTGTTGCTGCAATGAAAATTTTACGAATGCAAAGACTTTTCATACAAATCATTGATAGGTGCGCCTAAATCCCAAGTTGTTTTGATGGGTGTTACTGTTGGTTTCGCATAAAGACCAACATCAGTACCTGCTAATTGCGAGTAATCAGTGTTTCGAAAGCGCCAGATATATAGCCACCCTTTCTCAGGAGTTTCTGATCGAGCAGAACCTTTCCCTGTAAAATCGCAAGACTCAGGCGCAGCATTTTGCTTCAACTGTGTATCATCCTCATAGCTAACATTCAAATTAGCAATACATTTTGTCAAAGAAATATGACCGTCCTCGCCCACAAGGCAATCATCTGTTTGACTCTGAATATTGGCATTGTTGTTGGAGTTATTAATGAGTTGTTGTGTCAGTGTGTGATCATCATTAAATTGTACAGCATAGGTCACATCCCCATCAGTTGCTGTATAGGTCTTGCCAACATAACTCGGTGTCGGCGAGCTTGATGAACTAGTGACCGTGCTGGATGCGACACTCGGTTCGGAGGAGACCGCTGACCGATGACTGCTTAAGCTTGACACTTGACGACTACTTGAGCTCACCGATTGCTCCTGCCGTTCCCCTAACTTAAAGACTAGAAGGCCGATAACGGCGATTAAAATCACTACAAGACTACCCAATAAAATGACAACACCATGATGTTGACGACTTCTCATATCATTCACACTCCAAGTTGAATTTCTAGTCCAAAAAAGTAGCCATCTCGTAAATCCACAGACACACAAGATGACTACTTCAAATTACATTGTTATTGTCGTAACGCTTATTTGGCTTGTTTTAGCTTTCCTTTATGATGTTGATGCAATTGTTGGCGGACAAACCACCTCCTTGCTAAGCCGTTGGAATAAGGGATTTCTTTGGTTTAATCATTGAAGTCTTAAGCCTAAAAGGCCGAGTTTGCAATGCCAAGCCAAACCTTTCCAAGTAACCCTGAATATTTTTTGACAAGCAAACTACAGACTGAGGCCATTCCCCATTTTCAATGTTGCCATTAGTACAACGTAATCCCCACGATCATGTTAGTTACTAATGGTCACAACTGTTGCTTACTTGTCCACTGAGCAATCAATCTCATTTGAAAACTTGCATCTGCTTTACCGAAAAAACTAATACAATTTTTTGTTCATGATTGCTTCTATCATCCGACTGTGTCTACCCTCATCACTACTCACCTTATTTGATTCCTAAATCCTTTTTTACCTAGCTCATTTTCATTCATTCCCGTCACCCCATTGCCACCGCGCATTATGCTGTCACAATAGATAGAACCGAGAATCCAAGACAATAGCAATCCCGATGAAAGCTACGATCTAATTGTTAAACTTTCACGTTTCAAACTCTTTTTCGACAAGTCACCCCACGTGACTTGTCGAAAAACTCTTACTTGAAAGGTGAGTCATAACCTCTGCAGTTCGATGTTGCGCCTGAATCATGAGAATGTTACTTTGCATGGCGATACTTTCTGATGCCTGCAAAGCCAAGAACTGCAATGACTGCTGCGCCAGCCTCTGCCAAAATGGCCCCTGTCTGGCTCTCACCAGTCGCTGGATAAGCATGTTTACCGTTCTTCTGAGCCACACGACTCATCGGCTGACCGCTGGAAGGCTGCTTTGCCGCGATTGGTGTGACTGTTGCACTGGATGCTGCTCGTTTAGCTGCGCTTGAGGCTGCCGAACTCGCAGCACTGGATGCCGCTGAACTGCCTGCGCTGGATGCTGCGGAACTTGACGCGCTTGACGCTGAGGAACTCGCGGCACTGGATGCTGCCGAACTTGCCGAACTGGATGCTGCTGAGCTGCCAGCACTTGAAGCAGCAGAACTTGCGGCGCTGGATGCTGCGGAACTGCCTGCACTTGAAGCTGAGGAACTTGCGGCACTGGATGCTGCCGAACTGCCTGCACTTGAAGCTGAGGAGCTTGCAGCGCTGGATGCTGCGGAACTGCCTGCACTTGAAGCTGAGGAACTTGCGGCACTGGATGCTGCGGAACTGCCTGCACTCGACGCTGAGGAACTTGCGGCACTGGATGCTGCGGAACTGCCTGCACTTGAAGCTGAGGAGCTTGCAGCGCTGGATGCTGCGGAACTACCAGCACTCGACGCTGAGGAACTTGCTGCACTTGACGAGGACGAGCTACCTGCGCTCGATCCTGAAGAACTACTACCACTTGATGGCTTTGTTGGTTCAGGACCTGGATCTAGTTGAGCAACTTGTGCCGTCAGAGCTTTAATAAGATCCTGAACGGCAGCATCCTGCTGGGCATTGTACGCACGAATCTTTTTAGGAAGATCAATCAATGCGGAATCATCTGCGGCGATTTTGTTGTAAAGGGCCTGTTGTGCATCAACATAGGCAGAATAAGCGGTTTGATAATCCTTACTTTGCTGAGTTTTGAGATCATCTAGGCTATCTTTGACGTTTGAAATTTTGAGATCGATTTGTTGATTGTTATCAGTCGCACCGCTGATCTCATCAGGAACGGTGGCGGTGTTTTCTCCTGAAAAGTTATAGTAGCTATCGTTGTAATTAAGAACCCAACCGTTGCCAGCAGTTTTCTGATAAGAAAAACCGCCTGCTTGAGCGCCATCGCTTAATAAGATGTTTCGATGCCCTTGATTTTGATCTGTATCATCATTGAATAAGCCATTTACAGCACTTGATACTGACTGAAGCACCTCAATCATAGTGGGATCGCCGGAACGTTTCCCTTTATAATTTTGTTGATAACTAGCCGGATTTCCGCTCGCTAAACATTCTCCTGCCCACTTATTATCAAAAATACGGTTTAGAATTGCCGTGTCATGATGCATGTCAATGTCGCCTAACATTGAGTCCCCACGTGCTTGTACCAGAACCAGAAAATCTGCTGGGGACACTACCGGACTCATGCCCAATGCTTTCCGATAGTTATTCACCAACATCATTGCATACTGATTGACTTCCTGCTTTTGAGCATCGCTGAGTGTGTTATTCTTGACCGTATCAGTCAGAGCCCAGGCTGGCGTATTTATGTTGTCAAGATAATCGCTAATGTCTAGTAATCCACCTTCATCATAATAAGCCATTTCTTCCTTATCAGTCATGTTGGCAACACTATTAGACTTTTCATTACTGAATACTGGTAAATTTTGAAGTAAAAAGTTTCCATTCCAAGTCTTTTGCTTTGCATCATTCGCTGTAGCAATATTGGTCCAAGAACCTGTCTTAGCCACATAGTCAAACGTGCCGCCGTCCCCAACAGGAATATCTGGTGTCTGTCTCTGACTATTCAAATCAGCAATTGTTTTATCTGCTGCCTGACTAGCAGCCGCATAACTGCTTGCTTGTGACGATTGCATTGCTGCTAAGCTTGCAGAGCCACTGGCTTGAAGCTGATCAAAAGCATTCCCGTCTTTTTCCTTTTGTGCTTCAGCTTGTTGCGTAGCTTGATCTGCATACGAGCTCTTAGCGGCCTCGGCTTGAGCCTTAGCTGCAGCTTCGCTTTGCGCTGCGGCTGACTTAGCTTGTTCGTACTTAGCCTTTTGAGCCTGCCACTGTTCATCAGTCATGCTTGATGGTGCCGCTGCAGGCATGCTGGTATTTGCATTGGCTGCAAGACTAGCTGCTTGATAAGCGGCTGACGCTTGTGCACCCGAATCGGCTACTTGAGTCGTCTGATTTGCAGCGGCTGCTTGTTTTGCAGATCCGGTTTGTGTAGTTGTTACTGCATCTGGCTTAGCCGTTGTTGCCTCTTCTTGGTTATTTGAAGTCGGTTGTGCAACTTGTGTCGTTTGCGCAGAAGCTGCTGAGCTACTCTGCGTGCTAGAAGCAGATACAGTGCCATTTGGCTGTTTCGTTAGTGTCACAGGAGAAACGGTTAGTGTTGCCGCATCAACTGTTTGCGCGGGAAAGTTAAGTGCAGCGCCACCAAACAAAAGTACGAATGCCGAGGCAACGACCCATTGACTGCCTCGTTTATACATTTTCTTCCTATCATTGACTACATGTTCTGTAAATCGGTTATATAACATGTCTTCTCCTCCAATAACATCAAATTATGCCCGATGGAACTAGGTACAAAATTTATTATATTTAGCGATTAGGTATATTGTGCCTAGGAAAGTCTCAACTGTAAGTTTTCACAGAATTTGAATATGAGCCAACTGACATTTCGGCCAGAAAAATAGCGACTTTCATACTCCCTTGACTATATAGGAAATATGAAGCCGCATTTTGTTGACTAAAATTTTCTACGCAGAGTTTGCCTGCTGGGCATATCCTGCCTATCGAATTTTTTATACTTAGAACAGTTTAAAAGTTGGGCGAGTATTTTTTAGGTGCGCCCGTTTCTAAGGAGAAGGTAAATGTCAGGAAAAATTGTCGGTACCATCGCATTCATACTTGTTTTTTTAATTTTGTGGGCCATCATATCCGTGATAATGAGTCGTCAAAAATTTAAGTCTCAATCCTCAGTAGACCTATTTTGTCCAAACTGCGGCGCAAAAGTATTACCAGATGCGAAGTTTTGTACCGTCTGTGGAGCCAAGCTGAATTTGCTTCCAAAAATTGTTAAGAAGAGACACCCCGCTTACATAGCTTTTGCAATCACTTCCGGAATGAGTATTTTGTTGCTACTCGGCATGGCAGGATTCTCCGCCTTGTCTCCGACATCTCACCAAGCTTCGAAACAATCTCAGATAACCGATCCAAATCAATTGTCATTTGAAACCCTGAGTCGAAAAGATCAATTGCGGGAGTTAGTTTTATATGGATACGGGAATAGTAAAACATTTCAGAAATTACATACTTCAATCATGTATAGCGCTCCTCGTCTAGATCTTTCAGTTGTTGCTGTTAGTCATACCTCATATAGTGTCATGCCTTACGGAACTGGATCTGGTGGTTCACCAGAAATCCAAATTGTTCAGGTGCCAACTAAAGATAAAAAGGGAAAGAAAACCATTGTCTACTTTGGAATGGCCGGTCCCGGTGCATTTACCCCAGATGCTGGATCGCCTGTAAACGTTAGTGACGTTGATAACTATTGCAATGCCCAAGGTGGTGTTAAAGCTTTAAAAACAATCAAATTCAAATATTACAAAGGGACACCGCCAAACCAAAATTAATTCAACAACAAGCTTGAAATAAGCGTCCTCGAATTTAAAAGCAAAAAGTACAGAGAACTCGGCTTAATTTTTTTGTTCAGATTTTCGTTTCAATATTATGTGCAACTTGATTTTTTACATTACAGTCACAGATTGACATTAAGATATTGTTTAGGGGAGTTGGGAAAATGGATAGCTCAAATAGGAACTTTATTTTCTGTCCACATTGCGGTGAAAAGAACTTGATTGGAGCTAAGTTCTGTACTCACTGTGGACATTCGCTTGTAAATATAAAGACCGGCACTTCTTTTAAAAGCAACACAGCGGCAAAGAACTCTAAAGAAAGAAATTCAAATACTGCAACAAACAATCGCTTAGAAATGAAATCAGCTGCCAATCCGAATCGACTGCGTAAAGTGCGCTGGAAGCCATTACTCATAACAGCCATAGGGGTCGTGGCTGTTATACTAGCTATTATTGGTGGAAAAGCATTTTTAGACTACAGTAATCAAGTCAACACTATTTGGTATTCTAATTCTAATCCTGACGCCAAACCGGAAAAAAAAGAGGACATTGACTCAATGACTTATGTCGCTCTTCGAGTTTCCGGAAACCGAAAAGAAGCAACGTTTCTAGCACCTCCATCTTGGTTGATAGGCCCTGTGCTTTTTGATTATAAAATTTCAGCAAAGACTGATAATGGTGACACATATACAGGAACTCTAACAAATGCAACCGCTTTTGCCTATCAGCATGCCAAACAAACTCAGTATCGCTCGCTTGAAGAAGGTAAGGCTCCTGACATATACTCAGTTGTATCTGGGGATGAATTAGCTTCCAAAGCTGCCAACAAAAATAATGTTCGAAAAATAGAGTTTCAGATTTTAAAAAATAACATTGTAAAAATAACTTACCTGGGCTTAAATGCCCCGATGAAAGGTTCAGTTTCTTTAAGAAAAAGAACAGGAAACGATTTTGGAACTGCAAAAATGATGCAAGAAAAACTAAGTAAAAAGAATGTTAAAAAAGTGAATGCCTTTAAATCTTCATCCCATAAATAACTTTTTCGAAATGAGAGGTACTGCTTGATAAGCTAGTATACTGAGGCAGGCCAGCATCAAACTTATATAATCCGTATCTTCATTGATCCATTTAGAATCGATTGTTATTTAAAGTAACTTGCATACTTAAAGTGTCGCTCACAGAATGCCTACTCAAGAGGTTTCTGCTCGCATAATAGCCTTCACCACCTTCATCAAAAAAAGTATTGGAAATCACCATCCCCACGACCACTGCTATCATCCCCGCTACCACCGTGCCAACATAGCTGCTGTGGACATTCATGACAATGATGCGTGTCAAAGTAATAAGTCCTGCCTTGATCGCAGCTCTTATCTTTTTTACCGTTTCTCGTAACTCGCGAGTCCATAAAATCTGCAGGGCAAACAAACATACCGGCATCTTTGTTGAAGTTCCAAGTCTGGACTGGAGTCCTTGATCCGTTGAGATGATTAGATAGAGCTTTGAATATAACTGAAAGTGATCACGCTTGGCAAGTTTCAGATTTTCCCCAGACGAGGCGATATTACCGATCACTTCTTCAACCCTCACAACATTTTTTCTATTTTGATTAACTAAGCTTTCCAGAAACTGCCCATCACATTTTGACATAAGAGTGGCAGCTCGTTTCAGTTCAGCGGCTGTCAATCAATAAATTGCTGCGGCTAACAATTAGCACTATGACATCCTTAAAAATAACCGCCATGAAATGCAGGATTAACGCTGCTTTTTTAGATAAATCTTGAAAAATTTCAACATTTACCGGTAATTGTACGGCGTTTAAAAAATAATAACAAAAGCTCGATATTTTTGTGTACATTGTTTGTAGGAAGCTAGCCCTCTGTGTTGTGAGCATTATGTCGAAAACAAACACGAGGTGATTTGTCTAACATTCAATTATTAACGAATACTGAACTCTGCAAGGTAAACGGTGGTAGTAACGCTCTTGACTGTGCTGCAGGAGTCGGTGCTAGCCCACAAAGGGGACTGATTTTTTGAAAACTCTTTCCAAGATTGCTCATATCGTCAGTGCCTTGTCAGGCGTTATTTTAGTCATCACCATCATTTCCATTCCAAAATACGACAGTATGGCACTGAATGTGTTTATTCTGACAGTCTCAGCAACAATGATTATTGATAACTATAGTCGAGAATGCTAAGACAAATTTTTAATAAAGTTCCACTCTCTCAGAATTTCACAAATTAAATACCTTGCCGCTAACAACAGCCTCTACTTTGCAGCAATTCGCAAGCAAAGCAGAGGCTGTTATTTTGCGGGAAAAGTGTACCTTCTGTCTCAAACACATGTATGGTTATGCTTTGATTTTCTGTTGTTAACGAAAGAAAAGATGTGCGATGGCACTTTTTATTGATAAGGTGAAGTCTCGCAAAATTTTCGACTCACGCGACAACCCAACAGTGGGGTTGATATCATTTTGTCTAGCGACACCGTTGACCAAGACGTGATACCTTTAGGGGTTTCTACTGGAAAAAGAAGCTGTTAAACTGCACTATAGCGGTGATCGGCAGGCACACTTGCCAGTTAGGCAAAAAGTATCCCTGAAGTCATCATCCCCACAACCACGGCTACCATCCCCGCTACCACCGTGCCAACATAATAAAAGATCGCCATTGACCACCGCCGATTTTTAATCAGGATAAACGCGTCTGCCATGAACGTTGAAAAGGTCGTAAAGCCGCCGCAAAAACCGGGCAGTAGGAACAGTCGAAACGCTGAGAGCGTTGGTAAGCCAACTAAAAGTCCTGCCAGCAATGAACCCAGCACATTGATGAGTAGCGTCGCCAACGGCTTGCCGGGCCAGAGCATTTTCCCTAATACGGTTATACCGTACCGGCAAACAGCGCCGAGACCGGCTCCGATACCAATTAAGATCACCATTGTTTTTTGTCCCTTCTTCCAACGAGTTTCGAGGCCAAGAATCCGGCTGTTGCTGCTAGCAGTCCGCCCAGCAGATTGAGCATCAACAGTAGTGTGGCATAAATCGCATGCCTTGGTGCCAAGGTCGCAAAGTCCAGCATGAGCGTGGAGAATGTCGTGAAACCACCGATGACACCTGTCCCGAGGGCAAGCAACAGCCATTCAGGCAGATCGAACTTCATATCCAAGCCATAAGTGGTGAAGGCCAGTAAAAAGCTGCCGATTAAGTTCACAATGCTTGTCCCCATCATGGTTGTGCCATCGTGGGTCACGCCACTGATGACATATCGCAAAATGCCACCAATAAAACCGCCAGCAAAGACGGCCAACAACCAACTAACATGTATTTTTTCACGATGCTGCATCATGATCTCCTTTCGTGGGAACGCACTCGCTGACGCAGAAACCTCTGCATAAACATATCAGGCTAAGATCTGTCACTTTGTCCTGAGGCCATTTATGCTGCAATTTTTAAAAGCACCAGCTCATACTCAGAAAAAAGACACCTACCCTGATTTGCTCAAGGTAGGTGTCATCAACTTGCGTATAGGCGAACACCATCGCCATTTAATTTATTGAAAGTATAGCAAATGTTTGGTCCGAACATCAACAACAATGAACGTGGTTTGTGCATATCTTGACACACACAAAACGAGTTGTTATTTTGTTCGTATATACGTGATATATTAAAACAATGCGTAGATAAGAACATTCTCCTGAAATCTAATTGGTCTCTCAATGGTAATGGGTTCATCCTAGTCGCACTTACAAGCCAACTGATGATCGCTTTTTCACATCAACAGCCGCGCTACTGCTGGATCAAGTTCAATTAGTTGCACTGCACAAGTATATTGACCGCTTCACGACCTCTAAGGTATAATTAAGGAGTTGAAAAGAGGCCACCGGGGTGCGACCCGATGACCTCGACGCAGTTCAGATGACGATTTGGTAAAAGCTAATCCTTGAGGTTAGCTTTTTTGATAATCGCGTACGCTTTGGCCATACTGGTAATCAGTATGCTAAGCGCAACGATAATCGACGCCACATCCAACGCGGCGAACCCCTTTCGTCTCCTGATTTTGGCATGGCTATCACCTCCGCACTTCAAAAAATGTTGAGGGGTGTGTGCCATCCAATCTGCTGGACTAAGAAAAAGGGTAATTAGTCCTCTCTCTAAGCTTGCTTTCAGTCTATAGGTTTTCCCGAATGCGGTCAATAAGAAAAATTGGTCTTTCGCACTCAAGTTAATCTCCCTCTTGCACCCAAAAAGAAAAAAGCGTACGCTCTATTCGTATAGAAGAACAGGCGATGATGTTCGCCGCAAATGATTGTGTAGCAATCTGATGACGTCTACTGAAACGACTTTTATGTCGCTTCGGTAGGCGTTTTTTTCGTTGTTACCAAAAGGAGAGATATTATGATGGCACTTTTTATTGATACAGTGAAAGCTCGCGAAATTTTCGACTCACGCGGCAACCCAACAGTGGAGGCTGATGTCGTTTTATCTGATGGCACCCTTGGTCGAGCCGAGGTACCTTCAGGGGCTTCTACTGGTGAAAAAGAAGCGGTTGAGTTGCGCGATGGCGGTGATCGACTGGGCGGTAAAGGTGTGCTGAAGGCGGTCAATCATGTCAACACGGCGATTAATCAAGCCTTGCATGGTGTTTCGCCTTTTAATCAGGCTCACGTTGATCAGATCATGATTGATTTGGACGGCACCCCGAACAAGGCCAAGCTTGGCGCAAATGCTATTCTTGGCGTCTCAATGGCCACGGCTCGGGCCGCTGCCTTGGCCACCCATCAGCCACTTTATCGTTATCTAGGCGGGACAGATCTAGAGTTACCACAAACCTTCCACAATGTGATCAACGGCGGTGAACATGCCGATAATGGTATTGATATTCAGGAATTTATGATCACCCCAGTTGAACGCACGTCTTTTCGTGATGGTTTTGAGAAAATTACGAACACCTACCATACCTTGAAAAAGGTCATTGAGAAAGCTGGTTACACGACTGGGTTGGGTGACGAAGGCGGCTTTGCCCCTGACTTGAAGAATTCCGAAGATGCTTTGCAAATGCTACATGACGCGATTCTTCAAGCCGGCTACACCCCCGGTAAGGAAATTGCGATTGCTTTTGATGCGGCGGCTTCTTACTTCTACAACCACGACACCAAAAATTATGATTTTGAAGGCAAAACCTACACGCCAGACGAACTTGGTGCTTACTACATCAAGCTGCTTGATCAATTTCCTGAAATCATTTCGATTGAAGATCCTTACGGCGAAGACGACTGGGATAACTTTGCCAAGTTTACCGCCAAGTACGGCAAGCGTATCCAGATCGTGGCTGATGATCCAGTCTGCACCAATCCGAAGTTGATCACAGAGGCTATTCAAAAAGGCATGGCTAATTCGATTCTGATTAAGCTCAATCAAATCGGTACTGTTACTGAAACCCTCGAAGCGATTCGCTTAGCCCGTAAAAACGGCTACACCACGATGATGTCCCACCGCTCTGGCGAAACTGGCGACACCTTTGTTGCTGACTTCACCGTTGCCACCAACGCCGCCCAACTTAAAGCCGGCGCCCCAGCTCGGTCTGAGCGCGTCGAGAAGTACAACCAGTTGCTGCGGATTGAAGAAGAACTCGGAAACGTCGGCACGCGACTGGCACACTTTCCAGATAGCGTTCAATTCGACTAAGTTTCCAGAGCGTGAACTGGCGCGATTAGAAACCGGAGCATAATCAATGACGAGACCGAGCGTTTAACGACGATCGATCTTTTTTTCTGAAAGGATGTCGATGAAATGACTCAATATGGCGGTCTTTCACAATCTGAAGCAACTGCACGTTTACATTCAGATGGTTTCAATGAGGTTAAAGAGCCCACCGTCAGTTTTATTCAAGGCGTACTCGCGCGTCTGTGGGAACCTTCCGCTTGGATTTTGGAGGCAGCTTTAGTTGTCGAAATCGTTCTTGGTAAAGGTATTCAGGCAGGTTTTATTGTGCTGATGTTGCTGTTTGCGGCTGTGAATGGCGCGATTCAATCAACGCGGGCTCGGGCGGTTTTACGCAAGCTATCACATGAATTGACCCCGCTTGCGGCCGTGAAACGTTCTGACAATTGGGTCACAAAACCCGCAAAAGAGTTGGTCGTCGGCGATTTAATTAGTCTGCGTCAAGGCGATATCATCCCCGCTGATGCTCGCCTTCTGGACAACGCGATTCAAGTCAACGAAAGTAGTATCACTGGCGAAGCTGCCTCGGTTCATCGGCAGGTCAATCAAACTGTTTATGCTGGAACCGAAGTGCTGACTGGACACACGCTTGCTGTCGTGACAGCAATTGGTGCAGACAGTCGTTCAGGGAAAACGATCACCCTGCTCAACCAATCAGCCGCACCCGGTCACTTGCAGCAACTGCTCGGTCGAATCATCAACGACCTTGCGATTCTCGATAGTGTGCTAGCCATCATTCTGATCGTTGCCGCTTTAATTCGTGGTGAAAACTTGATCAGCATGTTTCCCTTTTTGGCCATGTTGTTCATTGCAACGATCCCAATTGCCATGCCTTCCAGCTTTGCGGTGGCAAATTCAGTTGAAGCAAAAGTGCTTAGTCGTGACCATGTTTTAGTTAGTGATCTGTCTGGCATTCAAGAAGCGTCTAATCTTGACGTGTTATTGGTTGATAAAACCGGCACCATCACTGAAAACAAGCCTGTCGTTGTGACGTTTACAAATCTGTCGGACCTGCCTGACGAAACCGTACGAGCTTACAGTGCTTTTGCTTGTGACCAACAACACCCTAGTGTCATCGATCAAGCTATTTTGACATTCACTAGTAACAATCATGTTGAAGCAACCCTGAGCAACTTCACACCGTTTACTGCCGAAACTGGCTATGCAAGTGCAACCATCACAATTGCTGATCGTTTGCTGAAAGTTCGTCTTGGCTCTTTAAAAGTGCTACAGTCACGTGATCCTGAATCACCAAAACTACCACCCCTAGCCTTAGATGCAGGCCGCTCAGTCGCTGTCTCAATTAATGAGCACCTTGTCGGCGTCTACATTCTTGAAGACACTATTCGGGCCGATAGTAGGCAAGCCATTGAAGCTATTAAAAAACGCGGTGTGCAGCTGGTCATGCTCACTGGCGATAATGTCAAAACGGCGCAGCCCATTGCTTTGAAAGCCGGTTTGACAGGTCAAATCGTAGCCTTTTCACAATTACCCGCCACCTTTTCTTTGCAGAATCTAGCTGGCATTGCCGAGGTAAAACCGGAGGACAAACTAGCTATCGTCCAGCGATTGCAAGCCAGTGGACACATCGTTGGAATGACCGGAGATGGCGTGAACGATGCCCCTGCTATCAGGCAAGCTGAAGTCGGCATTGCAGTTGAGAATGCCGTGGATTTAGCCAAGCGAGCAGCTAAAATGATTTTGCTTGAACCCGGTTTAACCTCCATTATTGAGATTCTTGATAGCGGTCATCGCGTTTATCAGCGCATGATGACGTGGACCATCACCAAGTTATCGCGAACCGCCGAACTGACGATCATCCTAACGCTAGGTTATTTACTGAATCATTTTCTGCCGTTGTCATTAAACGCGATGATCCTTGTTGCCATCTTAAATGATCTCGTGACATTGGTACTTGGTACTGATCGCACCAGCATCTCCCACCATCCTGAAAACTGGCACTTAGGCAAACTCGGTTTTATCAGCGGCACACTCGCAATCGGCTGGACGCTCGTTGGGATGATCATCTTGACGCTGCTCACCAACCTTCACGTAGCTCAAGGTCAGATAAGCACCATCATTTTCAACTATCTGATCTTCAGTGCCATGCTGACCATCCTGATCACCCGCAGCAATCGCAACTTTTGGCGCAGCAAACCAAGCCGCGCTGTTATGACGGCGATCACGATTAATATCGTCCTCACAATCACCCTTTCATTACTCGGCTGGGGCATTGTGGCTATTCGGGCAACAACAATTTCGGCGGTTCTAGCCATCACGCTGGTAACAGGTGTGCTATTAACTAGGATGCGGCGACTTCTCTAATATTGTTTTCCAAGCAGAATAAAAAAGTAATAACAGTGCAGTTAGTCTAATGAATTTTATATAATTTACGTTATTTTTCGTCACGATCCGGGCACCGAAATTTTCAAAAAATCAGAAATGTTGTATCGGGTTAACCTCATTATCGTTCTGCACCAGACTAAATCCAAGTATAACGGTCATCAAAAAGCAGGCCGTTTGTGTAAAATCCGAACGAAATGTATAAAATGTAAAATTATTGTAAAGTTATTGATTCAGATATTATAAAAAAGTATGATTTGAATGTTCAAGTGACTTGTTCGTCTCAGTTCACTCTTTTGCGTCGCCGAGACAAGCAAGGTTCTGCTTACAAATGATTGATTCTACTTTTATGGAGGAAAACTGATGAAGTTCTGGAAAAGAATTGCAGTGGCTGGGATGGCAACCATTGCTGCGTTATCGCTGGCTGCTTGTGGTAGTAAGAGTAGTTCTAGCAGCACAAGTACAAGCAATAGTTACACCCCCAAGTCATTAAATATTCAGTTTGTACCATCAAGCAACGCCAATACAATCGAAGCAAAAGCAAAACCTCTGGCTAGTTTGCTGAAGAAAGAGCTTGGCATCCCTGTCAAAGTCACCGTTTCGACAGACTACAACTCAATTGTCGAAGCTATGAAGAGTAAACAAGTCGATGTTGGGTTCTTACCACCTGATGGTTACGTTCAGGCACACGCGCAAAAGGCAGCCGACGTTTTGTTGATGGCGCAACGATTTGGGATCAAACAGCCGGGTGGGAAAAGCACCGACAAACTAGTTGATTCATATCGTTCGATGATTGTTGTTAAAAAAGGCAGTAGCATCAAATCTTGGAAAGATCTCAAGAATAAAAAAATTGCCGTTCAAGATGTTACCAGTTCCGCTGGCTATATTTGGCCGATTGCCGAACTGTCCCAAAAGGGTCTCGACATTGTTAAACAAGATACCTTGGTTACTGTCAAAGGTCACGATCAAGGTGTCATGTCCGTGCTAAACGGTGATACCGATGCCGCCTTTGTTTTTGAGGATGCCCGCAATATTGTCAAAAAAGATGTTCCTGACATTATGGACAAGGTTGAACCCATCTACTTCACAAAGCCAATTCCTAATGACACGATTTCCGTACGTCAGGACATGAGTGCCGCCTTCCGCAAAAAGCTTAGCAAGGCTTTCATCGACATTGCTAAGACAAAAGAAGGTCATGCGATTATCTCAAGTATTTATACACATGAGGGCTATGTCAAAACCACAGATAGTGCCTTCAACATTGTGCGTAAGTATGACAAAATTGCCACTGGTGAATCAAAAAGCAAGTAAAGCAACGTTGCAAAAGCGCTAGCCACCTAGCGCTTTTGCTATACATGGAGGAAGTTTGCATGTCAGAAAGTAACCACCCAGTTATTGAGTTTGACCACGTCTCAAAAATCTATCCTAACGGTGTCGTAGGCCTTAAAGACATCGATTTAACCATTAATCACGGCGAATTTGTAGTTGTCGTTGGCTTGTCAGGAGCCGGGAAAAGTACACTGATGCGGGCCATCAATCGGCTTCACGACATCTCTGAAGGCGATGTACGTATTGATGGTGTTTCCATTACCAAAGCAAAAGGCAAGAAACTATTGAATATTCGTCGGAAAATCGGGATGATTTTTCAAAGTTTTAACCTAGTCAACCGCTCGTCAGTCTTGAAGAATGTTTTAACTGGACGAGTCGGCTATTATCCAACTTGGAAAATGGTACTAGGTTTATTTTCCGCTGAAGACAAGCAACGTGCTTACGATGCCTTGCGGACAGTAGAATTGGAAGATAAAGTTTATACCCGTGCCGACCAACTTTCCGGTGGTCAACAGCAACGCGTGGCGATTGCACGTGCCCTTACGCAAACCCCAACGATTATTCTCGCAGACGAACCGATCGCCAGTCTTGATCCTCAAACCACAAAACGGGTGATGGATGACTTGCGGCGAATTAACCAAGAAATGGGCATTACTGTCGTGGCTAATCTACATAGCGTTGAGGTTGCTCAAGCTTATGCTACTCGCATTATCGGTATTCGGGCGGGTCAAAAAGTGTTTGACGGTCCGGTTGCCGAAGCCACTGATGAAATCATAGCTAGTATTTACAGCGGTAATGAGCAGGAGGTGTCATAATGACAGCTCCTACGTTACCGAAACGTCAGCTGCAATGGCGCAAGTGGCTGCTTACTGGCATCATGGTACTTGGTTTAATTTGGTCGATTGGGATCACCAATGCAAATCTCGGGTTGTTTTTTAAGAATTTCAGTCAATTCACTGTCATTTTTACCGAAATGGCGCATGTTGACTGGAGTTACGCTTATTACACAATCGATCCGATGATTCAGACACTGAAAATGGCAATCATTGGCACCTTGATTGGCTCTGCCGTTGCTTTTCCATATGCCCTTTTAGTTTCGCGCAACATTGTGACTAATAAAATTGTGGTAGGCATTTTTCGCTTTGTGCTCAATATTGTCCGTACCATCCCCGATCTCATGTTAGCGGCACTTTTTGTCGCCATTGTCGGAATCGGACCAGTGGCCGGTATTTTTGCGTTAGCGATCTTTACTTTTGGGATGGTTGGCAAGCTGTTTTATGAAGCAGTTGAAACGATTGATCCTGGACCGCTTGAAGCACTTAAGGCAGCAGGTGCAGGCCGAATTGAAATGATTCGTTTTGCAGTGTTGCCGCAGATCGCAAATTATTTTGTTAGCTTCGTCTTGTATGCTTTCGAAATTAACGTTCGGGCTAGTACGGTGCTCGGCTATATGGGAGCTGGCGGGATCGGTATTTACTTGCAACAGGCATTATCCATGTTTCGGTATGATCGGGTCGGTTTGATTGTGCTAGTTATCTTTGCTGTTGTACTTGTCATTGACTACATTAGCGGTAAGGCTAGGGAGGTGCTTCTATGAATCGCTCAGCTTCATTGCCAAAGGCCCCCCTGCAGCATCGTTGGCGCAATTGGTTACTGACAATAATCACCTTAGCGATTATCGTTTGGTCATTCACAGGTATGCCAAGTCTTGAAATCAAACCCAATGCGTGGGTCGTTACCAAGTCAATCGCTGCGGGGTTGGCACATCCCGATTTTAGCTATGTTTGGACAGGTGATGGCGAAGATCTGACTTCTACGCTGCTGCAAACCTTGGGGATCGCCTTTTTAGGGACGTTCATTTCAGCTATTATTAGTCTGCCATTTGCTTTTTGGGCTGCGAACACACAGCACAAGTTTTGGCTGACGACTCGTTCTGGCAAATTTGTCTTGACTGCCATTCGAACTTTTCCTGAAATTGTCCTGGCGTTAATGTTTATCAAAGCCGTTGGTCCAGGCTCTTTTGCTGGCGTACTAGCAGTTGGCTTTCATAGTGTTGGCATGCTCGCAAAGCTTTTTTCCGAAGCGATTGAAAACATGAACAATCGTGCCGGAGAAGCCGTGATTGCTGCTGGTGGCAATCGATTGGATGTCACTGTGATCGCCAGTTTGCCACAATTGATCCCAGAGTTTGTTTCTAATACACTCTACCGTTTTGAGTTGGCCATTCGTTCAGCATCGATTCTTGGTATGGTGGGTGCTGGCGGTGTCGGAACACCTTTGATTTTCGCTATTCAAACCCGTTCTTGGTCTAGAGTGGGCATCATTCTGTATGGCATTATCATTTTAGTAACCCTCACCGACTGGCTTTCTGGTTTTCTGCGGAAACGGTTAGTATAAAGTTCGTTGAAATCCTAACATGTCGGATCACTTGCAGATGAAGGTCCGCTCTTCTTCGACCAAAAGTGAGAGGTTGTTTTGTTCAGCGGCAGTCGTTCAATGATCAATTGATTTGATGGAAAGGGATTTTCAAGGCCGAGGTTCGCTTAATTCTGTTTTTGATTTCAGAGACAATGAAAAGGTACATCAAGGCCATTTTCATGCATAACCACAGATTGATGCTGGAAAAATGCCAGAAGCACTCAGCATTGAAAAATGTCCCGTTAAAAAAATAGTTGTGATTGCTGTATGATGCCATGGTCCCATCAAAAAAGACTCCCTGAGATATTTCATCTCAAGGAGTCTTTTTTATCCAGCAAGTCCCGGGCTGCAACTGATCAGTCGCTACCACTGACTAATGTTGTCTTCATATCCACCTTCTCGGTCACAACACCTTCTTGATAAAAGGTATTCGCGATTTGATTTTCTTCATCGACAATGCTGCTATCTGCTTTAACGAGCGCCATGGCATAAGTTCGGCGTTCAACCATTTTTTGAATCACAGCGTCTGATAGTTTCAAGGTTTTACTGAGCATGGCAATGAGTTGTGTGTGGTGATTATTGGCCCACGTCATATCATCGTTGATATAGGTTGTCAGCAATTTGCTTAGCGCGGTGTGAGTTTTGGCATAATTTTGGGTTGAGATCAGGAAGTCACGATTCTTTGCCAAGCCGGTGCCGTTTGTCAGCAACTTGGCCCCTTGATTGACTTGTGCTGTTGCCGTATACGGATCCCAAGTGACCCAAGCATCCACACTGCCTTTTGCAAAAGCGACCGATGCTGAACTTTGATCCATATTCACTAATTTAACATCATTGGTGGACAAACCTGCCTTTTTAAGGCCTGAATAATCAAGTATTGGGCGGCAGTGCCTTTTTGATAGGCGATCGTCTTGCCTTTCAATTGCTTGAGATTGGTGATCTGGCTGTTCTTACCAACAAGAATACCGCTGCCATATTCCTTGGTGGCACCAGCAGCAATCAGCGCAATATCCGTGCCAGCAGCTTTTGCTGTCACTGGCGGCGTATCGCCAACGCGAGCGTAGTCGATCGCCCCACTTTTCAAAGCAGTCATGAGCGCAGCACCATCAGAAAACTCCTTGAAGACGACTTGATAGCCTTTTGCTTTCATTTTTTTGATTAACTCACCGTGCTGGCGGGCAATGTCGACAGGATCGGCCTTTTGGTAGCCGATCGTGACTGTTTCCAGATCACTGGCCGCCGTCGTGGTCTGCGTATAGCCATAGACGGCAACACTAAGCCACATGATTAAGCCGATCACCAAGAACCAAAGGTGTTTTTTATGCTTCATAGGCTTGTCCGCCTTGCATCAGCTGTTTGCGCAGTTTCGGTCGGATTACTTTCCCAGTTGCATTGACCGGAAAGGCTTTGACAAAAACGACATCGGTTGGACATTCATACGCTGCCAAATGCTGGCGAGCGTAATCGATCAAGGCGGCTTTGGCTTTCATTGGGTCGCCGGTCACGTTTTGGCGAATGACAACCGCCGTGACTGCTTCGCCATAAAGTGCATCTGGCAAACCAATCACCGCTACTTGAGCAACCCAGTCTAACTCATTAAGGATATTTTCGACTTTTGCCGGGGCAACCTTTTCACCACCGCGATTGATCATTTCCTTACGACGGCCTTTGACAAACAGATAGCCATCTTCGTCTAAATAGCCAAGATCGCCAGTGAGGAACCAATCGTCTTTGAAAGATTCAGGATGCGGTTCGAGATAATCGTGAATGACGTGATCGCCGCGAAGAGCAATTTCACCTTCAACATACGGTTGCTGGCTCAAAGAACCGTCCGCCAGCATCAGTCGCAGTTCTGTACCCACCGGCTTGCCGGCAGACCCAATTTTTGGTGCATTAATTGGATTTAAGGTACTCTGACTCGCCGTCTCAGTCATGCCATAACCTTCGAGAATCTGCGTATGAAAATACGTCTGAAAGGCTATCAACTTATCTTCTGGCAATGCAAACGAGGAACTGCGGACGAATCGCAAATGAATGTCAGGGTGATAAGCTTTCAAGGCGTTTTCGTTCATGAGCAAAATCGAAATGATTGTCGGCACAACTGAAACCCACGTGACATGGTTGTCTGCGATGAGCGGCCAGAATTTGCTAGCGGAGAACTTCGGTGCGATGACAAGTTTGCCACCTGAAAGTCGGGTAGCCAAAACCGAAATCACCTGCGCATTGATGTGAAACATCGGCATCACGACCATGGCGATATCATCAGCTGATAAGGCATGACTTTTGGCATCGTGTTGGGCCGCATTCAACAACATGCGATGGGTTAAGCCCACGCGTTTCGGCTTGCCAGTTGTGCCCGAAGTGTTGAGGATCAAAGCCAGATCCTCTTCTTTTGGCCGTTTCTGCGGCGCGTTTATGCGATACGCAAGCTGACTGGCATCAGTTAAAATCGCTAGCGCTGCGATAGTATGCAGACGAAGCCGACTGCACGGCACCAATGGTTCTGCCAGCTTTTCGCCAACATCAGGCAAGGTTATAACTGCCTGATAGTGATACAATGACCATTCCGCCTTCAGTTCTGGCAACGGGGTCGCGGCAGCAATCGGATGGACAACCGCACCAATCTCCCAAAGTGCCTGATTTAACGCCAGATGGACGGGAGCGTTTGGCAAAGCGACAAGAATCTGATCCCCTGCACCGATTTTCAGTTTATTCAACTGGTCACGCAAGACTGCGACGTCCTCTTCAAGATCGCGCCCAGTATACCAAGTATCGGCAGCGACTGATTTCACAATTGGGTAATCACGCTCATTTATTAGATTCTGAGACAACAGATCGGTGAGTTTGCTCATGATTCAAGACTCCTTTCGATGAAACTGACAAGGACTGCGGACGGCCAATCAGCCACCCAAACGGCGCGATCCGGTGGCATAGCCAAGCAATGGTAAATGAAACAGCTAGAATAAAGATATAGCCGATTGGTAGTAGTAAGATCAACATGCCATTGCTAAAACCACCGAGACTCAACAAGCCGCCTAACAGGCTAATAGCAATGGTTTGACAAAGATAAACGCCGAAAGAAACTTGGGCACCATGACCGATCAGTCGTGCCAACCAATGTTCGGGTCGCTTCGTATGCCAGACCGCGTATCGCTGGCCTAATACGAATACAAAAGCGATCATCACGACATCGTAGATCAACATATAAGGTTGGTGCGGCGAAACAGCGGCGTTGTGACCAAAGTTCAGAACTTGTTTGTTAAAAACATAGAGACCAATGGTGCCAATACTGAGACTCAAAGCACCCCAGCCGATTAACACCTGATGGGCAAGAAGCCATTGCTTGACCTTTTCATAGTGCATGCTGACGAGTCCACCGCTAATGAAGAAGAACTGATAGGTGAAAACATTGACCCCATAGGCCTTAAACCACCATAACCAGTTGCTTGTGTTGACATGTGGCAACCCATACTTAATGCCGATGACTAGCAGCATTTGAACGCCGAAGCTAGCGACGACTAACCTGATATGATGACCAGCCGTCCGTTTAAATAGCCACAGCATGGCTGGAAACAATAGATACAATTGTAAGGTGACCAAAACGTAGTAGAGGTAAAACTGATCGCCATGCAGCAAGGCACTGAGATAGTCTGGCCAGAAGTTGGCGATGGTAAAGCCGCCAACACCAAGCAGTACTGAACCTGCCAATAATAAAGTGTTCCACAAGACGTAAGGTACGCCGACTGTTGTGAAGCGTTTTTTGTAAAACAGCGGCCAATTGCGCTGACGCCGGTAATACACCATCGTCAATACCAAACCGGTCATAAACATGAAACCCATTCGCGTAAAATGAATCATTAAATGTGTGGCTAAGAATCCAGTACTGATTAAACCGCTGGATGTTTGATGCTGAAATGCCGTTGTCGTGTGATTCAACAGCACCCCTGCAATAAAAATCAAACGCATAAGATCAATTTCATATAGATAAGGATGCTTAACTTTTTTCGGCTCGCGCCGCTCGCCGTCATTCGCCTGCTTCATGTTGTCACCGGCTCAGACACAATCGCGTTCAAAACTCGCGCCGCTGTGTTCGCAATTTTCTCTGGTGATTGACCACGAGCACCGCTTGTTTCGTATGCCAGCTTGCCATCTTTGACAACCACAATGCGATCGGCCATGCGTGCAGCTTCATTAACATCATGCGTGATGAGCAAACTGCTTAAATGCTGTTTTGTGAAAATATCAAGGATCAGATCCTGCATATGTTGCCGCGTCAAGGCATCTAATGCGCCAAGCGGTTCATCGAGCAACAGTAACTGCGGCTTAGCTAACAACGCTCGCGCCAACGCCAGCCGCTGCTTTTGACCACCTGAAAGTTGCACGGGATAACCATCGCTTTTGTCAGCAAGGCCAACTGCTGTTAACAGTGACTTAGCTTGTTGCACGATAGCGGGATCGTGTGACCGAAAAGAAACGTTGTCCAAATTGGTTAACCACGGCAGCAAGCGATCATTTTGAAACATCATCCGCATGACCAGTCCATTTTGACGTTGGATGTCACCGGCAGTCGGCGGCTCGAGTCCTGCGATTAGGCGAAGAATGGTGCTTTTGCCGCCGCCACTCATGCCGACCAGTGCCAAGAATTCACCAGGGTACAAATTAAGATGAATGTCATGCAAGACAGTTTTATCGTTATAGGTTTTTTTAATCTGACGTAAACTAATAATTGGATCAGTCATGCCTCGACACCTCCTTGACGCCAACTAAGGAAGACTTTTTCTAAACTTTTCGCAATGAGGTCGGACACCTTGCCGAGCAATGCGTAGATCAAAATACAAAGCAGGACGGTGTCCATCCGCATAAATTCTTGTGCATTCGTTGCCATGTAGCCTAAGCCGGAACTCGAAGAAATGGTTTCTGCGACAATCAATGTGGTCCACATCACGCCGAGCGCGTACCGCACACCCATCAAAATGTTGGGTAAAGCCCCTGGAAAAATAATTCGCGTGAACAAGTCGCGCTTTGAAAGACCATAGGCATGCCCCATTTCAAGCAATTCTGGATTGGCCGTTGTTATACCTTGATAAGTATTGATGTAGATCGGGAACATGACCCCGATTGCCACCAACGATATTTTGGCCGATTCGCCAATGCCGATCAGAATAATCAGCAAGGGAATCAAGGATAGATGCGGAATGTTGCGAAGCATTTGAATCGGACTATCTAATAAGGCTCGGATTGGTCTGACCAAACCGTTCATCAGGCCAAGTACAAATCCGATACTGCCACCGATCGCAAACCCAGCTGTTGCACGATACAGGCTAATCGCAATATTTTTTGGCAATTCGCCACTTTGCCACAAGGTGATGCCATCTTGAATCACCGTTAAGGGTGCCGGAAGTAAGGAACTCGTGAGCCAGTTAAAACTGACCGCGGCTTGCCATCCAGCCAGTAATCCCAACGGCACGATCCAAGGCAGTACCTTGAACCAATTGATATGTCTTTTGGTCCGCGGCTTTGGCCGTTGCGTGAGTGTCGTGACTTCTTGCATCAGGGCCATCTCCTTTAAGTTGATGGTGTTCATACTAACGAGAGCAACTTAAAGCTGACTTAACTCCATTTGAAGAGTTTATGACCTAATCAGCATAAAAAAATGCCCTTTCAGCACGAATCATCAGCTGAAAGGACCGAAAGTTTGTCTAAAATGGTTCTTGACCAAAAGGAATTCATAATCAATAACATGGCGAGCACATTTGAGTTTTAAATCATTTAGCTTAATTCTGTCACTTCAAAATTTAAAAACGGGCATCAGGTGTTGGATGTCGCAAATGATTTTCGCCTTATTTTACGTGCCTGTACTTTGATATTTCACCAGAAAAAGCCGCCATAGTTGATAAACGAGGGTGAAGAAAGCAACCGAGATGCCAACAACCAGAATAGCAAAATACCAGCGGCCATCGTCAATGACCGTTGATTGCGGAATAGCGGCCACCCAACCTAATGGTAAAAACCAAGTGAGGATCATTTTTAACGGCGTATTGTAAATGGAGAGCGGATATTTTGAAAATTCAAAAAAGTCATAAACTGTCTCCGATAAATCTGCTAACCCTTGTGACAACAACGACACCATCCCGCCTAGTAAGGTTAAGGATAAGAAGATTAAAGAAGTGGCACAGCACATCAGCAGGACCAGCAAGAAAATAAGTAAAGGCATGTGCGAGCTGAATGCAATCGTGGTCAAAATCAGTACGGATATCGCCAAGTCACCCCAAGCATCTTCATCAAAACTTTCATTCAACAACTGGAAAAGCGGATTGACAGGTTTAACCAACAAGCCGTCAAACTTTCCTTTTCGCACATAATCCGCAATATTCAGCGTATTAATGAAAAAACAGCGAAAAATCGCAAATGAGGTGCTGGCAATGGCATACGTCGTCAACAGTTCCGTAAACGTATAGCCCTGAATCGTCGGGACTAACAAATATAAAAAGCGAAGTGCCGCAACATTGATCAAATTTTGAATCATCATGCCAGCAATTGAAAAATAAAAATCAAAATCGTAAATGGCTAATGATTTGAAATTAATTTTGAAATAGGTTAACAGTAAGCGCGCATATCTCGTCATCAGCTAACCTCCCTGAACCACAACACGTTGGATCGCTATTTTCAGCTGCAAGTGATAGACACCAAATAACGTGGCAATATAGAGGCTCTGCATGAACAATGTCGGCCAAAAGTCGGCAGCCTGCTGCTGTGATAACAACTTACCAATCGCACCGAACGCGTATTGAAATGGCAAAAACTGTGCGATTGTTTTCACCGCTGCTGGGTAAAAATTCACTGGAAAAACATTTCCCGACACGGCCAGCAGAACAGCAGCTTTAAACGTATTGATACCCCAAATGCTATAGGTGTAGAAAGAAAATAACCCTATGATCGCCTCGAGTTCAAAATACAGTACATATCCAAGCATGACCGCCATCACCAACAACGGTAGCGTCTGCCACGCAAGCGCTGACTGCCTCACCGCGACCAATAGGATGACATCAGGGATACCGATAAAAATCAACTTGCCAAATGAATAACCAACACTTTCCCAAAAATAATGGGTCAGTAACGGCACTGGCCGCAATAACAGGCGGGCGATATTACCTGTACGGATATCGTCGTGGATAGCAAAGCTAGTTTTCGGAAAGACAGCCGTCAATAGTTGCATGAAAATCAAATAAGTGATCGTTTCGGCAAAAACGGCACTTGGTCGATGCCGTAAAACACTTTGCCACAGAAAAAACATCACGGCAATCGAAATTAAATTGCCAAATAAGTAGAAGCCAAACGCATAGCGATTGGCGACACTCCTTTTCAAACCAATTCGAATCATCATCAGTCTTAACGTCATTGGCCGCCACCTGTTGTCAGTCCTGATGAAATGACATATTCTAAGCGTTTATTCGCAATCGTCACAGAAGCCAGCTCGGTTGTCGCGATGAGTCGCCTCATAAAATCTTGAACCTCTTTAGAAGATAGTCCCGCAACTCTAAAATTGCCATTGGGTAGTGTCTGCACCCCAACGTCAGCAAGAGCCGCTGGCAGATTAGCTGAATCAACGAGTGAAAATTCAATCTGTGATGGCGTCGCGATTTTTGCCAAAGCTTGTGCGGAAATGTCTGTCAACAGTTTTCCGTGATCAAGAATTAAAATGCGTGAGCAAATTTTTTCAACATCCTCAAGATCGTGCGAGGTGTACAACAAGGTCTTGCCTTCGACTTGTTGTAGGAACTTAACGATTTTTTTCTTAGTGACCACATCAAGGCCAATAGTTGGTTCATCCAAAATGATCAGCTCCGGATCATGAAGCAGCGATGCCATCACCTCCGCTTTCATCCGCTGACCTAAGCTTAACGTTCTAACCGGTTGCTGCAAAAAGTCTTTTGCGTCCAATAATGATGTTAAATGCTCAACCCGCGCTAAAAAATCTTCTTTTGAAATGCGATAAATCTCTTTGTTTAATAAAAACGTATCATAAACCGGGAGATCCCACCTAAGCTGACTGCGCTGCCCGAACACGATGCCAATGTGTTGCGCATTTCGCTGCCGATATTTTGTCGGATCTCCCGAAAATGTAGCAAGTGTCCCATTGTCCGCCCGCAAAATCCCCAACATCATCTTGATCAGTGTTGACTTTCCCGAACCATTTAAGCCGACAATGCCAACTTTTTCACCTGGCTCAACGGCAAAGCTGACATCATCAACCGCCGTGAAAAGTGTACGTTTCTTTTTAACAACGCCAATTTTTGCTACTTTTACGTATTGTTTAGTAACATGGTCTACCTCGATAAGCGCCATGAAGCTCCTTCTTTCGTTCAAATCCATGTGACCCCAATGTTAGTGTCAATAAAGACATTTGTCCGTTTTTGCTCAGCTTCATCGTGCTTCCTCCTTAGGCTTTAAAAGAATAACTCCTGACATGTGTACTTTAGTAGATTACAGAACGTTGTTTGCGCCGTCAAATAAAATCACTCGATTAAAGGCGAACATTGGCGGTTTATTATGCTTAGAATGTTTTTAACATGAATTAATCACATTTTTCATATCAAGACTTTTCTGTTGTATAATTCTAACTTTAATTTTTCAATGAAAAATACTACCCGACTTAAATGTCACTCCCATATTTTCGAGTAAAAAAATCTAACTACTGAAAAAGTGTTCACTAGAACCTTCACCGCCTTATTAAAGGTGATTTTGTTAGAAACCGATAGCAGCAAACCATTTCTAACTGACAAACAAATCCAAACTTGGATAGATTGGGTCCTCAAGTATCTGCAGGTCGAAACCGATTGGCGCGGTTATGTTTCGATAAAAAGGCTGGGCGCATGGCATTCATTGCCCATGGCAGTGATTTGCTTGCAGCGGCAGCCGCTCATCCTAAGATAACCACAGCGCAGCTTCAGCAGGCGTTGGATGTCGTCGCTAATGTCTTAGCTCAACAAAAAAAGCCCTTCCTAGACGATGAGGAAGAGAGGTTAGCCATGATCGTTTTACGTGTTAGTCAAAATCCAAACCATGCAACTGGCAGCATCAGCCGCTTTTTTAACGAGACCGACATTATTCGCTGGACTGATTATACAGAGCATCCGCATAACAACGAAGCTTATTATCGCGTCTCGTCGTGGAAGCGCCTGATGATGACGTTGTATTTTATGGCACCGTCTATGCAGCCAACACTGTTGCCGCTGGTGACAAAGTATTTTCAGAAGATGGGTTATCTCGATTAGGTTATGGGTTTGTCCCGTCCGCGCCGGAACTTACCTGCCCGTCTATACCAGTATTACCCGTCGCACTAGATGATTGATTGCCGCCGTCAGTTCCTGTTGACGAGCCTTGATCTGACGCTCCAGTACCAGTACCACTATTGTCGGCATTCGGCGTAGTTGTTGTTCCTGCGCCGCTATTATCCGTCACTGACCCGGAGTTACCGCCATTATTATTCGGCGCATACCAACTATTCCAAGTGTTGTTATACCCATATCCACCAGAGCTTGTACCTGTGCCTGTCTGCCCGTTACCAACGTTACCTGACTGGCCGGTTTCAGCAGATTGCCCACTAGCTGATTGGTCAGTCTGATCCTGTTGGCCTTGCACCTCAGAAGCTGTATTGCTACTCTCAGCTGTTTGACTAGCCTGACCTTCATCCTGCGTCATCTGCCGTAAGCGTTCAGCATAGCGTTCACTCAGATGCTGAATCTCAGTACTTAAAGTCTTAAAATTCTTATCATTGTAGACAATATCTCTCTGTGTATTAAGCACATCGGTTAAAGCATTTAACCCAGCGAGCTTCGCCTGAAGGTCTTTCTTCTTGATGTCTTTCAATTGGTCATCAGTCAGCTTATTTTTCTTCAGGCTCTTTTGATTCTTGTCAGTAAAATAGGCCTTTTCCTTGTTGATGAGTTCCTTATAAAGCGCTATGACCGGCTGTTTTCTATCTGCACGCAGCGAATACGCCTCACTACGCGTCTCAAGATTCGCCAGTGCCTGCAATCGTTTGGCATCATCCTTCAGCGCCACATTCTTTTTATGTTGTGCTCTTATAGCGGTTAATGTTTGATCAACCTTAGCATTGCGCGCTTGAATCGCTTGTTCAGCTTGCGTTTTGTTATGTCTTGCGACCCCAAAAATGAGTGCCGCAATCACGACGACCACGGCCAAACTAATTAAGACCAGTTTTCTCCTTTTCATCACTCAATCAAAATATGTAGATCACACACGGCGATCTATCTATTTTTTCCTCCAAAGTTTTATAGTTTAACGATTCCCCAATAAGTTAGTACCCAAATAGGTTTAATCCCAAGTTGTGCAAAGTTCTTTTACTAATTCTACCATGTGAAGTTTTAAAATGTTATAGGCGTCCATAAATCTTGCTTTCAGAAATCAGCATGCTTCAGTGCTTGCCATAGTTGCTGCCCTCGTGATACATTTTTGATGAGTACTAGCATGAGCTTTTTCATTTAACAAACAGCACAGTCATTCTTCCTTCCACAAATGGAACCTCAAAATAGCACAACTATTTAAACAAATAAATCCGACAATCCGAATGTGAGGATACTGATGAAAGCGACTTATAAAGATCAATCCGCCGAAGTTTGGGAAATTAGTAAAAACAACGAATTCCCTGACTGGGTCAAAGAAGCTTTTGAAAAGAACTACCTTGTTTGGTTGGATGACCGACTTCGCATTCTAATGGCCGGTTTATTTCCGCCAATGATCGAAAGCTTACAGCATGAGAAAGCCAGTGTTTTTCGCGTTCAAGGCGTTCAGTTTGGGGTCGTGACCATTGGCTATCTAGGTGACTATTTGGACGTCACAAATCACCGCGTCGTCTCTAAGCAGCAGTTTGCTAAGCAGTATCGAATTGAAAAAACAGGTGACTAATTTTAATCCCACATTAAATAAAAACGCATGTGAACAGACTAGTTCAGACTAGATGATCACATGCGTTTTTTAACTTCAAAATCAGCTGATTATTTTTTCAGCGCAACAAAAAACACCTTCCCGAAAATCAGGAAAGTGTTGAGACGCCAAATGTTGATCGAATGATTAACGCTTGGAGAATTGTGAAGCTTTACGAGCCTTCTTCAGACCGTACTTCTTCCGTTCCTTCATACGAGGGTCACGGGTAAGCATGCCGGCCTTCTTCAATGGGCCGCGGAAGTCTGGATCGACGGTCAACAGGGCACGGGCAATGCCGTGACGAGTGGCGCCGGCCTGACCAGAAAAACCGCCGCCATTGACGTTAACGAGCACGTCATAGCTGCCAGTTGTTTCGGTGATACCGAACGGCTGGGATAAATCAGTGATCAGGTTTTCATATGGAAGGTAGTCGCGAACGTCTTTACCGTTCATCGTGATCTTGCCGGTGCCGGGAACCAAACGGACCCGCGCAACGGAGTTCTTGCGACGACCTGTACCTGCGTATTGTACTTGTGCCACAGTAATTGCCTCCTTAGATTAAGTTTGAAATGTCGAGTACTTCTGGCTTCTGTGCCAAATGCGGGTGTTCCTCCCCAGCATAGACATGAAGCTTCAAGAATTGCTGATGGCCAAGTGTATTCTTGGTCGGGAGCATCTTCTTAACAGAGTATTCAACGAGACGAGCTGGGTTATCCCGCAAGAGATCCCCAGCGATTTCATGTTTCAAACCACCTGGATGCTGGCTGTGGTGATAGTAAATCTTGTCTGAGGCTTTTTTGCCAGTCAACTTCAGTTTGGAAGCATTGATAATGATGACATTGTCACCAGTATCAACGTTTGGGGTGAATTGCGGCTTATTCTTGCCACGCAAGATCGAAGCAACGACAGATGAGAGACGGCCCAGCGGAATATCCGTTGCGTCGACCACATACCACTTACGTTCGATTTCACCTGGCTTAGCCAAAAATGTTGTACGCACGATTTGTTTCCTCCATAATTCTGTGCTTGTTTGAACACGTTAAGTTTCCGGGGCTTATCGTGGGGCAAACAATACCAGCTACTAGAATACCAACGATTGGCGTCTAAGTCAATGTAAAAATCGCAAAACGATCGCCGTGAAACTGTCGACTGCTCAGCAAACCAGTAGTGCCGAACCGCCTTATCTGGAACAGCTTTCTCATGCTATGTTTTTGAAAGGACGCACCATCATCCAGCACACTTATCAGTCTTGCTGGATAGTTCCTTTCTGTTGGACCCCTGTACAAAACATTTGCAACGCGCGATCAAGCGATAATTGGCGTTTGAATGTTATCCGGTTGCTAGTCGGACGCTCATTTGGTTGGAGATAAATTGATAGGACTGTCAAAAAATACAACGTCACTTCCCGAATTTGGTAATCCGGCGCGAGTCGTTGTTTAAAAACGGTAAAGAAACTGTCTAAGGGATTCAACAGGCCTTTTTGCCACGCTTGAAACACTTTGAATCGCGCTGCTTCATTTAAGTTGCCAATATCATGGAGCACCAACTGCAAGTTCATATCATTGTCGTCGGTTAACAAATGGCCCAGCCGATTGACGTTGGCGACAAAATGTTGACTATCTGTTTGTTCATGCACGATTTTTGCGGCCATTGCTTCACTTACATGCATGACAACAGCAAGGTACAAGGCCTCTTTAGTCTTGAAATAGTGGTAAAGCAACGGTTGCTGGACACTAGCAGCGTCGGCAATCATCCGCGTTGTGACCGCAGCATAACCGTGCGTCATGAATAAAGTTTGTGCTGTCGTCAAAATGCGTTGCATGGTTGCTTTTTTCTGCAGTTCACGTTGATTCATTTTTTAAGTCCTTTTCGTTTATCATTCGATAAATGAGTGATATTATAATTGTGCAAAATCAAATCTGGAGGTGAACAAGATGTTCCTTGCCTACAAAGAGATTACGCACAACAAGGCCCGTTACCTTTTGGTGGTGGTAACCTTTGTACTGATTTCCTACCTAGTTTTCTTTCTGACTGGCCTAGCAACCGGTTTAGCGCGGAACAACCGAACCGCGATTGATGCCTTAGCAGGTAACTATGTGCTCATGTCAAAATACGCAAATAAAAATCTGTTAAGCTCGACTGTCACTAAGCAACAAGTCGACCAAGCAGACACTCATCAGGCAGCGCTGCTTGGTCAAGTGTCCGTTGTCGCCGAAAACACCAAGACGAATCAAAAGGTGAACAGTAATATTTTTGGTGTCAATCTTAGTGGCAAGTTGAAGCCACCTGTCACCAGCGGCCGAATGCCCGAGCACAGCAATGAGGTACTGGCTGACGACAGTGTTCTTCATTACGGCCTCCATCAAGGTGACCATATCACGCTCAATGGCAGCGATCAAAAGTATCACATTGTCGGGCTCACCCATGATCGCCTTTTTTACACTGTACCTGTATTCTACACAACTTTAACGACTTTTCGGCAATTAAAATACGGCCAAAGTCGTATCCAGAACGTTTCGGTTTTGATTAGCCCGCACGCCTTCAAAAAGGTGCCCGCCAAAATGGAGCAAGTCACCCGGGCAACGTTGATTAACAACATCCCCGGTTATACCGCCGAAACTTCGACGTTTGCCTTGATGATTGGTGCCATGATTGGCATTATGTTGCTCATTATCGGGATTTTCATGTACATCTTGACGATCCAAAAAATCTCGATGTATGGCGTCATGCGGGCGCAAGGTATCCGAACGCGTGCCATCATCGCCGCATTATTCTGGCAAATCCTAATGCTCGCTGTGGTAGGCGTTGCGGTGGGGGCAGGCTTGTTGATGCTGACTGAGCTGATACTTCCCAAAACAATGCCATTTTATGCCAATAGTATCCTCTTTTTCAGCATTGCGACGGCGTTAATCGTCATGTCGCTTATTGGTGGACTATTTTCACTTCGACGCATTTTACGAATTGATCCATTAGCAGCGATTGGAGGCGAATGAGATGGCAATTCTTATTCAGTTGAAACAAGTTAGTAAAACTTACGGTACTGGCCATACCGCGGTCACAGCTCTGTACCCGACCGATTTCACTTTAAAGGCCGGTGAATTTGCGGCCATCATTGGCCCTTCAGGTTCAGGCAAAACAACTTTGCTGACGATTATCGGCAACCTGCAACGCCCAAGCAACGGTCAGATTATCGTCAATCATCAAGACACCACCCATTTGAATGAAGGCCAACGAACCAATTTACGCTTCAATACGTTTGGTTTTATTCTACAAGCTAGCAATTTGATTCCTTTTTTAACCGTCAAAGATCAGCTCACCTTAGTTGATCGGTTCAATCATCATCATAAGCATGAAACAACCATGTCGGCACTTTTTGACATGCTTGGCATTAGCGACTTGGTTACTAGTTACCCTGCAGCTTTATCTGGCGGCGAACGGCAACGCGTTGCCATCGCGCGAGCATTGTACAACGATCCGTCGATCATCCTCGCCGACGAGCCAACTGCCAGTCTCGACACTAAGCGCGCTTTGCAGGTCGTTCAGTTGTTAGCAGATATCGCACACCATTCTCAACGCGGCGTTATGATGATTACCCATGATACACGCTTACTTGATGCTGTCGACACCGTTTATGAAATGCGCGACGGTCGTTTAAAGACGTTAACTGACGAAGGAATGCGGAAAATAAAGGCAAGTGCCATCTAAAAGGTGATGTCGTAAACGCGCTGACTGTTACCAGCTAGCGGCTAGCAACGAAGAAACACCCCAAAAATTAGCACTCAATTAAAAACAGTGCTAAAAATTTGCACCATCTCCTAGTAAAAGGATTATAATGAACTTGTATCAAAAATGAGTATAAATCATGGAGGTAATCATTATGGCATCAGTAGATCCTGAAAAGACATTGTTTCTCGATGAACCAATGAACAAGGTATTTGACTGGAGCGACAGCGAAGCACCTGTACGTGATGCGCTGTGGGATTATTACATGGAAAAGAACAGCCGCGACACCATTAAGACTGAAGAAGAAATGAAGCCAGTCTTAGATATGTCCGACGACGAAGTCAAAGCTTTGGCCGAAAAGGTCCTCAAGAAGTAACCATCGTCAAACAACTGAATATCATGAACCGCGGATCGCACTATCGGGTCGCGGTTCTTTTTTTGCAAATTTTAGGAAGTCCTCCCCGCCAAATAATTAATTTCTTTTGCGCTTGACCCTGACCTTACGTCACGGTTTATTGTTATAGTTGATTAAGGGAGCGCGCGAACCAACTCGGTTTGAAACCGGCGTATAAGCGACTTCAAGGACATCGGCCGGGTCTTGGCCATTGCCCTTGGAAGTGTCTGGTTGAGCGCGTTTAGGAGGCAAGTGATGACCTATTCTACAAAACAACTAGCCGATTTGGCTGGTGTGACACCACGAACATTGCGCTACTATGACAAGATTGGCTTGCTGAAAACGCAACGTGATCCTGATAATCAGTATCGCGTTTATACCCAGGCTGAGGTTGATCGTCTGCAAACCATCCGCTTCTTACAATTATTTGAGATGCCACTTGCCCAAGTGAAGGTGCTGCTAGACGGTCCTGCTGAAAACTTAACCGCCGCTCTCAAGCAACAACGCAAACGCATCACTGCCAAACGCGATCAACTAAGCTTACTGCTCACTACCCTTGATCAAACTTTAGAAAAAGGAGTCGATACAATGACTGATGACGAAAAATTTGCCGCTTTTAAAGATCAATCCATCAAAGCAAACGAACAACAATATGGTGAAGAAATCCGGCAACAATATGGGAATGATATTGTCGAAGCCAGCAACAAAAAGTTCCGCGATATGTCACAGGCGCAGGTCGCGCAACTAACTGCCCTACAGCAGGAAATTTTGGATGCCTTAAAGCCGGTAGTTGGCACCACCGATTTCAATACCCCGGAGGCAAAACGCGTCTTCAAATTGCACAAACAATTTCTACAAATGACCTGGCCTTCTGAACAATACTCACAAAAAGCTCATCGCGGTTTAGCTGCGATGTATGTTTCCGATCCACGATTTAGCAAGTATTACGAAGACGGCACCGGCAAAGCCGGGGCGGCTGAAACGTTAAATGCGATTGTGCGGCACTATACGCGGTAATCACAATGATGTTCTGCCTTACCTGATTGATTCGTCAAAAAGCACCAAAGCGTTTGTGTTACATGCTTTGATGCTTTTTTCTTTGGCTTAGATTTAGGATGATTCTTTTTTACGTACGATATAAATATTCCATACGACTAATATCACAATGGTCATGACCACCGCCACTGCGAAGATAACACGTCCCATTTTTGTGTAGACGACAACCCCTGCATACGCCAATCGCTGAAGTATCACGCCAATCCCCATAACCACCGTTACCAAAGCGATTAAGCGAAACTCTGACGGCATTTTAACCCAAAAATACAATGCACCAAGAATTGTGATAAGAACAATTAGCCCCACATCCCATGGATATAAAATTTTGATACCAAATTGACTTGGTATTTCCTCTAGCCAAATCCAAGCAGCGGCCCCACCTGCAAACACCAACGCCATTAAAATACCAGCCGAGAATCGCTTCCAAGATCGATGAGTTGTCGACACGGTGTAGAAATTGACTATCCATAAAATTAGTGCTAAACAGATTCCCTCAATAAAGGCAACTCCCAAATACTTCCAGGGGTTCAGAATCATGGCTTGATCATCGCGCCCATTACCGCCACTCAAGAAGAGATATAGCCAAGAAATGCCGACAACAATCCCGATTAGTTCAAGGCGCTCCCGCAAACTAATCTTCGGCATTTGCGTGAGCATCTCATCGGCCATTTTCTTGGGCTTTTTCCCAAAAAAATTTGACGCTGAGATGCCATCTTTTGAAGCATCCACCAGATCCTGTGCCATTGTATAAAGTGATTTTTGAATTGCCAGCTCATCGCGTGAAAAGGCCTTTTTAGTGACTAAATATAATTGTAAATCTTCAAAGTATTGTTGATCATTTTTTGACAAGGACTGTATTAATTGATTTGTTTGATCACGATACCACTGCGAACTGTGTTCACTCATCAGCGTCATCCCCTTTATGTAAAACTGTAGCCACCTGCACAACCAACTGCTGCCATTGTCGCTCAAAGGCAGCAAGGCTTGTTCTACCTTGCTCAGTGACATGATAGTATTTTCGGTCTGGGCCCTCAGGCGAAGGACGCATGCGACTGGCTAGATCACCATTTTTTTCAAGCTTTGCTAGCAAAGGATAGATTGTACCACCCATAACCGAATTGAATCCAACCTGCTGTAACGCTTGAATCAACTCGTAGCCATATATCTCTCCTTTAGCCACAATGGCAAGAACACATCCTTCGAGGACACCTTTCAATAACTGGCTTTGCTTCAATTTACACCTCGCATAACTAGGTTGTTTTACTAACTAGATAGTAGCATGTGTTCACTATGTTGTAAAGCTATCTAGCTAAAGCAAAAAAAGCCAACGCCGCAGCGTCAGCCTCTAATAATAAACTTCCTTCAAGTACAGCCCTGATGCTGGTGCGGTGCCGCGTGCTTGTTGACGATCTTTGACTGCAAACAAACGCTGAAAGTCGTGAACATCACGCCGCCCATTACCAATTTCAAGCGCTGTCGCAACGAGAATCCGAACCATGTTGTAAAGAAAGCCATTGCCATAGAATTCAAAAATAATTTCGTTTGTCACTGGATCTTCTCGAACAGTTGCCTCATAAATCGTCCGAACTTTATCGACAATCACGCCGCCACTGGCCGCAAAGCTTGTAAAGTCGTGTGTGCCGACTAGGTCCTTCAATGCCACTTCAATTCGTTGCACATCAAGTTTGTAAGGATAATGACCAGTATATAGGCGGTTAAACGGATTTGTATAGTAACCACGAGCCACTCGGTACAAATACCGTTTGCCTTTAGCGGAATAGCGGGCATGAAAATCGGCATCAACGATTTCAGCTTTAAGAATTTCGATGTCTAATGGCATCAACGAATTCATCGCTTTCAGCATCGACTCAGCCGGAATATTTCCCGGGTAATCAAAACTGATCACCTGACCTAAAGCGTGAACACCAGAATCAGTTCGGCCTGAACCATCGACATGCACTAGCTGCCCCTTCGTCATTTTGGTTAAAGCTTTTTGCAGCACACCTTGGACTGTGCGCTGTTTTGGTTGAACCTGATAGCCAGCAAAGTTGGTGCCATCATAGGCCAGTGTTACCTTGTAATGCGTCATGATGTCCCTTCTATTAAGCACGCAACAACAGCAACAGACCGGTTAAAGCAAGCATCCCGCCTGCTGCAACCCAGTCGCGCCGATGATAGCGTAGGATACGGTACTTCGTTCGGTCATCGCCGCCTTGGTAGCCACGCGCTTCCATAGCAGTAGCCAATTCATCGGCAGTCGTAAAGCTTGAGACAAATAGTGGAATTAGCAACGGTACAACAGCCTTCATCTGCTGGAAAATGTTACCTTCACCGAAATCAACACCACGGGCACGCTGCGCATTCATGATTTTGGTCGTTTGATCCATCAGCGTGGGTACGAAGCGCAAGGCAATCTGCAAAACCAAAGCCAGCTCGGTTACTGGTACGCGGATGACGCGCAGTGGCTTCAACAGGCTTTCCACCGCATCAGCTAGCGACAGCGGCTGAGTACTCAAGGTGAGCAAAGTGGACATGAAAATGATCAACACAAACCGGACAAAGATAAAGGCTCCGTTTATCAGACCAAATTCAGTAATCCATAACCAGCCCCAATGCCAGTAAACCGTACCACCACGAACGAATAGCACCTGCAGCACAACCGTAAACAAAATCAGCCAAATCAGTGGGCGAACCCCCTTAAGGAAGAAGCCGATTTTGATACCTGATAGCCAAATCATGAACAGTGTCGCTACAAACATCATTAGGTATGTCTGCCAATTATTGGCTAAAAAGACAATCCCAATATAGTAGAAGCTGGCGATAAGTTTGGTTCGCGGATCTAATCGATGAACCCACGAGTCGCCGGGAATATAGCGGCCTAGCAGTAATTTATCCACGCTGGCCACCTCCAATTTGCGGCACCAATTGATCCGCCAACTCGCTTTCAGTTAGCGGTTGTGGATCAAAGTGGAACCCCTTAGCTGCTAATTGTTGCGCCAGTTGCGCCGTCTTTGGCAGCCCTAGCTGATTAGCTTTTAACCAAGCTGGGTCAGCAAAAATCTCTCGCGGTGTTCCTGTTTTGATTAACTTGCCTTCTGCCATGACCCAAACTGTATCCGCATAGTCTGCCACATCATCCATTTGATGTGTCACCAACACGATCGTTTGTCCTTGCTCGCGGTGCAATTGTTCAAACATTTGCATCATCTCATGGCGTCCTGAGGGGTCCAGGCCCGCCGTTGGCTCGTCCAGTACTAATACCTCCGGCTGCATCGCCAACACGCCTGCAATCGCAACACGACGCATCTGACCACCAGACAGATCAAACGGCGACTTTTCCAACACATCATGCGGTAAGCCAACCATTTTGACCATTTTATCGGCCAAAGCTAAGGCATCTTTTTCGCTAACCCCAAAATTTTGGGGGCCAAAAGCGATATCCTTAGCGACTGTTTGTTCAAACAACTGATTTTCCGCAAATTGGAAAACCATCCCGACTTTTTGCCGTAGCGGCTTGAGGTTCTTATTGTTAGTTTCATTGGTAATGACCTTGTCGCCAATCGTCACCGTGCCGGAAGTTGGTTTCAACAACGCGTTCAGATGTTGCAGAATGGTTGATTTGCCAGAACCGGTGTGACCGATAATTGCCGTATAGCTGCCGTCTCGAATAACCCCGCTCACATCTTTAATGCCATCACCAGCGAAAGGCGTACCTGCCTGATAGGTAAAGCTCACATGGTCGAATGTAATGTCCACAGGTAGTCTACCAACCTTTCATTGTCCATATAGTCTTTTGGCATCGCAATGCCGCGCTGGGCCAAAGCATCTTTCAGCTTCTCCGAGTATGGAACATCCAATCCCAGTCGTAATAATTCCATCCCATGCGAAAAGATCTCGCTTGGGGTACCAATCTCATTAATTTTGCCATCATTCAAGAGAATAATCCGGTGCGCTTCCGCCGCTTCATCAATATCATGTGTAATTGAAAGAACCGTCAACCCAAGTTCGTCTTTCAATTCCCGAATAACACCCAATACTTCTTGCCGACCAGCTGGGTCCAGCATTGATGTGGATTCATCTAAAATAATAATTTCCGGTCGCTGAGCCACGATGCCAGCGATGGCAACCCGCTGTTTTTGACCGCCAGACAACCGTGCCGGTTCCCGATCGGCAAAAGCCGTCATGCCAACACGATCCAAGGCCTCGTCAACTCGCTTAATCATCTCCGGTCGCGGGACGCCACGATTCTCTAAGCCAAAAGCGACATCATCTGCGACTGTCGCACCGACAAACTGATTATCAGGATTCTGAAAAACAATGCCGACTTTGGCGCGAATATCCCAAACGGTTTCTTCACTCAACGTCATGCCTGCTACCTGCACAGTACCGGATTCCGGTGCCAGCAAACCATTTAGATTTTTGGCAAGGGTACTCTTCCCACTGCCGTTGTGCCCGATGATCGCCAGCCACTCACCCTTGGCCACATCAAATGAAACATCCGTCAGCGCTTGCTGTTTGGCTTCAGGATAAGTGTAATTCAAATGTTGAACACGAATGACGTTGCCCACGATGCCCCTTCTTCCTACGCTTTGTATACCGGATAATGATACCATATTTTACTTAGCCGATGGGAGTTAGGCTCCCCTTGTCTTGCAGTTACTCGGCAATGTCAGCATGTGTGAAAATCGTACACACATGAAAAACAGGTTTGTTAGAAACTTTTTTTAACGATGTCGAGCTTGGTACTTAGAAGTGCAAAAAAAGTGCTTAATATCAAACCACCTATTAATAACATCCAAGCTTGTACACGCATCGGAGTCGCATTCAACATCACCATGCCAAATTGACTGTTACCATTCACGATCAATTGATTAGTGTGCATTGTCATCAGCAAAAGCACAAGGAAAATGACTGTTAAATACCGAGAACCGTTCACAAACAGTCCTGCATATGCGGCGCCGATCCCGACTGGCATAATGACAACAAAACTAAGCATTGCCAGCAGCAGAAAGCCGTCAAGTGAGTGTGGTTTCGTCAACCAAGACAGTGGATACCATTGAGCAAGAAGCAAAATGATGACCCAGAAAATCGTTAGTGGTATAAGTGTTTTGGGCAATGCAGGGGGTAGTTTTTGCTTGCGATATTGTCGTCCCGTCAGATAACCACTTAACATCGATATGAGCCAAGCATATGACAGCCATTGCACAGTAACGCTGCCGTTAGCAAGGTGATCCACTCCCGGCATCAATAAACCACCTGTGCTGCCATTTGGTGGTGTTAACAAGACCAACAGGAGAACCCAAACAATGGCAATCAGTGACCAAATGCCGATGACACATAATCCAATCTGCCATGGTGCTCTTTGTTTAAGCCAATTGTGCATGTTGTTAACCTCCGTTATTTTGCAGTATACAGGAAAAACCGCCAATTTTGGCGGTTTTCTGCGAGGTTTTTCAGGTTTTCTGTGGTTCATGCTATTGTAGGAATGTTCTATCCTTGACAATACCATTGAGCTTCTGCGCGTTCTATAACGCGCTCGCAGTCGCAGAAACCTACGTGTAAGGACTTTGGTCGCAATGGCCAAAACCCAGCCATCACGACCAAAGCCACTTACACTCCGGTTTCTACCCGGGCTGGCTCGCGCTTCCACAAAAAAAATCATTTAATGATGGAGACAACCGGTTGCCCGGTGCTCTCAAGCTAGACTAAGCAGGAACTGGGCCTGCCATCATCGTAACGCTCCATCGATCAAATGATCAAAGTTGGTTGACCGCGTGGGCCATCCATTTTTAACTGTGTTTAGACGAGCTCAATGATAACCATTGGTGCACCGTCACCGCGACGTGGCGCAGTCTTCAAGATGCGGGTGTAACCGCCCTTGCGATCTGCGTATTTTGGTGCCAAGTCACTGAACAGCTTTTGCAAAGCGGACTTCACAACAACACTGTTGTCATCTTGTTCCTCGACACTCGCGATTTCATTGCGAACGTAAGCTGCTGCTTGGCGACGGGCGTGCAAATCGCCGCGTTTGCCCAAAGTAATCATCTTTTCAGCAGTTGAACGAACTTCTTTAGCGCGGGCTTCAGTCGTGACGATCCGTTCATTGATCAAAAGATCAGTGGTCAGGTCGCGCAACAATGCCTTACGTTGTGAGCTGGTCCGCCCTAATTTACGGTAACTCATGGATTGGCCTCCTTTTCGAAATTAGTCTTCTTTACGCAATCCTAAGCCGAGATCTGCCAACTTGTTTTTAACTTCTTCAAGTGACTTACGACCTAAATTACGTACTTTCATCATATCGGCTTCTGTTTTGTTGGTTAACTCCTGAACTGTGTTGATCCCAGCACGCTTCAAGCAGTTGTAAGAACGAACGGACAAGTCAAGCTCTTCGATAGTCATCTCAAGCATCTTTTCCTTGTGAGTCTCTTCTTTTTCAACCATGATTTCAGCGTTCTTGGCTTCATCCGTCAAATTGACGAAGATGTCCAAGTGTTCTGTCAGGATCTTCGCTGCTAAGCTGATGGCTTCTCGTGGTGAGATTGAGCCATTAGTCCATACATCCAGCGTTAACTTGTCGAAATCATTCCGACGGCCAACACGGGTGCTTTCAACTTGATAGTTAACCCGGCTGATCGGGGTGAAAATCGAGTCGATCGGCAAAACACCGATTGGCATGTCATCAGACTTGTTTTGGTCAGCTGCCACATACCCGCGACCCTTTTTAACGGTCATACGTACATGGAAGTGCCCGCCATCTGCAACAGTACAGATATACTGTTCAGGATTTAAGACCTCAACATCAGGATCAGCGACGATATCAGCAGCAGTTACCTTAGCCGGACCGTTGACATCAATTTCGATGTTCTTGTCTTCATCAGTGTTCATTTTGAGTGCCAATTTTTTGATATTCAAAATGATCTGGGTCACATCTTCCAGCACACCGTCAATCGTGGAGAACTCATGTAGTACCCCGTCGATTTGGATGCTGCTGATAGCTGCCCCAGGCAATGAAGAAAGAAGGATCCGCCGCAACGAGTTACCTAAAGTAGTACCGTAGCCGCGTTCCAACGGTTCAACCACAAACTTGCCATAGTTGGTGCTTTCGTCAACTTTGGTAATGTTCGGCTTTTCGAATTCGATCATCTAGTTTGTACCCCTTTCAAAACGAGAAGTGAAGATTTGTCTGCCTGACCGTTAAAGCGGCCGAAGGGTAACAATTAAACACGACGACGCTTTGGAGGACGAGAACCGTTATGCGGAACCGGTGTAACATCACGGATCGCAGTAACTTCAAGACCAGTTGCCTGAAGTGAACGGATCGCAGCTTCACGGCCAGAGCCTGGGCCCTTAACCGCAACTTCAACCGACTTCATGCCATGTTCCATTGATTCCTTTGCAGCAGCTTCAGCAGCCATCTGCGCAGCAAAAGGCGTCGACTTACGACTGCCTTTAAAGCCGAGTGCACCAGCAGAGGACCAAGCGATCGCATTGCCGCGAGGGTCCGTGATCATTACTAAGGTGTTGTTGAATGTTGAGTGGATATGAGCCACGCCAGATTCAACGTTCTTGCGGACACGGCGCTTCCGCGTAGTTTTTCTACCTGCCATCGATCAATGACCTCCTTTAATTATTTTTTCTTACCTGCCATGCTTGCTTTCTTCCCTTTACGGGTGCAAGCATTGTTTTTGGTGTTTTGCCCACGAACTGGCAAGCCACGACGATGACGGATGCCGCGATATGAACCGATTTCCATCAATCGCTTGATGTTCAGGTTTACTTCACGACGAAGGTCACCTTCAACCTTAACGGAGTCTAAGGCTGCACGAATCTTGTCTTCTTGTTCTGGGGTCAGGTCATCTTGACGAACGTTTTCCGGAACACCGGCATTCTTGAGGACCTTTTGAGCGGTTGTCTTGCCAACACCATAAATATAGGTTAAGGCAATGACGATTTGCTTACCACGTGGTAAGTCGACACCTGCGATACGAGCCATGTACAATGACACCTCCTATTGAATTAGTTTGTATTATCCCTGACGTTGCTTATGCTTTGGGTTTGCAGAGCAGATAATCATGACCCGGCCTTTACGACGGACCACTTTGCAGTGCTCGCACATCTTTTTAACAGATGGACGTACTTTCATGAGAATTTAGCCTCCTTGAGTTGGCAACTACTTGAAACGGTAAGTGATTCGGCCTTTGGTCAGATCATATGGGGAGAGCTCCACCGTTACCTTATCTCCTGGTAAAATCCGGATATAGTGCATGCGAATTTTACCGGAAACATGGGCGAGGATCTCTGCGCCGTTTTCAAGTTTGACTTTGAACATCGCGTTGGGTAAGGTATCCGTCACGGTGCCTTGGATCTCAATTACATCGTCTTTTGCCACGAAGTGTTTCCTCCTAAAAATTATTGGTTCTATTAACGCGCGAAAAGGGTGAGGCCGATTGGCACTCACCGCATACCGCGATATTGTACCATAATTCTTCGACTTTGAAAACAGTCATGAGGGGCGTGCAATCGTCCAAGCACTTACTTTGCCACAGCAGCCAAAATCGCTTTGATCTCGGCAAACACCTTATCAATGTCCTGGTCGCCATTAACCGTGTGAAGCAGGCCCTTCTTTTCATAGAAGTCCAACAGCGGTGTGTTCATTTCGATGTTTACCTTGAGCCGATTTTTAACCGTTGCCGGTTTGTCATCTTCACGCTGGAAGAATTCATGACCGCCGCAACGATCACAAGTGCCGGCAACCTTTGGCGGGTTGTAGATTTTGTGATAAGTCGCGCCGCATGTCTTGCAAATAAAACGGCCAGACAAACGATCGACTAATTTTGCAGGTGCAACATCGATATTGATGACAGCATCTAACGGTTTCTTCAGATCGGCTGTAATCGTTTCGAGTGCCTCTGCTTGTTGGATGGTGCGCGGGAAGCCATCAAGCATATAACCAGCATCGGTATCAGATTCAGCGAGTCGTTCCTTGACAATGCCATTCGTGACCGAGTCCGGTACGAGTTGACCCTTATCAATGAAACCTTTCGCTTCTTTACCTAATGCGGTACCAGCAGCCATCGCAGCTCGGAACATGTCACCGGTTGAAATATGTGCAATCGGATAAGTGTCTTCGATCCGTTCTGCTTGAGTACCTTTCCCTGCACCGGGAAGTCCCATTAAAATGAGATTCACGTTGCATCCTCCTCTAAACGCGCTCGCCAGACTAGAACCTGACGTATAAACGCTCTTAAACACAATAACCGAACCCGGTCATCATACTCAGATTCGCTTACACATTGGACTCTAATCAAGCTGACTCACGTTCTGTTTAAATGACGTTTATTTTTTACTGTCGCCTTTAATCAAGTCTCCGCGAATGAAACCGATATACTCGCGTTTCATGAGTAAGCCGTCTAACTGACGAACCAATTCAATCGCTGTCATGACGACAATCAAGAGACTTGTGCCGCCCAGTCCGATTGACTGTGGCAAGCCCCAAATGTTGGCAGCTAACTGTGGCAGCAATGCAACCAGGCCAAGGAACAATGCCCCGACGGTTGATAACCGCATCAGTAAACGCGAGATATAATTCTCGGTTTCTTTTCCTGGCCAAACGCCTGGAATGTAACTGCCTTGTTTGGTTAAGTTCTCAGAGACCTTTTCGGGATTGACCTGAACAAACGCATAGAAGAACGTGAAAAGAATGATTAGAAGCGTGTAGATCGCAGTCCCGGCAGGTTTTTGCATATTGAAGATGTTGGTCATGACTTGATACCAGCCATCACCGCTATGATTCTTTTGAAAAGCCATCAGAATTGTTTGCGGAGTTACGATGAAGGAACTCGCAAAGATAACTGGAATAACGCCGGCCACGTTGACCTTTAAAGGCAAGTAGCTGTTGCTGCCTGCGCTGGTGACACGCCGGGTATATTGAATCGGAATCTTGTAATTCGCTTGCTGTACCCATGTGACAAACGTGATCACTAGGATCACGATAATGGCTAAGGCTGCCATGAAGGCAATCCCTTTCCAGATTTCGGCACCAGAGTATACCTGAACGTTATCGCGGTATAGCTCTTGAAGGCCAGAAGGCAAGCGAGCAATGATCCCGGAAAAGATCAGCAAGGAAACCCCATTACCAAGACCTTTATCAGTGATCTGTTCACCCATCCAAGTCAGCAACATGGTGCCGCCGGTCAAGATGATCCCGATCGTGATATAGGTGCTAACAGACGGATTTTTGACCAAGCCCATCGAACTTAACGTTTGAAAGCCGGCCGTAATCCCAATTGCCTGAAAGAACCCGAAGATAATGGTTAAGTAACGAGTCACCTGATTCAGCTTACGCCGACCAACTTCCCCTTGCTTGCTCCATTCAACAAACTTCGGAACGATATCCATCTGCAGCAGCTGAACCACAATCTGTGCCGTAATGTACGGTGAGACCCCCATCGAGAAGATGGAGTACTGGGCCAGTCCGCCACCACTGACAGTATCCAGCAGTGAGATCAGGCCTGTCGAACCGATTGATTGCAGCGCCTTTGCATTGACCCCGGGCACTGCGATCAGTGTACCTAATCGATAGACCAATAAAACCGCTAAAGTGAAGAGGATCTTGTTACGGATGTCTTTAACCTTGAGCGCGTTTTTCAGGGTCCTCAGCATTAGATCACCTCAATCGAACCGCCAGCTGCTTCAACAGCAGCCTTCGCTGCAGCAGAAGCCTTTGCTACCTTAATGGTCAGTTTTTTCTCAAGCTTGCCGTCTGCCAGCAGCTTGACGCCGTTCTTTTCGTTCTTAACGATACCAGCATCGATCAAGGCTGCTGGGGTTACTTCGGCGCCATCGTCGAAGCGGTTAAGATCGGAAAGGTTAACAACAGCATATTCTTTGCGGTTAATGTTGTTGAAACCGCGTTTTGGCATACGCCGGAACAATGGCATCTGGCCACCTTCGAAGCCAAGACGCGTTTTGCCGCCCTGACGTGCCAATTGACCCTTTGTCCCTTTACCAGCTGTCTTACCTTGACCGCTAGAAGTACCACGGCCCAGACGCTTGCGGGAATGACGGGAGCCGACACTCGGCTTTAATTCGTGCAATTGCATACTCTTGGGCACCTCCTTGTCGAAATAATGTTATTAATCCTTGATTTCTTCAACGGAAACCAAGTGTGAAATCTGGAAAATCGCACCACGAGTGGCTGCGTTGTCAGGCTTGATCACTGAGCTATTTACTCGAGCTAAGCCTAATTCCTTCACAATTTTACGTTGCTTAGGAAGACGGTGGGCAGCACTACGGGTCAAAGTAATCTTCAATTGAGCCATGTGTTTACCTCCTAGTCTTCTAATGATGACGCAGAAACGCCACGCAATTCAGCAACTTGTTCACGGGTACGCAGTTGTGTCAACCCGTCCATCGTTGCCCGGATCATGTTGATCGGGGTGTTACGGCCGAGTGACTTGCTGGTAATATCAGCAATGCCGGCAAGTTCCATGACGGAACGGATAGCGCCACCAGCAGCAACCCCAGAACCTTCTTCAGCAGGCTTCAGCAAAACTTCGCCGGCGCCAAAATGGCCGATAACTTCATGAGGAATCGTTGTGCCGACAATCGGTACTTCGATCAAGCTCTTCTTGGCCGCGTCAACAGCTTTACGGATCGCTTCAGGAACTTCTTGGGCCTTACCAGTTGCAAAGCCGACGTGACCATTCTTATCACCGACGATCGCGATCGCAGCAAAACGCAGACGACGTCCACCTTTAACAACTTTCGTGACACGGTTGATGGAAACGACTTGGTCTTCTAAGTCCAATTGGTTTGGATCGATAAATGATGCCATGTGTTGGTTATCCTCCTTTTTTCTAGAATTCGAGGCCATTTTCACGTGCTGCTTCAGCTAACGCAGCAACGCGACCATGGTACAGATAACCACCACGGTCAAAGACCACAACTTTATGACCATCAGCAACAGCACGCTTGGCGATCAACGCGCCAACTTGTGCAGAAGCAGCAGTCTTGTTTTCAGGATCTTTAATGTCCTTATCAAGAGTGGAGGCACTTGCTAGCGTCACACCCGCTACGTCATCAATTAATTGTGCGTAGATGTTTTTATTCGAACGGAAAATGTTCAAGCGTGGGCGCTCGCTCGTACCAGAAATCTTGCCTCGTACGCGGGCGTGACGCCGTTGCCGAGTCTTGTTCTTATCTGGCTTAGAAATCACAATGTTCACCTCTTGTTAAATTTGTTGAAGGTTAAGACTACTTACCAGTCTTACCTTCCTTACGACGGACATGTTCGTCAACGTAACGAATCCCCTTACCCTTATAAGGTTCAGGTGCACGGACGGAACGAACAACGGCTGCAAACTGGCCAACAACCTGTTTCGAGATCCCGCTGATGATGATCTGAGTGGTGCTTGGAACTTCAACAGTGACACCCTTAGGCGCGGTCATTTCAACTGGATGGGAATAGCCAACGTTCAAAACAAGCTTTTCGCCTTGTTTTTGTGCACGATAGCCGACACCGACCAACTTCATTTCTTTCTTGTAACCTTCGGTAACCCCGACGACCATGTTGTTCAAGTTGGCCCGCATTGTTCCGTGGACAGCCTTGTAGGAATCATCAGGACGCGTGAAGTTGATCTCGTCGCCTTCCTGGTGCATTTCGATTTCCGGGGCAAAATGACGGGTCAATTCGCCTTTCGGGCCCTTAACCGTAATGTTGTCGCCATCTTTTGTGATGGTGACACCGGCTGGGACTTTAATGACTTTATAACCAATACGACTCACTTATCGGCACCTCCTTTTTGATATATTGAATTACCAAACGTAGGCGAGTACTTCGCCGCCGACGTTCTTGGCACGAGCTTCCTTGTCGGTGATAACACCTTCGGAAGTTGAGATGATAGCAATCCCTAAGCCGTTTAAGACCTTAGGAACAGCATCACTTTTAACGTATGAGCGCAGACCCGGTTTGGAAATCCGCTTCAAGCCAGAGATAACCCGTTCATTATTCTTACCATACTTCAAGAAAATGCGGATAACGCCTTGCTTGTCATCATCAATAACTTCATAGTCACGGATGAACCCTTCACGTTTCAGAATCTCAGAAATGTCTTTTTTCATCTTAGATGCAGGTACGACCAAGGATTCGTGACGCACCATGTTGGCGTTACGGATCCGGGTCAAGTAATCTGCGATTGGATCGGTCAAGACCATTGATTTAACCTCCTTTGTCTAGTGATTACCAGCTAGCTTTGCGCATGCCTGGAATTTGGCCGGCATGTGCTAACTCACGAAGGCAAATCCGGCAGAGTTTGAATTTACGATAAACGGAATGTGGACGGCCACAACGTTGGCACCGCGTATATTCCTGGACTGCAAATTTTGCAGGCCGATTGTTCTTAGCGATCATTGACTTCTTAGCCAAGTAGCGGACCTCCCTTATTTGGCGAATGGCATCCCGACTTGCGTCAGCAATTCGAGAGCTTCTTCATCAGTATTTGCCGTTGTAACGATGACAACATCCAACCCACGAACACGATTAACCTTATCGTAATCGATTTCTGGGAAGATCAGTTGTTCTTTAACACCCAAGGTATAGTTCCCGCGACCATCGAAGGACTTGGGGGAAATACCATGGAAGTCACGCACACGCGGCAGGGAGACATTGATCAGCTTATCCAAGAAATCATACATGCGTTCGCCGCGCAGGGTAACCTTTGCGCCGATTGGCATGCCTTCACGCAGACGGAAGCCAGCGATACTCTTCTTAGCCTTGGTGATCAGTGGATGTTGACCAGAGATCAGGGTCAGTTCGTCAACTGCTTCATCCAGCAATTTGGCGTTCTGAGTCGCATCACCAACACCCATGTTCAAAACGATCTTTTCGATCTTCGGTGCCTGCATGGTGCTCTTGTAGTTAAACTTGCTTACCAATGCAGGAGCGATTTCTTTGCTATAACGTTCTTCAAGACGATTCTCCATGAAAAAGTTTGTCCTCCTTCCCTATTATTTATCGATTGCGGTGCCAGACTTCTTAGCAATCCGCACTTTGTTGCCATCTTTAACTTCAGAACCGATCCGTGTCGGCTTATTGGTATCTGGATCAAGAAGCATCACATTGGACACGTGAATAGGTGCTTCCTTATCGATAATACCGCCTTGCGGATTAGCATTGTTAGGCTTTTGGTGCTTCTTGATCATGTTAATGCCTTCAACGACAACTTTATCAGCGTCCTTCAAGACTTTAGTGATCTGGCCTTCTTTGCCGGCATCTTTGCCGCGCATGACCCGCACTTTGTCACCAGTTTTGAACTTCATGTATCGCACCTCCTATTTGGTCAGAATGATTAAAGTACTTCGGGCGCTAAGGAGACGATCTTCATGAAATCGCCGTCACGCAGTTCACGTGCCACAGGTCCAAAGATACGAGTCCCACGAGGGCTCTTGTCGGCGTTAATGATAACTGCTGCGTTCTCATCGAACTTAATGTAAGAACCGTCAGCGCGACGGGCGCCAGACTTGGTCCGTACAATGACAGCCTTGACAACGTCAGCCTTCTTGACAACGCCACCTGGTGTTGCTTGTTTTACAGTTGCGACAACGACATCACCGATGTTACCAGTCTTACGGTATGAACCGCCAAGTACTTTAATCACCAGGATTTCGCGCGCGCCGGAATTATCCGCCACTTTAAGGCGACTTTCTTGTTGTATCACGGAATGGTCCTCCTTTCATCCGAAAAATTGATTAGATGATGACTGCCTTTTCGACAATGTTCAATAAACGGAAACGCTTATTGCGTGATAAAGGACGTGTTTCTGCGATCCGCACGATATCGCCAGTTTTAGCGGTATTGTCTTCATCATGCACGTAATACTTCTTGGAGTACTTCATACGCTTGCCGTAAACAGGGTGCATCTTGACCGTGCTGACTTCCACGGTGATCGTCTTGTCCATTTTATCTGAGACCACGCGGCCTTGATAAACCTTACGAGAATTACGTTCTGCCAAGGTAAATGTCTCCTTTCCGATTATTTATTGAGTGCCTGTTGCCGAAGGACCGTTTTGATCCGTGCAATGTTTTTCCGAACCTGACTCAAGCGAGCGGTGTTTTCCAATTGGCCAGTCGCCTGTTGGAAGCGCAAGTTGAACAGCTCTTCTTTATATTGCTTCTCTTTGTCGAGCATCTCAGCAGTGGTTAATGCAGTAATTTCTTTAGCCTTCATTTGATTGCCCACCTACTTCCTCGCGTGAAACGATCTTGGTACGGATCGGGAGTTTGTTGGATGCCAAACGCAAAGCTTCCTTTGCGACTGCTTCGGAAACGCCACCGACTTCAAACATGATCTTTTCACGTTTAACGACAGCAACCCATCCAGTTGGTGCACCTTTACCATTACCCATCCGGACGCCAACACCTTTACTGGTGTAGGACTTATGAGGGAAAATGCGGATCCATACTTTCCCACCACGCTTCATATAACGGGTCATTGCGACACGAGCAGCTTCGATCTGACGGTTGGTGATCCAGTGGGATTCCAATGCTTCCAAACCATATTCACCGAAGTCGACGTTACGGCCGCCTTTAGCTGCACCGCGCATCTTCCCACGGAATTCGCGACGATGCTTTACACGCTTAGGTACTAACATTGATTATTTCCCTCCTTTCACACTATTTTGCTTTGGCTTTTCAGGTAAAATCTCACCACGATTGATCCAGGTTTTGATCCCAATACGGCCATAAGTTGTTGCGGCTTCTTCCCATGCGTAGTCGATATCGGCACGCAAGGTGTGCAATGGTACTAAGCCTTCATTGTAATGTTCGCGACGTGCAATATCCGCACCATTCAAACGACCGGAAGCTTGGGTTTTGATTCCCTTGGCACCTGCTCGCATGGTCCGTTGCATTGCTTGACGCATTGCACGACGGAAAGCGATCCGTTGTTCAAGCTGACGGGCGATGTTTTCGCCAACAAGCTTGGCATCCAGATCAGGTTTCTTAATTTCCACGATGTTGATGTGAACTTGACGGCCAGTCAGCTTGTTCAGCTGCTTACGCAAGTTTTCAACTTCAGAACCGCCTTTACCGATAACCATACCCGGCTTAGCAGTATGAATGGAAATGTTGACGCGCTTTGCGGCACGTTCGATTTCGATACGTGATACGGAAGCATCTTGCAGCTTCTTGTTAATGAAGTTTCGGATTTCAATGTCTTCATGCAGAAAGGCTGCAAAGTCTTTGTCTGCATACCATTTGGCATCCCAGTCACGGATGACACCGACACGGAAACCGGTTGGATTAATCTTTTGACCCACGCGTTATCCCTCCTTATGCTTCTTTTTCGGATACAACCACGGTAACGTGGCTTGTCCGTTTGTTGATTGGTGATGCGCTCCCCTTGGCACGAGGACGGAACCGCTTGAGGGTCGGGCCTTCGTTGACGTAAGCCTTGCTTACATAAAGGTTTTGTGCATCTAAGTCATAGTTATGTTCTGCATTAGCGATGGCAGACTTGAGTACCTTCTCGATGATCGGTGAACCGGATCGAGGGGTGAATTCTAAGATTGCCAATGCTTCAGCAACATCGCGACCGCGAATCAAGTCGATTACCAGGCGCGCTTTGCGAGCAGCAATCCGAACTGTCTTGGCCGTTGCCGTTGCAGACGTAATTTGATCAGCCATGAATGTTGTGCTCCTTTCTAGCGTGCTGTTGTCTTCTTGTCGTCGGTGTTATGACCGCGGAAGGTACGCGTAGGAACGAATTCGCCCAACTTGTGACCAACCATGTCTTCACTCACGAAAACTGGGACATGCTTACGACCATCATATACGGCGATGGTGTAGCCAATGAAACTTGGAAAAATGGTGGAACGACGGGACCATGTACGAATAACGGTCTTCTTGTCGTTATCTGCCTGCGCTTCAATCTTCTTCAGGAGATGAGCGTCGGCAAAAGGTCCTTTTTTAAGACTGCGACCCATTTTGTGACCTCCTTTAATCGATGTAACACTTCAATGTGTTTACTTCGCTCTGCGGTGACGAACGATGAATTTCTCAGACTTAGCCTTGTGATCCCGGGTCTTCTTACCCAAGGTCTTCTTGCCCCATGGTGACATTGGAGATGGATGGCCAATTGGTGCTTTACCTTCACCACCACCATGCGGGTGATCGTTAGGGTTCATAACTGACCCACGAACTGTCGGACGGAAGCCCAACCAGCGTTTGCGGCCAGCTTTACCAATACTGATCAGCTCATGTTGCTCGTTACCAACGGCACCAATTGTGGCACGGTTTTCAGCCAAAATCAGACGAACTTCGCCTGAAGCTAACTTAACGGTAACGTACTTATCATTGTCTTTACCCAACAATTGGGCCGAAACACCAGCTGAACGTGCTAATTGCGCGCCCTTACCTGGCTTCAGTTCGATGTTATGGATAGTTGTCCCGGCTGGAATATTCTTCAATTGCAATGAGTTGCCGACTTTGATATCGACATCTTCACCAGAATAAACCTTGTCGCCAACCTTGAGACCCTTAGGTGCCAAGATGTAAGACTTAACCCCATCTTCATAATGCAGCAGTGCAATGTTTGCGGTCCGATTTGGATCGTATTCGATTGCTTTAACTGTTGCAGCCATGCCATCCTTATTACGTTTGAAGTCGATCACACGGTAGAATTGCTTGTGACCGCCGCCACGATGACGCACGGTGATGTGACCATGGGCATTACGTCCTGCAGTATGACTTTGGCTGACCAGCAAAGTCTTTTCAGGCTTTGTCTTGGTGATTTCAGCAAAATCAGACCCGGACATGTTGCGCCGGCCGTTGCTTGTTGGTTTGTACTTAATAATCGCCACGTGTTTTACCTCCTATAACGGATTTTTGTTACTTTTTATCGTTATCTTCGTCAGCGAAGATCTTGATTTCTTTGGAATCGGCGCTCAAGGCAATCAATGCCTTGCGACGACGACGCGTCATGCCTTCGTAACGGCCTTGACGCTTCTTCTTACCGCGAACGTTCGCGATGTTGACGTTGACAACCTTCACACCGAAGATTTCTTCAACAGCCTTGCGAACTTGCGGCTTGGTTGCATGCAGTGCAACTTCGAATGTGTATTTACGGTTATCCATTTCAGCCATCGATTGCTCGGTGACGATCGGACGTAAAATGATATCGCGTGCTTCCATTATGCAAGCACCTCCTCAATCTTTTGGAGCGCAGATTGGGTCAAGATTAATTTCTTGTAGTCAACAACGTCCAAAACGTTGATACCCTCTGCAGGAACAACTTTCACGTTCGGCAGGTTACGTGCGGCTTTGGCAGCAACTTCATTGCCGTCTTCCAACACAACCAGTGCCTTGTCGCTAACCTTCAAGCCATCCAAGACAGTTGCAAAAGCTTTTGTCTTAGGTGCATCGAAGTTCAAACCGTCAACAACGACCAAGTCGCTATCGAGAACCTTCTGTGAAAGTACGGATTTGATTGCCAAACGACGAACCTTCTTTGGCAGCTTGTATGCATAGCTGCGTGGGGTCGGTCCGAAGACGATCCCACCGCCACGCCATTGCGGGCTGCGGATTGAACCTTGGCGGGCACGACCAGTACCCTTTTGGCGCCAAGGCTTGCGACCGCCGCCAGAAACAGCAGAACGGTTTTTAACGGCGTGAGTACCTTGACGAAGGGAAGCGCGCTGCATCACGACTGCGTCAAACACGACGTTTTCATTTGGTTCGACTGCCCAGATGGCATCGTTGAGTTCAACTTTGCCGTTTTCTGAGCCATCTTGCTTATATAAAGTAACGTTAGCCATTAGTTATTGTCCTCCCTTCGTATTATTTAGCTGCTTTAACAGCAGAACGGATCGTAACAAAGGACTTGTTTGCCCCTGGGACATTACCTTTGATCAACAGAACATTGTGCTCTGTGTCAGCGGCAACGACTTGCAGGTTTTGCATGGTGCGGGTGTGGTTACCCATCCGACCAGGTAATTTCTTGCCCTTGAAGACCTTGTTAATGATGGCCCCAAGTGAACCTGGACGACGATGGTAACGAGAACCGTGCGCCATAGGACCGCGGGATTGGCCATCCTTCTTAATGTTACCTTGATAACCGTGACCCTTGGAAGTACCAGTGACGTCCACAATGTCGCCTGCTGCGAATTCGTCAGCCTTAACTTCACTGCCGATTTCATAATCACTAAGCGCTACATCGCGGATTTCGCGAACGAAGCGCTTAGGGGTCGTGTCTGCCTTTTTGGCGTGACCGACGCTTGGCTTATTCGTCAAGACTTCACGCATATCGCCGTAGCCCAGCTGTACTGCTTCGTAACCGTCAGATTCAACGGTCTTGACCTGCATTACAACGTTTGGAGTTACGTCGACAACAGTAACGGGTACGAGTTCGCCGTTATCGGTGAAGACCTGCGTCATGCCAACTTTTTTGCCTAAGATTCCTTTACGTGCCATGGGTACACCTCCTATTTTCTAAGAATTATAATTTAATTTCGATATCGACGCCGCTTGGCAAGTCGAGCTTCATCAAAGCATCAACTGTCTTCGGTGTTGGGTTAACAATATCGATCAGACGTTTATGCGTCCGCATTTCGAATTGTTCACGTGAATCCTTGTACTTATGCGGGGAACGTAGAACCGTGTAAAGTGTACGTTCCGTTGGCAGAGGGATCGGGCCTGAAATTGTTGCGCCTGTGCGCTTTGCAGTTTCCACGATCTTGTCTGCGGATTGATCGAGAATCCGGTGTTCATAAGCCTTAAGCCGGATCCGAATCTTTTGTTTTGCCATTGTGTGACCTCCTTCGTCTATTATCAGTTAGTAGACTAGCTCCGTGAAAATTACCAACACGCTGCCGTGGCAAAGCGGCCGGGCGTGTCGCAACCTCTCACATCCGCGCTACTCTGGTTCACCTTTGGAACCAAGTGCATAGTTGTCCCCTTTGAGAAACAGCACTCTTGATAGTATACAAAATCTCCCCCGCCATTACAAGGTTTTCTTTCGGTTTACAAAAAATATGTTAGAAGCAAACTTATTCCTTTGAACAGCTGCTTGTGCTAAATTCAAATTAAAGCCTTAACTTTTGAATAACCATAGAAAGAAGGGAGGCAGTTGATGAAATTTGACCATTACAAAAAGCTCGTCAACTCAACTTTAGATATTCTACTCGGTTTTTTAGCCATTGTCGTGGTAATTTTTATGCTACGCTACATTCTCGATATCGGTAGTCTGATCCTTCAACCACTTTCGACTGCTTTGTTTGGCAAAGTCATTCAGGAAGTTGCCAGCTTCTTCATGCTCTTTGAATTTGTGATCATGCTGGTTCGCTACATTGAGGAAGGTCATCACATTCCTATCCGCTACCTTATTTTAATTTCAATGACCGCCATCTTACGCCAACTGCTCGTGCTGCATGACCGCGGGACTGAAACCCTGCTTTTAACCTTGGCCATTTTGGTATTAGCCGGTGTACTCACGGTGTTTTCGTTTGTCAGTGGCGATTTCAAACAGTCGCAGGATGGTAAAAACGTTGATATTGACCAACACTTTTAACTTTGTTTTTTCTCGTTTCTTCTATATTAATTTATACACACAAAAAGGAACCGCAGCGAAAATCATTGCGGTTCCTTTTTTGCGTGCGTCGCTGATTAGCCAAGCGCTGATATATTGACTGTTAGCTGATCAAAGCACCGTTTTAAATCTTGCCAACCAAGTCTGCCCCTGGTGTCAGTGTCTTAGCGCCCGGTTGCCAGTTAGCTGGGCAAACCTGATCGCCGTGAGCAGCAACGAATTGTGCCGCTTGCAAAGTCCGTAGAATCTCATCGGCATTACGGCCAATGCCAAAGTTATTGACGGCATAGGCCTGAATCACACCATCGGGATCAATGATAAAAGTCCCACGGAAGGCTTGACCGCTAGCTTCGTCACGAACATCCAACGCCGTTGCCAATTTACCTGCAGGATCGGCAAGCATTGGGTATTGAATCTTCTTAATGGTGGGACTCGCCTCGGCCCATGCCATATGTACAAACTCGGTATCCTCAGAAGCAGAATAGACTTCAGCTCCAACAGCTTGGAACCGCTCATAGTGATCTTGCAAGTCGCCAAGTTCTGTCGGGCAAACGAAAGAAAAATCCGCAGGGTAGAAACAAATCACTGCCCACTTGCCCTTAAGATCAGTATCACTGACTTCATGGAAATCGCCTTGTTGATAGGCGTTCAACTTAAACGCCGGTAAATGTTGGCCAATATAGCTCATGATATTACCTCCATTTTTAGAATGATTATTATTTACATATTCACCGTACCTTTTCCTTATGCAATTATCAAGCATTGCCAAAAAATTCTGCCTTTTTGTCGGCAGTCAACTTTGGCCACCTTTACCCGTTTAATGATGTCGATCTCCTATAATAAGGCATATGAGAATATGTGTTCACATCACGCCGTCATCATGCGCTTGCCTTCCCAGAAATCGGGTTGGTTCGCACTCAGCAAAAAACCGAGTCTGCATTCATTCGCAAACCCGGCTGCACAACTGCTATAAATACTTGCCAGTATCATCTTCGTTTTGATAATTCTTCAAACTTTTACGCAAGACCCAAACCACATAATCACGAATATGTTTGGGAGCCAGGACTTTTACGAGATCCCCTTGCCCTTGGAGCCACATCCGGATGCCAAAACCATCGTTAACCGGAATCGTAATGTGATAAACCTTTCTTGCGTATGGATTCTTAATAAACGGACGATCACGGACATTTTTCCAATCAACAATGGCCTCAGGAAAACGATCAAGGACAAACTGCGGATCATAACTGTAGAGAATTTCCAAATTGATCGGTTTGCCTAGATACGGATACCACGTGTGATTCTGTAAGCGTCCCCCGCGGAATCGCTCATCATGATCATGGGTTGGCTGCTGACGATGATAGGTAATATTGCGCATATAGTCGAGCCGAAATCGGACGAATTTGCCCTCGTCTGGATCATCATCCGCCTGTTCATCGCTGCCATCAACAATAAGATAGAAGAAGAGATCGCCAAAAAACAAGCCGGTTGGCAGTCGCCGGTCAAAGTGCCGCATTTCGCCGTGATACACGTGATCAAAGCTGATCAGTTCGTGATTAACGATAGCTTGGCTCAATCGGGCCAACCGATTAGTCAATGATATTTTGGGGACACCACGATACTCAAAAACTGGATTTTTGGTAAGCCGATCCAATCCTTTGTGCTCGGGTCCGGCTGGTAATAATTGTGCCATTAGTTGCTTCATTTCTACGGACGACAAGCCACGGCTAGCCGTCAGTATCAAGGTAATCGCCAACAGTTGCCCGTCGTCCAAACTGCGGCCAGTGGCGTGCAAGTCGGGCTTAAGCCGATAGTCACCAGCATTTTCTGCGACAAATGGTGCCGGTTCACTGAACACATCGTCAAAGGCACGTTTGATGACGCTAATATCGCGGCGAATCGATGATTCATCCTTATTGAATTCCGTCATGAGCGCTTGCTTATTGAGTTGATCGCCTCGCAGCAAGCGCAATAAAATGGTCGTAATACGCTCCTGACTCGACACGCTGCTTCGCCCCCTAACGCTTATAGAATAACATCAGTATACTATAATCTTTTCCCAAGCCCAGCAATCAGGTTCACGATTTTCATGCTTATTTCCGGATTTTGACTTCTGGCACACTTTTAGAAAAAAACGACGATGCCTAAAAGGCATCGTCGTTCATGCAGCTGGTAACAATCAAAGACTAGTCTTTGGTTGCGACGCCGCCGCCATTTTTCTTGATGATTTCTGCTTGAATGCTCTTTGGAACAGCTTCGTAGTGGTCAAAGGTCATGGTAAACGTACCACGGCCTTGGGTAGCACTACGCAAGGTGGTTGCATAACCGAACATTTCGGCAAGCGGCACCATGGAGTTAACCAATTGGGCATTCCCGCGGGCTTCCATCCCTTCAACGCGACCACGACGAGCCGTGATTTGTCCCATAACATCGCCAAGATATTCTTCAGGGGCAACCACTTCAACGTGCATGATCGGTTCAAGGATAACCGCGCCAGCACTCTTCGAGGCATTCTTCAACGCCATAGAAGCAGCCACTTTGAAGGCAGCTTCAGAAGAATCGACTTCATGGTAAGAACCATCATAAAGCTTAGCCTTAACGTCGATTAATGGATAACCGGCGAGGACACCATTGGCCATGGCTTCCTTCAGACCTTGCTCAACAGCTGGGATGTATTCACGAGGAACAACACCACCGACAATGGCATTTTCAAATTCAAAGCCTTTGCCTTCTTCGTTTGGACTGAATTCAATCCAAACATCACCATACTGACCTTTACCACCAGACTGACGAACGAACTTACCTTGCGCGGAAGTTTCTTTAGTGAAGGTTTCGCGATAAGCAACTTGTGGTTCACCAACCTTAGCAGCAACCTTGAATTCACGCTTCAGACGATCAACCATGATGTCCAAATGTAATTCGCCCATGCCAGCGATTAATGTTTCGCCAGTTTCAGGGTTGGTTTCAGCTTTGAATGTTGGATCTTCTTCAGAAAGCTTTTGTAAGCCGACATCCAGCTTATCTTGGTCTTCTTTAGAGTCAGGTTCGATGGAAACTTGGATAACCGGATCAGGCACATCCAGAGATTCAAGAATCAGCGGGTGGTCAACATCAGTCAAGGAATCACCAGTAGTGGTGTTCTTGAGACCGATAGCAGCCGCGATATCACCAGAGAAAACTTCAGGGATTTCTTCACGGTGATTACTGTGCATTTGCAACAGACGACCAACACGTTCGCGGTTATCTTTAGTTGCGTTCAGCACGTAAGAACCGGCTTCAAGCGTCCCACTATAAACCCGGATGTAGGTTAGACGGCCAACGAACGGGTCAGTCGCAACCTTGAAGGCCAAGGCAGCAAACGGCTTGTCGTCGCCAGCGGTCAATTCAACTGCATCGCCAGTGTCAGGATCGGTCGCATGATATGGCCGAACATCAAGTGGTGATGGCAAGTAATCAATCACAGCATCCAACAACATCTGAACACCCTTGTTCTTGAAGGCAGAACCAGCCAAAACTGGGTAGAATTCCAAGTTGATGGTTGCTTTACGGATCGCAGCCTTCAATTCAGCATTGGAAATCTCTTCACCTTCAAGGTACTTGTCCATGATGCCGTCGTCAACGTCAGCAACGGCTTCGATCAAGTCGTTATGCGCTTTTTGAGCAGCTTCCTTGTAGTCATCCGGAACATCTACAGTGTCCCACTTGGTACCCAATTCATCTTCGTCATACAAATCGGCCTTCATTTCGATCAGGTCAATGACCCCTTCGAACTTATCTTCGGCACCGATCGGCATCTGAACGGCGTGAGCGTTAGCCTGAAGCCGATCATGCAATGTCGTCATCGAATAATCGAAGTCGGCACCGATCTTATCCATTTTGTTGACGAAAACCAACCGCGGAACGCCGTATGTCGTTGCTTGACGCCAAACGTTTTCGGTCTGCGGCTCAACACCGGATTGGGCATCCAAAACGGTGATCGCACCATCCAGCACACGCAGGGAACGTTCAACTTCAATCGTGAAGTCCACGTGTCCTGGGGTGTCAATGATATTGACCCGGTGATCCTTCCAGAAAGCCGTAGTAGCAGCACTGGTGATGGTGATCCCACGTTCCTGTTCCTGTGGCATCCAGTCCATCTGTGAAGCTCCTTCATGAGTTTCACCGATTTTATGAATTTTACCGGTATAATACAAAATCCGTTCAGTCGTGGTCGTTTTACCGGCATCGATGTGAGCCATGATCCCGATATTACGGGTACGGTCTAACGGAAATTCACGTTTGTTGGCCATGTGGCGTATTGCTCCTCTCTTGTTTCAACTGGCTTTATACAAAGAATGGCTACTATATACCAAGCCGCGGATATAATAGCCAAATCATCTTACCAACGATAATGTGCAAATGCCCGGTTGGCATCTGCCATCTTGTGGGTATCTTCACGCTTCTTCACTGCGGCACCGGTGTTGTTAGCGGCGTCCATGATTTCTTTAGCCAAGCGTTCGTCCATCGTATGTTCACCGCGTTGACGGGAATACTGAACGATCCACCGTAGGCCCAAGGTGGTCCGACGATCCGGACGAACTTCGATCGGCACTTGGTAGTTAGAACCACCGATACGGCGAGCTTTAACTTCCAAGACCGGCATAACGTTTTTCATTGCTTCTTCAAAAACGTCCAATGGTTCGTTCCCGGTTTGTTTCTTAATCATATCAAATGCATCATATAAAATAGTTGATGCCTTCCCGCGCTTACCATCAATCATTAAGTGGTTGATCAAGCGAGTTACCAGCTTTGAATTGTAAACTGGATCAGGTAAAACATCACGTTTTGCGACACTGCCTTTACGTGGCATGCACTTTGCCTCCTCTTAAACGCGCTCGCTGACGCAAAAACCTGCACATAAGGACCTTGGTCGCAATGGTCAAAAACCGACCATCACGCCTAAGCCCACTTATGCTCCGGTTTCTACCGCGCCAGCTCACGCTCTGTCTATACCGCACATAGCGGATCTAAAAATTTTTAATAGCGATCTTTAATGTTGATCGTGAATTACTTCTTCTTAGGGCGCTTTGCACCGTACTTGGAGCGACCCTGCATCCGGCCGTCAACACCAGCCGTATCAAGCGCACCACGAACAATGTGATAACGAACCCCTGGCAAGTCCTTAACACGGCCGCCACGGATCAAGACAACACTATGTTCTTGCAAGTTATGGCCAATACCCGGAATGTAAGCTGTCACTTCAATTAAGTTAGACAGACGAACACGGGCATATTTCCGCAATGCGGAGTTTGGCTTCTTCGGTGTCATGGTACCGACACGAGTTGCCACCCCACGTTTTTGCGGTGCTGGGTTATTGGTAAGGCTCTTCTTCTTGCTGTTGTAACCGAAGTTCAACGCAGGAGAGTCTGACTTGGTTGAAATTGATTTACGACCTTGGCGAACTAATTGATTAATAGTAGGCATTAAGCTTCTCCTTCCTTAATTTACATCATTTTATAAGTCCACACATCCAGGCGGTTCATTTTTTCTGATAAAAAAATGGCCAACCGAACGGCAACGGCTCTTAACCCAGTCAGCACGTCCGGGCAACCCGAATAAACTGGAAAAAAGCACCTTTGATAGTGTACTATCCTTTGCGGCTGAGTGTCAAGAGAAAAAGAAAGAGCGGGGTGACTCGCGCGACAAACTCAAATATTTGTATTAGTTCTATTTGAGTCGCGTGTTCTCGATTGTCCGAGTTGGCTACGCGGCGAGGGGGCTGGCGACCGCGAAGCTAGAGCTGTGGGCACAGCTTTGAACTCGCGCAAAGCCCGCACGATTTCAAAGTCTGGCCTTGTTCTAAAACGGGAAAACCACCCGTTTAAGAACAATATCACGGCTGAGCCCCCTCGCCGCTCCGCCAGCTCTCATGGCTCTATTCTTGAATTCATACCTTTTAAGATCAGCATCCCCCCGACTTTAGTTCCAATCAAAGAAGTGGTGAGCCGTTCTCAAATAGCAGATTCACCGGTTGTAACTAAGTTGTTACCTTTTCAATAAACACAGTTTATCAACCGCTTTAATTGGCCCCGAACGCGCCATACCCCTAACCATAACAAAATAGCTCCGCAAAGCAAGTCTCCGGCTAGAAGACTCACCTCGCGGAACTATTGTAACGTGATGCCGTTCAGTCTCGAACAGCTCGTGTCAATTGATTATGATCGCTTACGCCGCCGCAGGATCACGGTGCTGCCGGCGATGACGAGAATCACGATGCCTAAAAGGACAAGGGTAATCGCATCTCGATCACCAAAGCTGCCGAAGAGTAAGCGGCGTGACGGTTGGTCATGGCGCACATCGTTACCATTATTGCCGCCTTCTGTACTTGGCAGAACATGGCGCTGGTCGGCGATTGTCATGCGGATTGTATCACCGCTCTTAATATCAACTGCGACCGGCTTTGCGTAGTCCGGATTAATCGTGTACCCAGCCGGCGCTTTGACCTCGGTCAGCCAGTAACGACCCAGTTTCAGGTTATCAAAGGTGATCAGCCCATTGGCGTCAGTCATAAGCTCCTTGCTATAGCCTTTGTCATTTGTCAGTCGGAAAATGGCACCTGCTAAGACTTGATTGCTATCAGCAGCATCCACCTTCTTGATGACGAGTGAATTGATCTGATAGTTGGCAACCTGTACAGTAACCGGCTGCTGCTTATTCTGGCTTGCTAGCGCGCTCACGGTTTGCGTCAGGTCGGTTTGTTCTACTTTAAAGTCGATCTTATCGGTATTCAGTTCATATTTCGGCAAGGTCTTGGTTTCTTCAAAGTAGTAGTCGCCGATTGGCAAGTTAAACGGCAGGTTGATCTGCCCGACTTCATCCGTGACAAGATCCTTGGCAAGAACATTGCCATTGCTACCATATAAGTCAAAGGTAATGCCGGCCAAATGATTGCCAAAATTACCATCCGTCTTTTGCAGCTGAATGGCGCGTCTAAATTCGGGTTCGATAATCGGATCAAGAGCAACTTTTTGGTCGCCCTTGACGTTCACCTCAATCCCCTTGGCCAGATCATCTGGGATAACGTAGCCGCGTGGTGCCTGCGTTTCAACCAGCAAATACTTACCTTCATAAAGATCATGATCATTGAAGGTCACAATGCCATTCTGGTTGGTGATCGTTGTTGTCCATGCGTGACTGTGATCAACCGTGCCGTCTTCGCGATAACGATACATCGCAAATTGGGCGCCAATCATGGTCATTTTGCCCGGGAAGCGATCATCGGTTGTGGTGTCCGCCTTCTTCGTTACAATGATTTGGCCAGCCTTCTTCTGGTTAGTTGCGGTCAGCTTCAGCTGGGTTTGATCAGTCTTGATGGTGAAATCGACACTACCAGCGGCCAAACTATCTTCCCATCGTTGCTTCTGGACACCGCTTGTCGCGTTAGCTTGATCAGCAGCATCCCCTTCATAATGCTCAGGGGCTTGGGTTTCGACTAGGCGATATGAATTGTCCGGTTTCAACCCTTCGATCGCGTATTCGCCATCCTTGAGTGAGGTGTCAAAGCTGCTTGCTGCGCCAAAGGTCAATTGCCCATCAGTGTTGGTCTTCATGTCGGCCTTCAACGTTTTGTTGGTTACGGCATCCACAAGCTTATACGTCGCTCCCGGCAACAGATACTGCTTGCGTGTTGCCGCATCATCGGTCTTCTTAACCCGGTTATCGTACTTAGTTAAGGTGACTTGATAAGGATCGTCGGCAATTTGCTTGTCGATGGTGATTGGGGTCGGCGTGATCGCTGAGGATAAGGTGATCGCATGAACGGTCTTGTCCAACCGATACCCAGCTGGCGCCTTCACTTCTGTCAGCGAATAGCTGCCGAGTAAGAGATCGCCAAATGAGGCCAGCCCGTTTTCGTCAGTGGTGATGTCACGACTGTAGCCAGCACTGTTGGTCAGCCGGAAAACGGCACCCGGCAGCACATGAGCCGCGAAAGTGCGATCAACCTTTTTGACATTCAGAGTTTTGACTTGATAGTTGGTGACGTTGACTCGAATGGGTTGTTGCTTATTTTCAGTTGCTAAACTGCTGGCCGTTTGCGTTTGATCAGTCTGCTTGACTTCAAAAGCATGTTTGTCCGTATTTGGCCGATATGGCGGCAAGGTCTTCGTTTCCTGAATATAATAATGACCAACTGGCAGACTAAACGGGACATTGACTTGGCCATTTTTGTCTGTCACCAAATCCTTGGCTAACTCAGTGCCGTCTTCGCGATACAACGCGTACGTAATGCCAGCAATTGGATTACCAAAGTTACCATCGGTCTTCGCCACACTTACCGTCCGGCGGTAAACCGGTTCGGTGATGGTTGGCAGCGTTAAGGTTTGATCGCCAGTGATATCAACGTCAACGCCCTTGGCCAGTTCATCTGGAATGACATAGCCATCAGGAGCTTTCGTTTCAACCAACTGGTACTTGCCTTCATATAAATCTGAATCCTTAAAGGAGACGGTGCCGTCATTGTTAATGATGGTAGCGTCCCATGACCGGCTGCGATCAACTTTGCCAGCTTCGTCATAACGATAAAGCTTAAATTCAGCGCCAGTCATTGGTTGACGATCAGGGAAGTGATCATCCTTGATGGTTTCAGCTTGTTTCTTAAGATCCAGCTGACCCGGTTTCTTTTGGTTCGTTGCGGTCAGCTTCACTTGCGTCTGATCAGTCTTGATAGTGAAATCAACACTGCCAGCCGCTAAGCTGTCTTTCCACGCCTGTTTCTGGGTGCCGCTTGTCGCGTTGGCTTGGTCAGCAGCATCCCCTTCATAATGTTCAGGAGCTTCCGTTTCGACTAGGCGATATGAGGTATCCGGCTTCAACCCTTCGATTGCGTATTCGCCATCCTTGAGCGGTGAATCAAAACTGCTTGCCGCGCCAAAGGTCAGTTGGCCATCAGCATTGGTCTTCATGTCGGCCTTTAAGGTCTTGTTGGCCGCCACGTCGACAAGTTTGTATACTGCGTTTGGTAACAGATACTTCTTTTGACTCGCCGGATCATCCTTCTTGACGCGATTATCGTATTTCGTCAGATTAACCTGATAAGGATCGTCAGCAATCTCCTTATTAACCGTAATCGCTGTCGGCGTTTCGGCAGATGACAACGCAATTGGATACACCGTGTTGTCCAGCCGATACCCAGCCGGTGCCTTGATTTCAGTCAGCGAGTAACTGCCCAGCAACAAATCGCCAAATGAAGCAATCCCGTTTTCATCTGTCGTCACGTCGCGGCTGTAACCAGCACTATTCGTCAGCCGGAAGACGGCACCTGGCAACACATGTGCTGTGTACGTGCGATCAACCTTTTTGACATTCAGGGTTTTGACTTGATAATTAGTCACGTTGACTTTAATCGGATGCTCTTTATTCTCGGTTGCCAAATCGCCTGCCGTCTGAGTTTGATCTGTCTGTTTCACTTCAAACGGATGCTTGTCGCTGTTTGGCCGATATGGCGGTAAGCTCTTCGTTTCCTGAATATAATACTTGCCTGCTGGTAAATTAAATGGCAAGTTGACCTCACCATTTTCATCCGTGACTAAATCCTTGGCGATCTCAGTACCATCATTTTGATACAGTGCGTACGTGATACCTGCAATTGGATTGCCAAAGTTGCCATCGGTTTTAGTGACCTGCAGTGCACGGCGATACACTGGTTCCGTGATGGTCGGGAACTTCAGTGTTTCGTCACCAGTGATATTCACATCGACGCCTTTGGCCAGGTCATCGGGGATGACATAACCTTCAGGCGCTGTGGTTTCGACTAACTGATACTTACCTTCATACAAATCAGGTGAATCGAAGATAAAGGTACCATCTTGGCTAATGATCGTTGCGTCCCAAGATTTGCTTTGCTCAACCTTGCCGTCATCGCCGTAACGATAAAGCTTAAATTCGGCGCCGGTCATTGGCTGGCGATCAGGGAACTTGTCGTCAGTGATCGTTTCTGCCTGCTTCTTGATGTCCAGTTGACCAGGTTTCTTCTGGTTATACGCCGTCACTGTAGCGGACGGTGCCTTGTTAGAAATGATTGCCGCCACACTGCCGGCTTTCAGACTATCTTCCCAAACTTGTTTGTCAGGCCCGCTGGTAATTGTTGCCTGATCATGTGCATCCCCGCGATAATGATCTGGGGCTTGGGTCTCAACCAACTTGTAATTGCCTGGCTTCAAGTCTTCAAGAACGTATTCGCCATCTTTCAAGTCAGGAGTGAACTTGTCGTCAGCATACTGACCTGAAAAGCTGCTAGCCGTTCCGATGGTGATTTTGCCGTCAGCATTGGTCTTCATGCCCGACTTCAATGTTTTCTGCGTATCGGTATCCACTAAGTCATAAGTGGCGCCGGGAAGCAGATAGTGTTTGTTATCTGTTTCTGATTGGCCCTTAGCGCGGTTGTCATACTTCGACAGCGTGATCTGATAAGGCTCGTTTTCAACCGCTTCCGTTTGAATCGCCGTGCCTGTGTCGGAAGTTGCGTTCAAACGAATGGTCTGTGGTGCCAATGGCTTATACCCAGCTGGCGTACTGAGTTCCGTCAACGTATAGTCAATCCCTATTGGCAGTCCTTGGAAGGTTGCCAGTGCCTTATTCGTGGCCGCATCAAGTTTTGTGGTGGCTTCAAATGTATGGGTGCCGTCACTTAAGCGGAACTTAACGCCCGGAATTGGCGTGCCACTGACGCTATCCTTCTTTTCAACCACTAAGTTGGCTAATTGCGTGAGGGTCTCGCCGCTGATACCTGAACCCCAATAAGGCAAATACCCATTTGCGTTTGCAATTCGCGCATCAGGAGGGACACCATCACTTGGCTTTTGAGTCGTTTGGCTGCCATCCCATTCAACGCTACTCGAATTGTATGCCCATCCTGAGTTCTTGCTACTGGTGGCATAGTCGACGCTTACTTGGTAATTATTAAGTGGGCTATTGGTCTCTTGCGTCAGATTCCCAAAAGTTCGCTTAAAGGTAATCGTAAATTTATTGCCATCTAAGGCAAGGGTATAATCATCCCCTTCTTTTAACGTAATCGGATCGGCAATGCCAACCTTCAATTTCACGACAAAACTGGTGGCATTGATTTCCGCCCCAGTACCTCTTGGATCCAAGGTATCCTCAATGATTGGATTCACCATTGGCCGATATTTATCTTGGATATTGATCAGATTTACCTGCCAATTCAAGACATTTTTCAACTTGGCGTCAGCACTGACAGTTTTACTGATCGGCGTCCAATAACTTTGTGCCGACTTCGAAGCTGACGGATTGAAAGTCGGAATTGCCGTGGTCGGTTCGGTATCTGTCACAGTGGCATTGTTGGCGAAGTTAGGATCGTTATAGTTCCACTGATTGGCGCGCATCGTCTTGAAAACGACCCAAACGCGCCCCGTACCGATATTTGGAAAATCAAAATCCAATTGTTGCGCTAAATTTGGATTGTTTTTGAGCCATGTATTTGGCGTGTTGGTTGGTAACAGACTTTGCTGAGCAGCATCCTCAGCCTTAAGTGCTGTCGATGACCAACCACCGGTTCCATAATATGGACTCGTCTTGATTTCTTTAACATCTCTGGAAGTGGTTGGATCCCCACTGTTCGACGGATCAACTCCATCTGGTCCCGTGACTTCATAGAATTTAATCGAATCAGGAATCAACTCATAATTAACCCCATCAAACCGCGGCAAAATATCGGTCAGATGCATGTGACCATATGAAAGTCCAAGCTGGTTAACCAAGACACCCCAGTACTGGGTATCTGGTGCGTCACTCCAAGAATTCTTTAACGCCCCGCTAAAGGCGCCTTCTTCTGGGGTCGGGGTATTGCTACTCCCGCCGCTGGCAACGTCATCATCGCCTGGTGGCAAATCAAAGAAGAAGAAGGCCCGGTTATTTAGGGCTTTGGCCAGCGCGTCTGGGTCGTGACCAACTTGACCCAGCTTCAGCATATCCAGTTTGGTATGCGTATAAATCACAATTTGCGAATCAGTTTCAGCATACTTGTCTTTAAGCGTGACGACAAAACCACGAATGCCTTTTTCCTGACCATTCGCATTAATCGGATTGGTCTTATCTTTTTCGTTATACTGCTTCACGGCTGATTGAACGTCGGCATCTTGAGTGCTCATGTCATAATCAGTCCCCGACTTCAGCAACGTTCTTTCGCCGTCCGGATTCTGGGCGTAGACAAGAATACCGTCATTAGCGCCATCATCAACATTTTCTGAGGCACTTTCGCCGGAGATGGTGTTAATGTTATCAGCTGTTGGATCGTTGTCCAGCTTATCGACCCCATCTGGGAAAAGGTCGAAGATTTTCCCATTCTTCATGTTCCGGAAAACGCGGTTGGCGTTGATCCGCCACGTCATTTGACCATTGTAGGCATCAATCTTGCCGCCTACTTTTGTAATCCCGCTTGGCAACCTAACTGGGTAGGTCGCATGATCGTAATGATTCTTCTGATCATTCACAATATTGGTTAAGTTGTCGCCATTTTTCGGTGTGTTCTTCAGTTTCGTTTGATATTGAATCTGGAATGAAGCATTTTCCGGGAGATCACCGCCGCCAAGATACGTTAGCGTAAACTCGCCGTCGCCTTTTTCAGTGACCTTAAAGTACTGAGCGATGTCAACTTTGGAAATAATCGGGTTTGCCAAATGATCAAACGTAACTTGAAAGACTTTCAGTGACTTTGTGTCTAGGGTTTGATTGGCATCTTTCTCGATGTTGGGTTGGTCATGCTCGTCTTTCCCGCTGGTTTGCTTACCAAAGCGATCCGTTAGTGTGTCGCCAGCTTTCATGGTATCCATGCTGTAATTCCAATTAATTTTCCAGTTAAGTGCCCGGAAGTTATTCGTGACATCTCCAGTTTTGGTGATCGCCACCCCGGAATTACGCATGTCAGCGCTGCTAAAAGCATAACCATCATTTGTTTGTGAACCCGTTAGGTAACGGTGGCCTTGAACAACGGCAGTGCGCACTTTGCCAGTATCGTCTAAAGATCGATCAATCGTGCCCGTGTAATCTATCTGATATCCAGTTGTCTTTTTAAAGCCGCCTGTCAGATAAATCTTGACCGTTCGTTTGTCGTCCGATAAAACGGCATGAAAATCGCGGCCGGCATCCAACGGCTTAAGTTCTTCAGAAAAACCGCCTAGAACATTGACCGGTGCTGACGAAACCTTTAGCTTTGCCAAGTCACTATCACTAAAGGTCAACGATTTCGGATAATTCGTGCTGCCTTGTGCGGTCAGTGTTAATTCCATATCCGCATTCTTTGACCGTTTAGTGGGATCACTGTCCCACTTTGTCGGATCGGTCTTGCTGGTTTCGTTCCCATTCAAATTAAACCTTGCAGTCCCAGTAATTCCAGTTGGATTCAAATTTTGCGGCGTCACGGTCGGCTCATCCACCTCTACAGGCTTAGCATTCGATCTAAACGTGATTGGGAACTTTGTGTCCTTATCTTTCGTATGGAAAACCAGTGTTTGATTGAGTGAGTCATTAGCAGTTAAGGCTTTAAAGCTCGATGTGATACTAACCTGCCAAGAACCGTTGCTGGCATCTTTTAATAGCTTAATTCTAAGTTGGCCGGTACTGGCGTCAAAGTGATATTCTGCAACATCTCCGCTTCCCGGGAAGATGCCACCACCACTTTCAGTAAAGTCAATCTGATCTTTTGGCAAGGTCGTTGTAAAGGATGCCCCTGCCGGAAATGGCGTGCTTGTTGCCGGTAATGTAAAGGTCATCTCCATCTTGACCGTACTTTGCTGATCAACTTCCGTTCCCAGCGGCTGGTCATTACCGTCTTTCAGCGCCACCTTCGTGAAAATATTAGGCAGCTCAGTATCGACCTTTGCTTCCGGTGTCGTGCTTGGTTCAGCTTCCGGCGTCTTCGCTTCCGCTGGTTTTGCGGCAGTGCTACTGCTACTGCCACTATCAAGTGTCGCTGATGCGCGGCTCTTAAACAGTAGTGTCACATTGCCCGATGCCGTGACACTGAAATTTTTCGTCTGCTCAAGAGCTGTGTAACCGGAAACAGACTGTTTTTCGGTTGCCGTGTAATTTCCGACCGGCAAGTTTGGTACCGTCGCCTGGCCGTCCTTACTGATCTCGCTATTCGCCACTACCTGATGCGATTCATTTTGAATCTCATACTTAGCGCCGTTTAGCGGTGATCCTTGTTCATCTTGGTTCTTGATCGTGAGCGTACCAGTCACTGCCTGTGTCGGATTTTCGGCTGCAAGGGCTAGTGCTGGCGAAATCAGTTGTACAATCATGCCAAGGATCACCGTTAAGTAAATCCCCACTTTGAGCATGAAGTGCCCGGTTTTCTTGCCACCTAACTCTCTCATTTCTCTCCTCTTCCTCCTCTTTACAAACCTACTTGGTATCTCCCCCTGAGACCATTAACCTATAGTTTATGGATACATTAATTTACACTCCGCTCAATATCATTGTATAACATTTCTATAAATATTGAAGGGATTATAAAGAATATTCATTAAATATATATGCTTATGTTTATTCTTTTCGCCTAGTGGTGATTTGCTTTTAAATCCTTACATATCAGGTGTTGCAGCCAATTAAAAAATGTACTGTTAGACAGGTTTATTAAATATCGATTTTCCCAGAAGTTGACAGCGTTAACAATAGAGCTTTTTTAGCCCATTATCATCTGCTTTTTACTTGTGCAAGAAGAAAAACAAATGCGAAATCTGCTTCATGAAGAGGTGAATGCTATGCTAATAACCGTACTTTTGCTCATTGTTCTGTACTTAGTTCGCCAGCACAGCTTGGCAACCCGTTGCTTTCACTGTCTATTAGCCGTCCTCTCTGGATTAAGCATCCATACTTGGTTAACTTTTTTGCTTGCCTCAGGCTTAATCATCTTTAGCGTGGCTGACTGGCATGAGCGAACGGTTCCTTTCTTCAGCTTTACTGGTTGGTGTTTGACTTTGCTGGTTTGTTTTCCCCATGACCTTTTCGGCATGATGCTACTTGCTGTCATGATTGGCGGTTTAGCCGTTGTGTCGCAAGGGCTTGGGAGTGCGGATGTGATGTTAATTGCCTTGCTGGCCTGCGTTTTACGACTCGAGGCAGCGTTAATCGTGACACTGATTGCTTGCGGAACCGCCTGCCTGCATTGGATAGCTGCCCGTCCGCCGAGTTTGCCAATGATCAGTCATTTAGCGGCTGGTTATGCGTGCTTTGCTTTGGTCAATGGCGGACTATAACGCGCTCGCAGTCGCAGAAACCTACACGTAAGGACCTTGAAGCTCAGTGACCACCCCATGTCATTGAGCTTCAAGGCCACTTACGTCCCAGTTTCTAAACGCTCCTACTCGCGCTCACCAAAAAAGCGGCGCAAGCATCTTTTCAGATGTTTACGCCGCTTCTTTTTGGTTTAACTGTCAGTTCACGCGATTACTTTTTGTCCGTATCGCCTTGCTGGCCGTCTTTTGCTTTCATTTGCTTTTCGATGTCTGAAATCGAATAGACACTGTCGGAAACGGTGCCGACACTCTTTGGTTCTTCGTGTCGATACGTTGCCATCCCGGTACCAGCCGGAATGATCTTCCCAATGATGACATTTTCCTTCAAACCGATCAGTGGATCGTTCTTGCCGCGAATCGAGGCATCGGTCAATACCCGTGTCGTTTCCTGGAAGGAAGCGGCAGACAGGAAACTGTTGGTCTCCAAGGAAGCCTTGGTGATCCCCAGTAGAACTGGCCGGCCAGTAGCAGGGATACCGCCACTGATAATTGCCTGCGTATTCTTTTCCTTAAAGTCAGCAATATCGAGTAAGGTTCCTGGCAAGATGTTGGTGTCGCCTGGATCCATGACCCGGATCTTGCGCAGCATCTGGCGGACCATCACTTCAACGTGCTTATCGCCGATATCAACACCTTGCATACGGTAAACTTTCTGAACTTCAGAAAGCAGGTAATTTTCGGTGGCCATGACATCGCGCACTTTAATCAATTGCTTAGGATCAATCGAACCACCAGTCAGGCGTTCGCCACGATTAATGTGGTCGCCTTCAGCAACTGCCACACTGGAAGCATATGGCACGCTGTAAGTCCGGGTGTCGGTTTCACCTTTGACCGTGATTTCCCGTGTGTGCTCAGCTGGATTTTCGTCAATCGCCGTAATTTCACCGGTCACTTCCGTAATCACAGCTTCACCTTTAGGGTTACGAGCTTCAAAGATTTCCTGAACACGAGGCAGCCCTTGCGTAATATCTTCGCCACCGGCAACACCGCCAGTATGGAAGTTCCGCATGGTCAGCTGGGTACCAGGTTCACCGATAGATTGCGCAGCAACAGTCCCGACAGCTTCGCCGACTTCAACTTGTTCGCCAGTGGCCATGTTACGACCGTAGCACTTCTGGCAGACACCATGTTTGGTGTTGCAAGTGAAGACCGAACGGATCGTGACGGATTCAACCCCGGCATCCACGATCATCTGAGCAGTATCTTCGTCCATCAAGGTATTGCGCTTGACGAGCACTTCACCACTCTTCGGATCCAGCACATCCTTCATGGTGAAACGACCAACCAGTCGATCATACAACGGTTCGATCATTTCATTACCTTCACGGATAGCACTGACAACTAAGCCACGGTCGGTACCGCAGTCCTCTTCACGAACAATGACATCCTGTGCAACATCAACCAGCCGCCGAGTCAGATAACCTGAATCAGCCGTCTTCAGCGCCGTATCGGTCATCCCTTTACGAGCACCATGAGTTGACATGAACATTTCCATGACGGACAGGCCCTCACGGAAGTTCGAGATAACAGGCACTTCCATCATCCCACCGTTTGGCGCAGCCATCAGACCACGCATGCCGGCAAGCTGTGTAAAGTTAGAAATGTTACCACGAGCACCTGAATCGGACATCATCGAAATTGGGTTGTTCGGGTCAAACGAATCAACCAGCTTCTGCTGAATATCATCTTTGGCATCATTCCAGATCTGGATAACCCGATCATGCCGTTCCTCGTCGGTAATCAACCCACGACGGAACTGCTTGGAAACAGTGGCAACCTTCTTATGGGCAGCTTCGACAATTTCAGGCTTTTCCTTCAAGTTAGTAATGTCCGCGATCCCGACAGTCAAGCCAGAGTTAGTGGACTGCGTATAGCCCAAAGTCTTCATATCATCCAGCAAGTCACTGGTCCGTTGAACTTTATAGACCTTGAAGACTTGCGCAATGATGTCAGACAGGAAGCCTTTCTTGAATGGATCGATTAACGGTGCATCTTCAAGGTAGTCGTTGATGTCTTCACCCTTATCGATGAAATACTTATCCGGCACACCATTGACGATGTTATCCTGCGTCGGTTCATTCAAATATGGGAAGTCTTTCGGCATAATCTCGTTAAAGATCGCCTTACCAACACTGGTGACCATGATCTTTTGTTTCTGATCATCGGTAAACGGCTTGTCCGTAAAGGAATTAGTCGCAATCCCGATGCGGCTGTGCAAGTGGACATAACCGTTTTGCAAGGCCATCAACACTTCGTTGGTGTCCTTAAAGATCATGCCTTCACCTTCGCGGCCTTTTTGTTCCATGGTCAGGTAGTAGTTACCCAGCACAACGTCCTGTGATGGCGTAACGATTGGCTTGCCATCTTTTGGTGCCAAAATATGGTGTGCAGCCAACATCAGCATCCGTGCTTCAGCCATAGCTTCGTCAGATAGCGGTACATGGATCGCCATCTGGTCACCATCAAAGTCAGCGTTATAAGCTTCGCAGACCAGCGGGTGCAACCGGATGGACTTCCCATCAACAAGGACAGGTTCAAATGCCTGAATCCCAAGTCGATGCAAGGTAGGTGCACGGTTCAACAGCACTGGACGTTCCTTGATGACATCTTCAAGCACGTCCCAAACATCATCATCTTGGCGATCAATCTTGCGACGAGCATTTTTGATGTTGCTAGCCATGTCGCGCTTAACCAATTCGCGCATCACAAATGGCTTGAACAGTTCCAATGCCATTTCACGTGGTACACCGCATTGATAGAACTTCAGCCATGGGCCGACATCAATAACGGAACGGCCGGAGTAATCGACACGCTTACCAAGCAAGTTCTGACGGAACCGGCCTTGCTTCCCTTTCAGCATGTGTGACAGGGACTTGAGCGGGCGATTACCTGGCCCCGTAACCGGACGGCCACGACGACCATTATCAATCAAAGCATCAACCGCTTCCTGCAGCATCCGCTTTTCGTTTTGAACAATGATACTTGGCGCATTGAGATCAAGCAGGCGCTTCAACCGATTATTTCGGTTGATAACCCGTCGATACAAGTCGTTCAGATCGGAAGTGGCAAAACGGCCACCTTCAAGTTGAACCATTGGCCGCAGATCCGGTGGGATAACTGGGATCGTGTCCATGACCATCCAAGCTGGATCATTACCGGATTCCTTGAAGGCATCCAGAATATCCAACCGGCGAATCGCACGGGTCCGCTTTTGGCCTTGGGCTGACTTCAGGTCTTCCTTTAATTCGGCAACTTCTTTATCAAGCTCAACATCCTGCAACAATTCCTTGATGGCTTCAGCACCCATCTTGGCATTGAAGGTTTGACCGTATTCTTCGCGTTTTTCACGATATTCACGTTCGGTCAGGAGCTGCTTTTTCTCCATCGGCGTATCGCCAGGATCGATCACAACGTAGGACGCAAAATAAATGATCTCTTCGAGTGACCGCGGTGACATGTCCAGTACCAGACCCATCCGACTTGGGATGCCCTTGAAGTACCAGATGTGGGTAACCGGTGCGGCTAGTTCGATATGACCCATCCGCTCACGGCGAACCTTGGAACGAGTAACTTCAACACCGCAGCGATCACAAACGATTCCCTTATAACGAATCCGCTTGTACTTGCCACAGGCACATTCCCAGTCCTTGGTCGGTCCGAAGATGCGTTCATCGAACAAGCCGTCCCGCTCAGGTTTTAACGTCCGGTAGTTGATGGTCTCAGGTTTTTTAACTTCCCCATAGGACCAGCTACGGATTTTATCTGGCGAGGCTAAGCCGATTTGCATACTTTCAAACTTATTGACATCAATCAAAGGGCTAACCTCCTATTTCTTATCGTCGGTACTGTTGGCAGACTTACCGTCAGTTGCTTGTGCTGCGGCTTCGTGAGCCTTCTTTTCTTCCTGCTGAGCAGCAAACTTCGCCAAGGCATCGACAGAAACAATATCATCCTCGTCGTCGTCCATGTCCCGCAGTTCAATTTCTTTTTTATCCGCGCCAAGGACCTTCATATCCAGACCCAGTGCTTGCAATTCTTTGACAAGCACACGGAAGGATTCTGGTACACCCGGCTTAGGAATCGGTTCGCCCTTAACGATGGCTTCATAGGTCTTAACCCGGCCAACCACGTCATCGGACTTGTAAGTCAGGATTTCCTGCAAAGTATAAGCCGCGCCATAAGCTTCAAGGGCCCAAACTTCCATTTCACCAAAACGCTGACCACCAAACTGAGCTTTACCACCAAGTGGCTGTTGGGTAACTAAACTGTAAGGTCCAATGGAACGAGCATGAATCTTATCGTCAACCATGTGAGACAGTTTCATGTAGTACATGATTCCGACAGAAACACGGTTTTCGAATGGTTCACCAGTTCGACCGTCATACAAGACAGACTTACCATCAGATGCCATACCGGCTTCCTTAACGGTTGCCCACAGATCTTTATCGTTGGCGCCATCGAAAACAGGCGTTGCAACATGAATGCCCAAGTTACGTGCAGCCATCCCCAGATGCAATTCCAGCACCTGTCCGATGTTCATACGACTTGGCACACCCATTGGTGACAAGCAGATGTCAACTGGGGTACCGTCTGGCAAGTATGGCATGTCCTCTTCAGGCACAACGACGGAAACCGTCCCTTTGTTCCCGTGACGACCGGCCATCTTATCACCGACCTGAATCTTCCGCTTCTGCGTAATATAAACGCGGACCATCATATTCACACCAGGAGACAGTTCATCGCCGGCTTCACGAGTAAAGATCTTAACGTCTTGAATGATCCCGCCGCCGCCATGAGGAACCCGCAGCGAGGTGTCACGTACTTCACGTGCTTTCTCACCAAAGATCGCATGCAGTAACCGTTCTTCAGCTGACAATTCAGTAACGCCCTTAGGTGTAACCTTGCCGACCAAAATATCACCGTCACGCACTTCAGCACCGACACGAACGACACCAAATTCATCCAGATCCTTAAGGGCTTCTTCACCGACGTTTGGAATTTCACGCGTTACTTCTTCAGGTCCAAGCTTGGTGTCACGTGCTTCAGATTCATATTCTTCAATATGGATTGAGGTGTAAACATCATCTTTAACGAGTCGTTCGGAGAGCACAATCGCATCTTCGTAGTTGTACATGTTCCAAGTCATGAAGGCGATGATCGGGTTTTGTCCCAATGCCAATTCACCATTTTGCATGGCTGGTCCATCAGCGATGATTTCGTCAACATCAACATGATCGCCGATGGTCACGATTGGCCGCTGGTTGTAGTTTTTACCGGCGTTACTACGCTTGAATTTCATCAAGTTGTAGGCATCCAAGGCGCCATCTTCACGACGAACCCGAATTTGCTTAGCATCAACATATTCAACGGTACCAGCGTTATTAGCCAAAACCGCTGTCCCGGAGTCATGGGCTGCCTTGTATTCCATCCCAGTCCCAACAAGTGGGGCATGCGGATTAACCAACGGCACAGCCTGACGTTGCATGTTCGCACCCATCAAAGCACGGTTGGAGTCATCGTTTTCCAAGAAAGGAATGCAAGCCGTTGCGACCGCAACAACCTGTTTAGGCGAAACGTCCATGTAGTCAACTTTGTCTGGAGAGATTTCAATGTTGTTATCCTTGTGACGAGCCAGGACGGTTTCGTCAACAAAGGAACCATCGTCGTTCAAAGGCGAGTTCGCCTGCGCAACGATGTAGTTATCTTCTTCATCGGCAGTCAAATAGTCGATTTTGTCGGTAACTTTATGCGTATCCCAAGAAACACGACGATATGGCGTTTCAATAAAACCATAAGGATTAACAACCGCATAAGAAGCAAGACTGTTAATCAACCCGATGTTCGGGCCTTCAGGCGTTTCAATCGGACACATACGGCCATAATGGGTGTAGTGAACGTCCCGGACTTCATAACCGGCACGGTCACGCGTCAACCCACCAGGTCCAAGAGCAGACAGACGACGCTTATGCGTTAACTCACCAAGCGGATTCGTCTGATCCATAAACTGCGACAGTTGGGAACTGCCGAAGAATTCCTTGATAGAAGCTACAACTGGCCGAATGTTGATCAATTGTTGCGGTGTTACCGTAGCGGTATCTTGAATGGACATCCGCTCACGGACAACACGTTCCATCCGAGAAAGCCCGATCCGGAATTGGTTTTGCAACAGTTCACCAACGGAACGAATCCGCCGGTTACCCAAGTGATCAATGTCATCAATTGAACCCAAGCCTTCCTGAAGATTCAGGAAGTAGTTCATTGATGCCAAAACATCAGCGGGGACGATGTGTTTCACTTTTTTACCAATATGACCATTACCAATCAAATTGATTTCTTTATCAGGGGTCACTTGTGAGTATACTTTGATACTCTGTAATTCGATCGGATCAGTGACAACGCCTTGATCGGAAGGTTGGTAGGTGATGGTCTTGAAATCATCGCGGTCAAGATATGGTGCCAACTTGTCCATCACTTGACGATCAACCTTGGTGCCCTTTTGCGCAATGACTTCACCAGTATCAGGATCGGCCAGTGTTTCTGCCAAAACCTGATTCAAAAGCCGGGTCTTAAGGCTCAGTTTCTTATTCACTTTGTAACGACCAACCGAAGCAAGATCATAACGCTTCGGGTCGAAGAAGCGGGCATACAAAAGAGACCGCGATGAATCGGCTGTTTTTGGTTCGCCAGGACGTAGACGTTCGTAGATATCCTTCAACGCTTCGTCCGTACGGGAATCATCCGTATTCTTATGCACATCTTTTTCAAGCGTAAGCATCAAGGAATCATTGTCACCAAACATGTTGATAATGTCTTGATCGGAACCGAAGCCCAACGCCCGAACCAATTCGGTCAGCGGAATCTTCCGTGTCCGATCGATTCGGACATACGCGATATCTTTGGCGTCAGTTTCATATTCAAGCCAAGCGCCCCGGTTAGGAATCACGGTTGTGCCATAAGTGACACGTGAGTTCTTGTCTGTTTCGCTATGGAAATAAACGCCAGGTGAACGGACCAACTGAGAAACGATGACCCGTTCGGCACCATTAATAATAAACGTCCCTTGTTTGGTCATCAGCGGGAAGTCGCCAAAGAACACATCTTGGCTCTTAATCTCGCCTGTTTCATGGTTGGTTAAACGCAAGGTCACATGCAACGGTGCAGAGTAGTTTGCATCGTGTTGGCGTGCTTCCTCAACAGTATATTTTGGTTCCAGCAGTTGATAGCCGACAAATTCCAGTGACAGTTTCCCTTGAAAGTCATCGATCGGCATAATATCGTCGAACATTTCTTTGAGACCTTCATCGAGGAACCATTGGTAAGAATTCGTTTGGATCTCGATCAGATTAGGAAGATCCAAAACTTCCTTGATCCGGGCATAGGACCGGCGTGTCCGGTGCTTACCATAATTCACTAAGTGTCCTGCCAAATTATTCACCCCTTGTAAGATTTTCCGGCTCAGGTTGATTGTAAAAATAATGTAAATATTGTTAAGTTTACATGACAACGACCATCCCGCAGACATTTTGAGCAAAAAAAAACCAAAAACAGATCGACCTTCAACCAGCCTGCTGTTTTTGCTTTTTCATTAGCCAGAACGGACAATAGATCGTCCTGACAGCCTGTCCAAACCGAAATGCGATTAGATTCATAATACGCGTATCAATCAACGATGTCAAGCGGAGGTTGATCCGTGCTGCGCAAGCAAAGCCAAAAAGAAATCGCAGCCTAACAGCCGCGATTTCTTCATTATCAACACTAGGCTTTAACGGGTTCTTTTGAAGCACCGTTTTCTTTTTGCTTGCCTTTGTTCTCTTTAACAGTAAATGTCAGCTTGCCTTTTTTAGCACCGATTTGGATCAAGTCACCGGTTTTAGCTTGGCCTGTCAATAAGAGTTCACTTAACTGATCTTCGACACCGGTTTGCAGTGCCCGCCGAATTGGACGTGCACCGTACTCTGGATCGAAGCCGGCAGCGGCGACAGCGTCAATACCGGCTGGGGTAATTTTAACGTCAATCCCTTGATCCTTAATGCGACTAAGCACTGTCTTCGTCATGATCTTAACGATTTCATGCAGCTCAGCCTTGTTGAGACTGTGGAAGACCACGGTTTCATCAATTCGGTTAAGGAATTCTGGTCGGAACGCTTTTTTAAGTTCGTCCAGCATCCGGCTCTTCATGGCATTAAAGTCAGCTTGTGGATCCTTGGCACCAAAGCCAACAGTCTTATCGTCACGGATAGCGGTTGCGCCGATGTTACTGGTCATGATCAAAATCGTGTTACGGAAATCAACCCGCCGACCCTTCGAATCGGTTAAATAGCCATCATCCAGCACCTGCAGCAAAATGTTAAAGACATCTGGATGCGCCTTTTCAACTTCGTCCAACAACACAACCGAGTAAGGCTTGTTGCGGACTTTTTCGGTTAGTTGACCGCCTTCGTCGTAACCAACGTAACCAGGGGCCGCGCCGATCAACCGACTGGTACTAAATTTCTCCATGTACTCAGACATATCAACCCGGATCATGGCATCTTCAGAACCAAACATTGCCTCGGCTAACGCCTTAGCCAGCTCCGTTTTCCCAACACCTGTCGGCCCGAGGAACATGAAGGACCCAATTGGCCGCGTCGGATCTTTCAAACCAGAACGAGCACGCCGGATAGCACGCGCAACAGCGGAAACTGCTTCGTCTTGGCCAACAACCCGCTCATGCAGGATCTTCTCCAAATTAACCAACCGATCGGATTCTTTTTTCTGCAACTGGGTGACTGGCACACCGGTCCATTGAGAAACCACTTCTGCCACATCGTCGCCCGTCACTTTAATGTCAGTTCGAACGCCACTTTCATTAACTGGTTCAGGCGTGTCGGCCAACTTCGTTTTTAAATCAGCTTCCTGAGTCCGAATGTTCGCAGCCGTTTCGAAATCTTGATGGTCAATAGCGTCTTCTTTATCAGCTACCAGCTTGGCCAGTTCATCCTGAAGCTTGTCGGCCTTCGTCTCAACATTGGCCTTGTCCAAGCGAACCTTCGCCGCACTTTCGTCAACTAGATCAATTGCCTTGTCAGGCAAGAACCGAGTCGTGATGTACCGTGATGACAAAACCACCGCCTGATGCAGCGCTTCGTCAGTAATCGTGACACCGTGATGCGCCTCATAACGAGGACGCAAGCCCTTCAAAATTTGTTCAGCTTCTTCTTCAGTTGGTTCGTCGACTTGAATCGTCGCAAACCGCCGCTCCAAAGCAGCATCTTTTTCAATATACTTTTGATATTCATCTAAGGTCGTGGCACCGATCAATTGTAATTCACCACGAGCTAATGCCGGTTTCAAAATATTGGAAGCATCAATAGCGCCTTCTGCGCCGCCAGCACCGATCAAAGTATGCAATTCATCAATGAACAAAATGACATTGCCATCTTTATAAATTTCATCAATGATCTTCTTCAGCCGATCTTCAAACTCACCACGATACTTGGTACCGGCGACAAGTGAGCCCATATCAAGCATCATCAAACGCTTGTTGACCATGTCATCCGGCACTTTACCAGACACAATTTTCTCAGCAAAGCCTTCTGCAATTGCAGTTTTACCAACACCAGGTTCGCCAATCAGTACAGGGTTGTTCTTTGTCCGCCGTGCCAGAATCTGGATCAGCCGCCGTACTTCTTTGTCACGCCCAACAACCGGATCCATCCGATTCTCGCGCGCCATTTGGGTCAAATCTCGCGCCAAACCATCTAGCGTTGGCGTACCTTGTCCATCTTGACGAGCACCGCCACGTGCCATTGGGCGACGCTTTGCTGCAGTGTCCGCAATCCCCATCTTCTTGAAAACCATCTGACGCGTCTTCGAAAGACTGAGACCAAGGTTTTGCAAAATCCGTGCTGCCAAGATGTCATCTTCACGTAGCAAGCCAAGCAAAACGTGCTCGGTACCGATCTTTAAAGCACCTAACCGTTTTGCTTCGTCACCTGCAAACGCCAAAATCTCTTTACCTTTTGGTGAGTAAGGCAAATAACTATCACTAGCTTGACCAGCGGCATCAACAGTCCCATACCCTGTGAAGCGCTCGATCTCGTCATGGACATCATTTTCAGTGACCCCTAACTGACGCAGCGTCTTACCAGCGATACCATCTTTTTCCATGACCAGTGCCATGAGCAAATGTTCTGTCCCAACAGCATGATGATGGAAGTACTTCGCTTGTTCCTGGGCTAAAAGCAATACATTTTTAGCACTAGGGGTAAATAAGTTGTCCATAAGCACGCTCCCTTTTTTAAAAACTGATGATAAACTGTTTCATCTTTCATACCGCAAACGATCCAAAAATGCAAGGAACAAACGCGATCGTAGATGCTCTTCTGCCCCTTGGTCGAAGATGCCCAACGTCTCATGATCCATCACCGCGAGCATCAGGTTGCCAGACTGGCGGGCGATCAACCCGTTATCAAACAATTCCTGAATCAAATCTCGGGCATCCCGCATCCGCAAACGACTTGGAATATGCTGTCGCATGATCTGAATGAGATCCTGATCATCTGTCAATTTGACCTTCACGATTCGAATATAGCCACCGCCACCACGTTTGCTCTCTACGATATAACCGCGAGCAGGTGTGAATCTGGTTTTGATCACATAATTGATCTGTGAAGGTACGCAATTGAAACGACGAGCAATTTCAGCGCGTCTGATTTCAACAGCCGCTTCTTGCGCCAATATCGTTTTTAGATAGGTTTCAATGATGTCCGAAATGTTCTCACGCTGCATGTCATTCAATCCTTTTTGACTTTGACCAATCTTGACTATTACACATTATACTGACATCTGTCCGTTTATACAAATTTATGACTTTGAACGCAAAAAAAAGACCACGACTATTCGTGATCCAAGAATCGGGAAGACAAGATTCGAACTTGCGACCCCTACGTCCCGAACGTAGTGCTCTACCAAGCTGAGCTACTTCCCGAGGAAGCGGAAGACGGGATTCGAACCCGCGACCCCCACCATGGCAAGGTGATGTTCTACCACTGAACTACTTCCGCATTCCGAGTATTTAGTTCTAATCGGCGCCAGCTTAGTAGCGGTCGATGATGCACCCAGTAGGAGTCGAACCTACAACCTTCTGATTCGTAGTCAGACACTCTATCCAATTGCGCTATGGGTGCATTCAACAAAATGCCGAGGACCGGGATCGAACCGGTACGGTCATCACTGACCGCAGGATTTTAAGTCCTGTGCGTCTGCCAATTCCGCCACCCCGGCATAAAGTGAAAAGCGGAAGACGGGATTCGAACCCGCGACCCCCACCATGGCAAGGTGATGTTCTACCACTGAACTACTTCCGCATACCGCATATTCAATTATTGAGACCGGGGAGAAAAAACCACCTATTGGAACCGAGCTTTTACTTCACAGTACAATGCGGGTGAAGGGACTCGAACCCCCACGGTCAAAAACCACTAGAACCTAAATCTAGCGCGTCTGCCAGTTCCGCCACACCCGCAAAAGGTGGGTTAAAAA
>NZ_JBSOQX010000014.1:0-84359 GCF_053819265.1 Lacticaseibacillus sp. 30
ACAAAATACCCCGGCTAGCCAGCCGAGGCGCGATTGTATTCATTCACTTTTACAGTGTGTGGAACCCAATATCAGTGCGATAATCCAAAACGCCTTGAATTTTCTCCATGGCTGTTTTTGCCGCTTTAACGGCATCTGGCAAAGACTCCGCCCCAGCTACTACGGAGAAGATTCTACCAGCGTGACTTTCCCAGCCGTGGTCACTTTTCGCCACTCCTGCTGGCAGCCAAGTTCCCTCTGGCCAATCTGTCGGCACAATGACGGGAACTGTCTTGAGCGCGCCGCTTGGGTACGCAGGATTAACGGCAACAAAGCAAGCATAGGCCTTATCGCTCAACGTCAAACTAGGTTGGCGGTTTGCTAATAAGTCGCTAATCAGTTGATAAAAATCATTTGTGATTTGCGGCAGCAGGACTTGCGTTTCTGGATCGCCAAAACGCATGTTATATTCCAAAATCTTCGGTCCGTCAGGTGTGAAGATCAGTCCAATGTACATGACCCCTTGACCATCTAAGCCATCAGCCTGCATGCCCTTTAACGTTGCATCCACAAGTTGATGGGCAGCGGTTACTTGATCATCGTTAAATTGCGGTAACGGACTAATCGCCCCCATCCCGCCTGTATTAGGACCGCGATCATTGGCAAAACGCCGCTTGTGATCCTGAGAAAGCGGTAGAACGACACGCTTTTCACCATTAAACAAGGCCATGACAGAGGCCTCTTCACCCGCAAGATATTGCTCAAGTAGCACGGTTGCGTCTGGATGATCGGCATACATTTTTTCAATCGTTTCATCCAGCGTTTCAGCGTCTTGAGCAATAACGACGCCTTTCCCAGCAGCCAAACCGTCCTTTTTCAAGACCAATGGCAAGCCCATTGTCGCGGCTTCGGCATGGGCATCAATAGCATTGTGAACCGTCTTGCTGGCGGCAGTCGGCAACTGATGGCGCGCCATAAAATCCTTGGCAAACGTTTTGCTGGCCTCTAACTGGGCAACTTTCTTGGTGACGCCAAAAATCGGTTGATCAGCTGCCTGAAAAGCATCAACAATCCCAGCGGCTAACGGCACTTCAGGACCCACAAAAGTCAGATCAATTTGGTGGGTCTCAGCAAAGTCAATCAACTTGGTAAAGTCATTGTCATCAATGTTGATCGGATCAACTCCCAGCAAGCTCATTGCCGGATTACCTGGTGCCACATAGACATGATCAACTTGCGGAGACTGTTTGAATTTTAAAGCAAGGGCACTTTCCCGGGCGCCGCCGCCAATGATCAAAACCTGTTTCATCGTAACCTCCTAGTGTATTTGCTGGTGGAGAAGCTTTTTAAACGCGTCTGTCTTTTCTCTTAAATGCGCTCATAGGCGCGGAAACCTATACATCAGAACCTTGAAGCTATCTGGCCAAAACCCAGCCAGTTCACCTTAAGGCCACTTATGCTCCGGTTTCTAAACGCGCCTGTTTTTCTCTTAAACGCGTTCTCAGGCGCAGAAACCTGCACATAAGGACCTTGAGGTGAACTGGCCAAAACCCAGCCAGTTCACCTCAAGGCCACTTATGCTCCGGTTTCTAAACGCGCCTGTTCACGCTCTTCTTTTTAATGTCTAAAATGACGGACACCAGTTGTCACCATCGCAATCCCGTACTGGTTAGCCTTTTCTATAGAATCTTTGTCCCGAATACTGCCGCCTGGTTGGATGATGGCTTTGATATCATGCTTAGCCGCGTAGTCAACGCAGTCGTCCATTGGAAAGAAGGCATCACTGGCCATGACGGCGCCAGCAAAGTTGTCGTTTTGTTGGGCCTGGGTGAGGGCTAACTCAACCGAACCAATCCGATTCATTTGTCCTGCCCCAATGCCTAACGTCTGATCAGCTTGGGCAACAACGATCGCATTACTCTTCACGTGTTTGACGACTGTTTGCGCAAAAGCAAGTGCCCTGAGCTGCTCGTCTGTGGGTTTCACCGTTGTCACAACAGTCATATCGGCCGGTGTTTCTGTCTGATTGTCCCGCGTTTGAATCAGTAACCCACCATAAATTGCTGTCGTCTCTGTTCCTAATTCAGCTGGCGTATCAGCTGTATTGATTGTAAGCAGCCGGACGTTTTTCTTTTTGGCCAACACAGCATAAGCATCATCATCAAATGCCGGTGCCATAATGATTTCAAGAAAAAGTTTGTGCATTTTTTCGGCAGTTGCTAGATCTACAGGCCGATTCAAGGCGATGATGCCACCAAAAATCGACATCGGATCAGCAGCATAGGCTTTGTCCCAAGCGCCTTCAATGGTTTTTCCAAGACCAATGCCACAAGGATTCATATGTTTGACAGCCACAACCGCTGGCTCGGAAAATTCACGAAGCATCGCTAGCGCAGCATCAGCATCTTTGATGTTGTTATAGGACAGTTCTTTACCGTGCAACTGCTTGGCAGCGGCAAGGCTAGTTGGATTCGGATCAGGTTCAACGTAAAACGCAGCTTGCTGATGGCTATTTTCACCATAGCGCAAATCTTGGCGCTTTGTGTAAGTCGGTGTGAAGTGCTCGGGAAATGGCTCAGGATCAAGATAATGCACAATTTGAGCATCATAAGCCGCTGTAATGGCAAAGACCTTAGCAGCCAGCTTTTGACGCAGATGAGCATCGTCTTGGTCAAGGCCGGTTAAAACAGCCTCGTAATCGGCCGGATCAACGACTGCCCAGACACTGTCGCTATTTTTAGCTGCTGCACGTAAGGCAGAAGGGCCACCGATATCGATTTGTTCGATAGCTTCTGCCCTTGTAACATCTGGGCGTTTGATTGTGGCGGCAAACGGATAGAGATTGACACAAACCAAATCGACCGGTTGAATATCGTGGTTAGCTAATGCCTCCATATGGTCTGGATCATCACGGCGTGCAAGAATGCCAGCATGAATCTTTGGATGCAGTGTCTTCACCCGACCATCGAGCATCTCGGGGAAACCAGTTACCTCTTCAACGCTGGTCACCGCAATACCGGCCGCAGCCAGTTCGCGATGCGTGCCGCCGGTTGAGACTAATTCAAATCCTCGATCAATCAAACCTTTGGCAAAAGAGACCAAACCTGTTTTATCCGAAACACTTAACAATGCACGCTTCACTTAAATCGCTCCTTCTTGAATGAGGTTCTTCACAGTTGCAGGGAAAATTTGATGTTCTTGGCGATGGATCGCCTGCTCAAGCTCGGCTAAGCTCATACCATCAGTGATATTGACTGGCACTTGGGCGATAATCTCGCCGGTGTCAATACCAGCATCCACAAAATGCACCGTGACGCCGGTGACTTTCACCCCATAGTCGAAAGCATCCTGAATACCTTGGCGCCCTGGAAAACTAGGTAGTAAAGCTGGATGCAAGTTGATGATTTTTTTAGGGAATGCCCTTAAAAGGGTTGGCCCGATGATACGCATGTAACCGGCCAAAATCAAGGCAGATACTGGTGGTAACTGTTCTAAGATGGCCGTCTCTGCCGCCGTTTTATTAGGATAGCTTTTAAAATCAACTACGATCGTCAAAATGTTGCGCGCGGCAGCCTTTTGAATCACCGGCGCCTGTGATTGATCACAAACCAGTGCGGCGATGCGATAGCCGCTATCTGGTTGATCAGCGGCATTTTCCAACGCCTCAAAGTTGGTGCCATAACCAGATGCAAAAACAGCTAGATCTTTCATCGACGACTCACCTGCCAGTGCAGCTTTTCGACAGGATCTTCGTCAACCGTGCCAATCACTTTACTGCTAGGAATCTCGTCTTGAACAAGACTAACCGCTTGTTCTGCCACGACAAGGATCATGCCAATTCCAAGATTGAAGGTACTACGCATCGTTGTTTCACTTAAATGTCCGGCATGTTGCAAACGATCGAACAACTCTGGCCGTTGCCATGCTTGCGGATCAATGTTTGCTACCAAACCGTCAGGCATCACCCGTGGGAGATTTTCGGTGATGCCACCTCCAGTAATGTGAGCGGCTGCGTGAATCAACCCTTGCTGCATGAGCGGCAATACCTGCTTCACATAAATGCGCGTGGGCCGCATTAATGCATTCATCATTTCCGAACCGTCATTAAGCGATTGACTCCCTAAGTCGGTCTCTGCCAACAGCTTGCGCACCAGTGAATAACCATTGCTATGGACACCTGAACTTGGTAGCCCAATCAAAACATCACCTGCCGCCACTTGTTGTGGTAGACGTTTTGAAGCAGCTACCAAACCAACTGCGAAACCGGCCAAGTCGTAATGATGTTGCGGATACATATCTGGCATTTCCGCTGTTTCGCCACCAATTAATGCCATTTGAGCCTGCTGACACCCATAAGCAATTCCGCGAACAACGGCCTCAGCGCGGTCAACATCCAAATGATCCACCGCCATATAATCAAGGAAAAAAAGTGGCTGGGCGCCTGACGCCAATAAATCGTTCGCAACCATAGCGACTAAATCAATTCCAACAGTTTCATGCGCATCGCATTGCAATGCCAACAGCAACTTGGTGCCAACGCCATCCGTGGCGCTGATCAAGGTTGGCTCCGAAATCTCCGGCAACCGATAAGCCGCGGCAAAGCCACCAACACTAGCTAAAACATTGGCATTCGTTGTTTCTTTTGCCAACGCCGCGATTCGTTGAACAGCTGCCTCGCCAGCTTCAATGTCCACGCCGGCGTCTTTATAATCAGTCATGCACTAACCTCCGCAACATTGACTTTGAGGGATGCCACTTCCTTATCCAAGGCAAAGGCATAATCATCTAACGGTGCTGGATACTGGCCGGTGAAATAAGCGACACACAAACCGCCATTAGGCGCCGTGGCCGATAAGCCGACACTCTCTTCCAGCCCCTGGGTTGAAAGGAATCCAAGCGACTCGACCGCTAAAAGATCCCGCATTTCAGCAACGCTATGATTTGCAGCAAAAAGTTCGCTGGTCGTCTGAAAATCAATCCCGTAAAAACAAGGAAAGCGCAACGGTGGGCTGGCAATACGTAAATGGACCTCAGCTGCGCCAGCCTCTTTCAACAACTTCACGATTTGTTTGGAAGTCGTTCCACGAACAATCGAATCATCGACTAAAACAATTCGCTTGCCGGCAACAACTGGTTTGATCACACTGAGCTTCATTTTGACGCTTTTTTCCCGCAATGCTTGTGTCGGTTGGATAAAGGTTCGCGCCACATACTGACTTTTCATTAAACCCATCTCATAAGGGATTCCACTGGCCTTCGCGTAACCAATGGCAGCAGACAGCGATGAATTCGGCACGCCGACGACAATATCCGCGTCCGCCGGTTGTTCTTTTGCTAACCGTTCACCCATCCGTACACGGGCCTGATGGACATTAATGCCGTGAATATCCGAATCGGGGCGGGCAAAGTAGATGTATTCCATCGAACAAACGGCTAATTGGGTATTCGTGGTGAAATGATCAATGTGCAAACCAGCATCATCAATCGTGATTAATTCCCCTGGCTGGACATCACGGACGAATTCAGCGCCAACCGCGTCCAAAGCCGCTGTTTCGCTGCACACAATATAGCCGCCATCTGACAACACCCCGACAACCATCGGCCGAAAGCCATGCGGATCAACTGCGGCATATAAACCATGTTCCGTCAGTAAGACAAACGCAAAACCACCATGAACTTCATTTAAAGCGGTCTTCAACTGTGTCAGCCAAGGCTGGCCAACTTGCCGTCGGATTAAATGCATCAAAACTTCCGTATCGGAGGTGGACTGAAAAATTGCGCCTTGATCTTCCAACTGCCGCCGCAAACTGATCGCATTGGTCAGATTGCCATTATGCGCCAAGGCAATGGCTTCATCCGAAAACCGGAAAAGCAACGGCTGAATGTTTTCCAGCACGCGTCCCCCTGCTGTCGAGTAGCGCACGTGGCCCAAGGCGGCGCGTCCGATTAATGGCGTCAATTGATCGGTATTCGTGAAAACTTCGCTCAGTAACCCCAACCCATAATGCCGCCGCATCCCGTCTTTGGTCAGCCCAACAATACCGGCGCCTTCTTGACCGCGGTGCTGTAGTGTGTGTAACCCAAGATGCGTGATGCTGGCGGCATTAGGATTACCCCAAACACCGAAAACCCCGCATTCTTCATTTAAGCCTTTTGGTTCATGTGGCATGGGAGCGCCTCCTCGAATGCTGTCTGTAGCTGTTGCAACGATGCAGAAAAATGTTGATTAACGGTTGTGACTTCAAATTCTGGTGGGGCCTGAACTCGACCAATCAATTGGGCCGGGCCATGCAATGCTTCAAATGCTGCCTGATTTTCAGGGGACACGGTGAGCAAGAAGCGGCCTTGCGTCTCGGAAAATCCCCAAGCAGTCGGCAATGTGACGTTAATCTGGGCGCCAAGTTGGGCATCAAACCCCATCTCTGCCAAGGCGACCAACAACCCACCATCGCTTAAATCGTGCGCTGCAGTAATTAGATGCTCGCGAATGGCCTTCAAAACAAAGTGCTGATGCTGCTTTTCAGCCTCTAAATCAAAATCGAACAGCTTGCCAGTGACTTCTCCTGTTTGCAGCTTCTGCAGTTCGCTGCCGTTAAAATCACCATGAGTTTCCCCCACCAGATAAATCAGATCATCTGCTTGCTTGAAAGCCGCCGTGGTGATCGTGCTCAAATCCTCAATCAAGCCAACCATGCCAATCATTGGGGTTGGATAGATCGCCTCACCATTCGTTTCGTTATACAGCGACACATTTCCTGAAATAACTGGGGCGTTAAAGGCTTTGGTAGCCGCAATGATTCCCTTCGCCGCCTCAGCCAGTTCGTAGAAGGCCTCAGGCTTAGTTGGGTCGCCAAAATTGAGACAATCGGTGATCCCAAGCGGTTCCGCCCCGCTGGCAACCAAATTGCGCGCAGCTTCAGCCACACTCATTGCCGCACCCACCTGCGGATCAAGATACAAGTAACGTCCCTTACTATCGGTGGTCATCGCCAGTGCTCGGTGAGTACCGCGAATCCGAATCACGGCTGCATCACTGCCTGGCAAGACGACGGTATTAGTTTGCACCTGCGCATCGTAACGCTTGTACAAAGATGACTTGTCAGCAATCGTCGGCATCGCCATCATGTCCGTCCATATTTGCACCGGATCAGTGATGATAGGGTCAAAATCCGCAGCCGGTTGGGCCAGTCGTTTTGGCATTTTCCCTTGTTGATGATAAATCGGCGCATCATCGGTCAACGAACTCACAGGCACATCGCAAACCAATTTACCATGGTGATAAAGCTGATACTGATGACCAGCAATCACATGACCAACAATCGCCGCATCCAAATCATAATCGGCGAAAACAGCCAAAACTTCTTGCTCAAAGCCGGCCCGAACGCATAGCAGCATCCGTTCCTGAGACTCAGACAACATAATTTCAAACGGCGTCATTTCGGCTTCACGCTGCGGAATCAGATCGAGATCTAACACCATCCCGCTGTTAGCCTTACCAGCCATCTCCACGCTTGACGATACCAATCCAGCTGCACCCATATCTTGAATACCAACAAGCGCCTCCTGATGATGCCCGGTAATTTCGAGACAAGCATCCATCAACAGCTTTTCCATGAAGGGATCGCCAACTTGAACCGCCGAGCGATCGGCTGCTTCTTCGTCAGAAAAATCCCCAGAAGCAAAGCTCGCACCGTTAATACCATCACGCCCTGTTTTGGCCCCGACATAAATCAAAGCATTGCCAACACCAGCAGCTTTACCTTTTTGAATTTGATCTTTGTCCATGATGCCAACGCACATGGCATTGACCAGCGGATTTCGGGTATAGCTCCCGTCAAAGTTTGTTTCGCCGCCAACTGTCGGAATGCCAATTGCATTGCCATAACCGCCAATCCCCGCGACAATCCGATCAACCAAATGTTGGGTATGTGGCTGTTCAATGTCGCCAAAAGCTAGCGAGTCCAACATCGCAACCGGCTTGGCACCAATTGAGAAAATGTCGCGGATAATGCCGCCCACACCTGTTGCTGCGCCTTCATAAGGTTCAACTGCCGAGGGATGATTATGACTTTCGGCTTTGAAGACCACTGCTTTGCCTTCGCCGATATCAATCACGCCAGCACCTTCACCTGGCCCCATTAACACGCGCTCATTTTTGGTCCAAAATTGGCGTAATACCGGCTTGCTATATTTGTAAGCGCAGTGTTCGCTCCACATACCGCTAGCTAACCCGATCTCGGTATCGTTTGGCTGATGGCCGATTAGTTCTGCAAAACGATCATATTCAGCCTCTGTCAGCCCAAGGTCTAAATAAGGTTTCTGGGTTGCAATAGCCTCGGGGCTCATCTCAACGTGCACCACGTACATCGGCTCCTTCCGTTTGGTTAATCAGCGATTGGAATACGCCCAAGCCATCCGTACCGCCCAGCAGTGCTTCAACAGCCCGTTCCGGATGGGGCATCATGCCTAACACATTACCAGTCTCATTGGTCACACCGGCAATATCGTGCATGCTGCCATTAGGGTTATCTGCATAACGGAAAACCACTTGGCCATTAGTTTCTAGAGCCGCCAACGTTTCCGGATCTGCGTAATAGTTGCCTTCACCATGAGCAATCGGTAATGTCAAATGTTCCCCAACTTGGTATTGATTTGAAAACGCCGTCCCGGCATTTTCTACCGTCAATGCAACTGGTTCACAGATGAAGTTCAAGTCGCGATTCCATTGCAAGGCGCCGGGAAGCAAACCGGCTTCGGTCAAAATCTGGAAACCGTTGCAAATGCCAATGACATAGCCGCCAGCCGCAGCAAACTGCTTTAGGGCAGCCATCACTGGTGAAAAGCGTGCAATCGCACCACTGCGTAAGTAATCACCATAGGAAAAACCGCCTGGCACCATCACAACATCATAAGCAGTCAAGTCGGTTTGAGTTGGCTTGATCAAGTCACACTCGGCTCCGGCAATGTCACGCACCGCCCATTGCAAATCAAGATCACAGTTCGAGCCCGGAAAAGAAATCACAGCCGCTTTCATGCGTTAACCTCCGCCATCGGTTCTAGCTCAAAGCGATAAGTTTCCATGTTGACGTTAGCCAGTAATTGGTCGCAGATCGTATCAACTTGCTTGCGAACGTCCGCTTCGCTGCCTGCTAATGTCAATTCAAAGTACTTGCCGTACAACACATCTTCAACATTGTGATAAGCCATTCGTCCCAAAGCAGTTTTAATGACCTCGGCTTTGGGATCCAGCACGGAAGGTTTGTAGGTTACGTAAATTTTAGCTTTAAACATGAGCAGCTCCTTTTTCTTGCAGGCGTGAAAGGACTTCTTCATAAACCGGGGTCAATGGTCCACGGTTTTGTCGGAAAACATCTTTATCGAGCGATGCCCCGGTTTGTTGATCAACTAAGCGAAAATTATCCGGAGACAATTCATCAGCCAGTACCAAAGTGCCATCCTTGAGCGTGCCGTATTCGAGTTTGAAATCAACTAAGGTGATCCCAATCGCCGCAAACCGTTGCATCAAATAAGTATTGATGCGATCAGTTAAAGCGCGCACTTGCTTGAGCTGTTCAGGCGTAGCTTCGTGCAAAGCGAAAATTTGGGCTTCATTCATGAACGGGTCGCCAAGTTCATCAGACTTGTAATAGTATTCGTGGATTGGCGGGTCGAGCTTCATCATCGGCTTAACATTGAACTTGGTGACAAAATGACCGGATGCATAATTACGCACAACTACTTCAAGCGGCAACATCGCGGCTTTTTTGACGATCATCGTCGTGCTGTCCGGCGAATCAAGATAATGCGTTGGTATACCGACAGCTGTTAATTCCTTAAACAGTAACGTCGAAATGGCCCGATTTAATTCGCCTTTGTGGGCAATCTGGGCTTTTTTCTCGCCATTTAATGCTGTGGCTTGATTGGTGTATGCCATCCACAACACATCAGGATCATCGGTTGCATAAACCTGCTTTGCCTTGCCGGTATACAATAATGTTGTTTTGTTCACCATGCTGCCTCCATTTGTTTAAGTATGTCCAACACATTACGATCATCAGTTACCGTAAGATGACCCATTTTGCGACCGGGGCGAATTTCGGCTTTACCATAATCATGCATGTGCCATTCAGGATGCTGAGGCCATTTCTGTTTGGCAATGGTTAAATCGTCGCCGAGCAGGTTGCGCATAACCGCTGGCTGCTTCAATGTAATCGGCGGTATCGGTAAGCCACAAATACTCAAAATATGTGCATCGAATTGTGAAAAGTTGCATGCCTCAATCGAGTAGTGTCCGGAATTGTGCGGACGCGGAGCCAACTCATTGGCCACCACATTGTCCCCTTCGATAAAGAGCTCAACGCCCAACACACCACGAAGATCCAGGCCAAGCGCAATTTTAGTCGCGAGATCATCAATCTTTTTGGCTAACACCGGCGAGATGTTCGGTGCAGGCGCAAGCGTGAGATGCAAAACATGGTGCTGATGGCGATTCTCAACGATCGGAAAAACACGCACTTGATCGCGGCCATCACGTGTCATCATAACGGAGACTTCACGATCAAATTGCTGCCGTTTTTCGAGAATGCAAGGACCATGCGTCAAAAGTTCGCGGGCGGCGGGAAAATCATCTGGTGTATTGATATCTTGCTGACCATGGCCATCATAACCGCCAGTGGTCGTCTTCAGGATGCTTGGTAAGCCGATGGTCGCGACTGCTTGTGCCAACTCAGCGGCACGGTTGACAGCGGCAAAAGGCGTCACCGGTACCCCATGTGTCTTTAAAAAAGTCTTTTCTTTGATCCGATCGCGGGTTATCGCCAAAATGGCGGTACCTTGAGGAATCCGCGTCTCGCTGCGAACGGTTTCCAACGCGGCTAAGTCAACATTCTCAAACTCATATGTGAGCACATCCGACGCATCTGCCAGTTGCTTTAAGGCGGCTTGATCATTGTATGGGGCAGTGATTTGGAAATCTGCTACCTGACCGGCTGGCGAATTGGGTGTCGGCTCTAAAATACCGACGCGATAACCCATCGACTTGGCGCTTTGTGTCAGCATGCGTCCCAACTGACCGCCGCCAATGATGCCAATTGTTGCTGGGGACGTCACTACATCAATCATTGAAGCGCGGCCTCGCTTTCTTTGGCACGCTTAGTTTGAGCATCGCGAAAAGCTTGCAGTCGGTCAGCCAGTTCTGAATCGTTCAGCGCTAAAATAGCGGCAGCGAACAACGCCGCATTGACAGCTCCGGCATCACCGATGGCCATCGTGCCAACCGGGACCCCGCCAGGCATTTGCACGATTGACAGTAGACTATCAACCCCATTTAATGTTCGTGTTTTGATGGGAACCCCGATAACTGGCAGCAATGTATTAGCGGCGAGCATTCCAGGTAAATGAGCAGCGCCGCCTGCACCGGCGATAATTGCACCAAACCCCAGTGCCACTGCCTGTTTACCAAAATCCGCCAGCTCGTCTGGCATCCGATGAGCCGAAATAACCCGCTTCTCATAAGGAATAGCCAATGACGTTAACTGAGCCGTCACTTGCTGCATGGTCGGCCAATCAGAGGTTGACCCCATGACCACTGCTACTTTTTGCATCTCGTTCCCCGCTTTCTTTAAGATGTTTTGAGAATAGCACGTCAGCCCGACAGATTCAATAAAAATGAGAACAATTCTCAATGTTATATTAATAATCGTTCGTGTTTCTCTTTTAAAATCTTAACCAGTCAGCTTTTCAATGTCTGAAATCACATCTGTGTTGCTAATATTCCTTTTGACAACTTATTGCAGTCGCCATCGCCAAAGGCTGCTACTCGCGCACAAAAAAACGCACATCACAGAGCGATGTGCGTTCATCAGATATGCGTTGTTGAAGTCTTAAACTTAGGCAGCCTTCGTTGAAAATGATTTGCCGTCCTTAGCAACAAAGAGTTGCGGGGCAACGGTGAGCAATACACCAACAACAACAATTGTTAAGACGGTGCTGAATAACGCTGATCCGCCATTGACGATCAACGAGTATACCCAGACATTCGTTCCTTTAGGCGCATACGCACCCCAGAAAACAACGCCAGCGATGAAATGGATAAAGTATTTAGCAAATGTGCCGATAATAATACCAGCAAAGGCATAGCCGCTCGCCTTCACTTTTTCACTACCGCGCACTGCCTTTTGGAAAGATGCAAACGTCAACCCCATTAAACCGACCAAGGTAAACGCAATCGGATATTCAAGAATACCTTGTAAAGGATTCAAGACACTGCCACCGCCAATACCACGCAAAATCAGATCCAAAATCCCCCAGACAAAGCCTGCCCATGCTGCAGGAACTAACCCACGCCGCATAGCCAAAACAGCAATTGGAATCAGACCATAATTCAGTTCAATTGCCGAAACACCCGTGGTATGTGGAATATAAGTCAATGCCATCGCAAAAGCTGCAATGATCGCAGTTTCCAAAATGACAACAAGTTGCTTGTGCTGTTGCATAAAAAAAGCCTCCTAGTGAGTCCCCGTTCACAAAGAAGGTCGCTTCCGACCATTCACAAATCCCTACGCTCGCATTAACGAACAGGTTCGAAGGGTCCGGGTTTCCCCGTTCTCAGCCAATGGCTCCCCTTTGTGAAGGTTCATCGAATTGTTGATACACCTTTATGGTATCAAACTTTTTGTAAAGCGCAACTTTTTGGTCTTGAACAAATGGCTTGTCATTAATGATTTAAGCGGGCTTTCTCCTCTCGGTGCAAAGTTTCGAGGGAGCGTCCAGCCGTTTCCGGCACAAAAATCAGAACGAAAAGCAATGAAATCAAATTTGTCCCGATGAAGCAAACGAATGTCCAGAACATGCCTATTTGGGCCAGACCAATCGGGAACAGAACGCCAACACCAAAGTTAGCTAACCACAAGCAGAAGGTTGCAGCACCCATCCCTATACCCCGAACCTGTTCAGGGAAGATTTCAGACATCAGCAGCCAAGTCATTGGACTGATAGCGCCTTGGAAGAACGCCAAGAACAGCATCATCATCCCGATTGTTGCAAATGCCCGGAATGGCGAACCCGCTGGTAGTCGACTAGCGAAAGTGACACCAGTAATCGCCACGGTTGAGCCAATCAATCCCACAATCAGCATTGGCCGCCGCGGAACATGCTTCAACAATTGCAACGTCACAATCGTTGCAGCAACGGCAGTAACCCCATTGGCAATGTTGGCGATCAAGGCGCTATCTCGCCCAAAACCCGTCATTTGTAAAATTGAGGTGCCATAATACATCATGACATTGATACCAGCAATTTGCTGAATGACGCCTAGGCCGATGCCAATCAGAACCAGTCGGCGAATCCATTTGGTTTTCAATGCTCGAACACTCGCCTGCTTATGTTTAGCATCTTCGGCAAGATTCTGTTTCAAATGGTCAATCTCTGCTGGCACTTCAGCAGCAGATCGCAACACTTCCAAACTTGAACGTGCTGCTGCCGGCCATCCTTTCATCATTAACCAACGAGGAGATTCCGGAACAAAATAAGTACCGATACCTAAGATAATTGCCGGAATGACTGCCAATACAATCATCCAGCGCCAGATACCCGGAACGTTACCAAAAGTGGTTCCTAAAAAGGCATTGAGAACAAAAGCAAGTAACTGGCCAGTCACGACCATCAGCTCATTTTGTGTGACTAACCGTCCACGATGACTCGTTGGGGCAATCTCTGCTAAAAAGCTCGGAACCAGCACAGAGACGCCACCAACGGCTAATCCAAGGATCAGCCGTGCGCCAATCAGCCAGCCAGCACTCGGGGAAAGTGACGAGGCTACCGTTGCCAGAAAAAATAAGCCCGCTAACATGGTGATGAGCCGCCTGCGCCCATAGCGATCACTTAAACGACCGACTAAGATGGCACCAAAAGCAGCACCCAGCGTCAAACTACTGGTGACCCAACCCTGTGATCCAGGGGCAAGTTTCAGTTCCGAAGAAATAAAAGGCAATGCGCCATTGATCACCCCAGTGTCATAGCCAAAAAGCAGGCCACCCATCGTTGAAATCAAAGCTACTAGCCGCAACCGTGTCTTCGCACTCGCAAGGTGACCGGTAAATCGATGATTGTGTGTTTTTGATTGATACATGCAATTCCCCCTACAAGTCCAAATGAACCACCGCTCACAGTGCCATACCATGAATCAGTAACTCAATTTTTAGTTTACATAATAACCTTAACACTTTTCTGAAAAGTCTGCAGTCAGTCACTGTTCAGATGCCGACAAATAGTCGCGCAATCACCTTTTTGCATGGCAAAGTTAAAGTCCCATTTTCGAGCGGGTTTCAGAAAAATCAATGCTAGCGAGCCCGATCAAAATCAAATTTTGGTCAAAAAAAGAAGCCGTCAACTTATTCAGTCAATAGCCTCTTTCTGATAATGAAAGTTTATTTCTGACCAGTTGTTTTCTTAACCAGATCAGCGTTTTCATCATTAGTGATATTTTGGTTCAAAGCAATTTCATCCATCTTAGCCATATCAGCTGTCGAAAGCTTCTTCATCAAGCTACGGACTTTAAGGACAGAAGTTGCGGACATTGAGTATTCGTCAAGACCCATACCAAGCAACAGTGGTACCATGATTGGATCACCAGCAGCTTCGCCACACATACCGGCCCACTTGCCTTCCTTATGTGCCGAATCAATCACATGCTTGATTAGGCGAAGGATGGATGGGTTGTATGGCTGATACAGGTAGGAAACATGCTCGTTCCCACGATCAGCGGCCATAGAGTACTGGATCAAGTCATTTGTACCAATGGAGAAGAAGTCAACGTACTTAGCAAACTGATCAGCCAAAACTGCAGCTGCAGGAATTTCGATCATAATGCCAAGTTGGATATCATCAGATACTTTGACGCCATCCTTGACTAACTTATCTTTTTCTTCAGTGAAAATCTGCTTTGCTTGCTTGAATTCAGCAATGGTAGCAATCATAGGGAACATGATCCGCAGATTGCCAAAGGCAGATGCACGCAACAAGGCGCGCAACTGTGTCCGGAAGATATCTTGGCGATCAAGACTGATCCGAATCGCACGATAACCCAAGAATGGGTTCTGTTCTTCAGGAAGCGGCAAATATGGCAGATGTTTATCCCCGCCAATATCCATCGTCCGAACAACAACAGGCTTCGGACTCATCGTTTCGACAACCTTCTTGTAGGCCTCGAATTGATCGTCTTCAGTTGGTAATTCAGCAGAATCCATGTACAAGAACTCTGTCCGATACAAACCGATACCTTCAGCACCGTTTGCCAGCACACCATCAAGATCCTTTGGCGTGCCAATGTTGGCAGCAACATCAAAGTGTTTGCCATCAGCTGTGATTGATTTGGCCGTCTTCAAAAGAGCCCATTCAGCTTTTTGCTTAGCAAATGCTTCAGCATCCTGCTTGAACTTAGCTACTTCATCATCGGTCGGATCAACAACAACTTCACCAGTTAAGCCATCAACGGAAATAAGATCACCGTTATTAGCCTTCTTGGTAATGTCATCTGTCCCAACAACAGCCGGGATTTCCAACGAACGTGCCATAATCGCACTGTGCGCAGTCCGACCGCCAATATCCGTGACAAATGCTTTGACATACTTCTTATTCAATTGTGCGGTATCCGAAGGGGTCAGGTCATGCGCAACCACAACGACTTCTTCATCAATTAATGCTGGATTTGGCAAATTGCGACCGAGCAAGTGTGCCATGATCCGCTTTGTCACGTCGCGGACATCAGCCGCACGTTCCTGCATATATGGATTGTCGGTCATACCTTCGAATGTCTTAATAAAGAATTCGGAGACTTCTTTCAAAGCCTGCTCAGCATTGACTTTTTCATCATTGATCTTAGTCTCTACCTGACCAGTAAAGTCAGGATCAGCCAAAATCATCATGTGCGCATCAAAAACCTGAGCCTCTTCTTCGCCAAGCGATTCAGCGGCCTTTGCTCGAATAACCTTTAACTCATCATTACTTTGATCAAGTGACTGCTTCAGGCGATCGATTTCCTTTGAAGGATCATCAACCGTCTTTTTTTGGAATGACAAATCAGGTTGAACCAGTAAATAGGCCTTCGCTGTGGCGATCCCATCACTAGCAGCGATTCCCTTCAAATGTTCAGCCATTATTCAGCCAAGCCTTCCTTTTTCATTGTGTCTGTAATAGCAGCGATAGCATCAGCCTCGTCTGCACCTTCAGCAGAAATGGTAACATCGGCACCTTGGCCAACACCCAAACTCATGACGCCCATGATAGACTTCAAGTTAACGCTCTTACCCTTGTATTCCAAGTTGATATCTGAGTTGAACTTACTTGCTGCCTGTACCAACAAGGTTGCCGGACGTGCGTGGATCCCGGTTTCTGCAATAATATTAAATTCGCGTTTTTCCATGACTGATCTGCTCCTTCGTATTAACTAGATTTCTAGTTTTTTTCCGAATAGTTTGTGTGCGCATTCGTACCCAAAACAATTCATGTAAACCTTACCATTTTTTGAAGCTTGTCACAAGCGCCACATCAGATTTGGCGCCTATATTAACGAGAATCAACTGATCGATAATGGTATTCAATGACACCATCACGTTTAGCCATTCCCACGATCTCTTCACGATCAGGATAATTCGTCCATGCCGCGCGAAACGCCATGAACGTTTCTGGCGTCACCGTGATTTTGTCCCGCCGACCAGTCTTTAACTCATCTATTAAAGCGACGTAATCCTGAGTCATCTATTTGCCTCACCTCACCTAATAAGAGTAGCATAAAAGCTGGTAAGGAAAAAGCGCAAGTGCTTGCTGTCACTGAAATTTTTGCAACTTTTTAGCACTCTTAGTGGCAGAGTGCTTGCATTCCAGAAATGTGGGTGTATACTATTGCCATAGGTCAAGAAAGGTCAAACCTTTTTCGACTGCACGTGGCACCTAAACAGATAGGAAGGTTGTGACAAAATGCTGTGTGAAAACTGTCATAAGAATCCAGCCACTATTCATCTTTCAACCGTTGTTAATGGCACTCGACAGGAAATTAATCTCTGCCAAAACTGTTATCAATTACTCAAGAACCAAGCAGGAGGAAATATGAGACCAACTGATGCAACCGATCCATTTGGTTTCGGCAGCTTAGATGATATTTTCCGTGCGATGAATCAGGGAATGGATCAACCGCAACAACCAAATGCTCAGACCCCGCCAACTCAGGCAGGCCGTGGCGGCAATGGTAATAACGGCCGCAATGGCAACCGTGGCAAGGGACTGCTGGGACAATTCGGCGTTGATCTGACTGAACAAGCACGGAATGGTCAAATTGATCCGGTCATTGGTCGTGACAAAGAAATTTCACGGGTGATCGAGATCTTAAACCGCCGAACAAAAAATAATCCAGTCCTGATTGGTGAAGCCGGTGTCGGCAAGACTGCTGTTGTTGAGGGCTTGGCATTGAAGATCGCTAATGGCGATGTTCCGTCAAAACTTCAAGATCGGCATGTCATCCGACTCGATGTCGTTTCACTAGTTCAAGGAACTGGCATTCGCGGTCAATTTGAACAACGTATGCAACAATTGATTGACGAACTTAAAAAGAATAAGAACATTATCTTATTTATTGATGAAATCCATGAAATCGTCGGCGCTGGCAATGCTGAAGGCGGTATGGATGCCGGCAATGTTCTGAAACCAGCATTAGCACGTGGCGAGTTGCAGCTCGTTGGTGCCACTACTAGCAATGAATATCGTCAAATTGAAAAAGATTCAGCCCTTGCTCGTCGTCTGCAACCAGTCCTCGTTGAGGAGCCAACTGTAGAAGAGACGATTAAGATTCTAAAAGGCCTGCAGCCGCGGTATCAAGATTTTCATCATGTTAAATATACAGATGCCGCCATTGAAGCAGCTGCAACTTTGAGCAATCGTTACATTCAAGATCGTTTCTTGCCTGACAAAGCGATTGACCTTCTGGATGAATCAGGTTCCCGGAAGAATCTGACCATTGCCACTGTCGATCCGGAAACGATCAAGACCAAGATTGACGACGCCGAGAAGCAAAAGCAAGCTGCTCTGAAGCAGGAGGATTACGAAAAAGCTGCCTTCTATCGTGACCAAGTTACTAAGTTAGAAGATATGGCTAAGAAACAGTCTAATCTGCCTGAAAATGAAATTCCGACTGTCACCGAAAAAGATATGGAACAGATTGTTGAAGAAAAAACCAACATTCCAGTCGGTGAACTGAAGGCTCAGGAGCAAGCACAGCTGAAGAATCTGGCTGGCGACCTTGAAAAGCATGTCATTGGTCAGAATGAAGCAGTCGATAAAGTTGCTCGCGCTATTCGTCGTAACCGGATCGGCTTTAACAAGTCCGGTCGGCCGATTGGGTCCTTCCTATTCGTCGGCCCAACAGGTGTCGGCAAAACTGAACTGGCTAAACAGCTTGCCAAAGAGCTGTTTGGTTCTGAAGACGCCATGATCCGGTTTGATATGTCGGAGTACATGGAGAAATTCAGTGTCTCTAAGCTTATCGGGTCACCGCCAGGCTATGTCGGCTATGAGGAAGCCGGTCAATTAACTGAAAAAGTTCGCCGAAATCCTTATAGCCTCATCTTGTTAGATGAAATTGAAAAAGCCCATCCAGATGTGATGAATATGTTCTTGCAGATCTTGGATGACGGCCGATTGACTGATTCTCAAGGCCGTACCGTTTCCTTCAAGGACACGATCATTATCATGACATCCAATGCTGGCTCAACCGATGCCGAAGCAAACGTTGGTTTTGGCGCAGCTTTAAGCGGTAAGACGCACAGTGTGCTGGATCAGCTTGGTAATTACTTCAAGCCTGAATTCCTGAACCGTTTTGATGACATCGTTGAATTCAAGTCATTGTCTAAAGACGACTTGTTGAAGATTGTGTCACTGATGATTCAAGATACCAACAATAACATCAAGGATCAGGGCTTGACGATTCATGTTACCGATCCGGTTAAGGAAAAGCTGGTTAATCTCGGTTACAATCCTGCCATGGGAGCTCGGCCGCTGCGTCGAGTCATTCAGGAACAGATTGAAGACCGCGTTGCTGACTTCTACCTTGACCATCCAAAGGCTAAGGAACTTGAAGCCCGCATCAGTAATGGTGAGATTACGGTTGGTGAACCTGCCAAGGCTGAAACCACTCAAAAATCTAAAAAGTAATTTGTTTTAAGAAAGCCCTCGAACTTCATTGCGTTCGAGGGCTTTCAATTCACATATTATTATTTTCCGTTAAACTGTTTTATAATAAAAACAGTAGGGAGAGAAATGGAGGGCATGAGCATGCGACTGATTAACGTGACCAACAGTTTCAGAAATCTAGTAAGCCAACAATTGAGTGGTACCGATGCCCGGCTGGTCAAGGTCTTCTCACTTGGCCAAACGACAGTTGTTTATACGGAGGCACCTTCCCATATCGAACTTCTTTTCACCAATGAGCGCCGCAATATTCAGCGTGCGGAAATTGCTTTCACACTCGAACGGCTTTTGCAAAAGGACATTGGCGATGTTTCGCCAATTATGGGTCATCATCTGGCAGAAGTGACTGTTCCCAAGCTTGAGCGGCAAGCAGAGTAACCCGAAGAAGGATAGCGCCATACTTGCCAATACCAATGAGACTTTTGCACATTGCTAGATTAATAAGCGCACACAAAAAGCGGCTGACATCGCTCAGCCGCTTTTTGTGTGCCACGATACTCATACCCAAACACCCTATTACATTTTGGCAGTTAATTTAACGTCAGGATACTTGTCTGCAAACCACCGTTCAGCGTATTGATTCTCAAATAGGAACAACGGGTCGCCGTGGATATCCTGAACCAATAAGTTCCGGGAACTGCTCATCTTTTCATCCAATTGATCTGGATTGATCCAGCGAGCCGTTCGCGAGCCAATCGGGGTCATAATCACTTCTGAATGATATTCATGCAGCATCCGGAATTGGAAAACTTCAAATTGAAGTTGCCCGACTGCTCCTAGAATATAATCATTCGTGTTATAGGTCTTGTAAAGCTGGACTGCCCCTTCCTGGACAAGCTGCTGCATCCCCTTATGAAATGATTTTTGCTTCATCACATTCTTCGGCGTAACGCGAACAAATAATTCAGGGGTGAACTGCGGTAATTTTTCAAATTGAATCGGTTCCTTGCCTTGATAAATGGTATCGCCAATTTGAAAATTACCGGTATCATACAACCCAACAATATCACCGGCAACCGCAGTTGAAACCGTTTCACGGGTGTCAGCCATAAATTCGGTTGAGTTATTCAGTCGCATCGTTTTGCCGGTTCGATGAAGGATGACATCCATCCCCCGTTCAAATTCACCTGAAACAATTCGGACAAAAGCGATGCGATCGCGATGAGCAGGGTTCATGTTTGCCTGAATCTTAAAGACAAATGCGGAAAACTCTGGGTTAGTCGGATTCACTTCCCCGCCTTGTTCTGTTTTCTTCGGTCCCGGTTCGGGTGCATATTGAACGAAACTATTCAAAAATGTCTCAACGCCAAAGTTAGTCAACGCCGATCCGAAGAACACTGGTGTTTGCTCACCAGCCATGATCTTTTTTAAATTAAACTGGTTGCCCGCGTCATTCAATAATTCGATATCATCTAATGTTTGCGTATAAATCGAATCCTGCGTCAATGGTTGACTTGGATCAAGCTGACCTTGGTCATTCAACGGCAAAAATCGATCATCACCTTCACGCCGATAAAGCTCGATTCGCTGATTCACTCGATCGTAGAGGCCCTTGAGTCCCTTACCCATACCAATCGGCCAGTTCATCGCATAGCCTTCGATACCCAGCAAGTCTTCAAGTTCAGCAATCAAATCCAATGGTTCGCGACCATCACGATCCAACTTATTCATGAATGTAAAAATCGGGATACCACGTTGTTTGACAACTTTGAACAGTTTCTTGGTCTGAGCTTCAATCCCCTTTGCCGAGTCGATGACCATGACTGCGGCATCAACCGCCATCAAGGTCCGATAGGTATCTTCAGAAAAATCTTCATGCCCAGGGGTGTCCAGAATATTAATGCGTTTGCCCTGATAATTGAATTGCATCACAGAGCTGGTAACCGAAATACCACGTTTCTTTTCGATTTCCATCCAGTCCGATTTCGCAAAATGTCCGGATTTTCGGCCTTTAACTGTTCCAGCCTCGCGGATCACGCCGCCAAACAATAAAAGCTGTTCCGTAATCGTTGTTTTCCCAGCATCTGGATGTGAAATAATCGCAAATGTGCGGCGTTTTGCGACTTCTTTTGCTAGTTCCTGTGGTTTCATCGTGCTTTCCTTCCAAAATTGACAAAATTTGCTAACAACGTTGCCTATTTACACAGACTGCATCGCTAGCTATCGGCCTCGTGGGAGGCTTCTTCTGGTACTGGTTCTGATGATAGATGGACATGAACATTGACGAGTCGTGACCCTTCAACTTTGCCAGTCGCCAACAACACACCTGGTGCCAGCTGCATTTTTTCGCTGTGATGCGATGAAGGAATGGCACCGAGTTGCGTCAGAACATAACCCGCAATCGTGTCAACATCCGGTGCATCCAAATCAGTTTTAAACAAATCATTGAAGTCCGAAATGGGCATCCGCCCTGAGACAACGAAATCATGGTCCCCTTGTTTCGTGAACAATTTTTCAACCTGATCCGATTCGTCATCAATTTCACCGACGATTTCCTCAAGCAAGTCTTCAATGGTCACGATGCCGACAACGCCACCATATTCATCCAATAAGATCGCCATTTGTTGTTGCTTTACTTGCATTTCAGTCAACAAATCATCGACTGTAATGGTTTCGGGAACAAAAACCGGCGCCGTCATGACCGATTCGATTTTAACATGATCAAAGCCGACGCGGCGTGCTTCCTTTAGCAGATTCTTGATGTGCACAATGCCAACCACGTGATCTTTGTCTTCTTCATAAACCGGAATTCGTGAATAGATATTGTTCAAAATCGCGTCAATCGCCGTGTGGTCAGGTTCTTGCGCATCAACCATAAAAGCATCCGTTCGCGGCACCATGACCTCGCGCGCCATCGTATCGGACAACGATATAATTCCCTCAAACATTTGATACTCATCGGGATCAATCGCCCCAGAATTTCGACCGCTTTCGATCATGGAAACCATTTCGTCACGGGTCACGGTTTCCCCTTCATGATTGAATTCCATCGGCGTCAGTTTCATTAACAACTTGGTTGAAGCAGAAAGCAGCCAAACAAACGGACGCATCACTTTGGCTAGCCAACTGATCGGGGTCACACTCATTTTAGCAACCCGCTCTGTCATTTGTAACGCTACCTGTTTGGGATATAATTCGCCAAAAACCAACGAAAAATAAGACAAGATCAGCGTGACTAAGATGACCGCTGCCTCATGCGCAAATGACCAGCCGCCAAAAATTGGTGCAACCCGATCTGCCAGTGTTGTTGCGGCCGAAGCAGACGCAAAGAAACCGGCAAAAGTGATCCCGACTTGGATTGTTGCCAGAAAATTACTCGAATCCTTCATGATGGTCACAAGCTTGGCGGCCTTATGATCGCCTTTATCCGCCTGCGCCTTCATACGAGTACGGGAACTTGAAACCACGGCAATCTCCGCCGCGGCAAATCCTGCATTGATTAAGGTCAAAATCACAATGAGGATCAATTGTCCCCATATCTGACCGTCTGGGTCACTGCCCATGCAAAAACACAACCTTTCGTAAAAAAACGGGGAATCATCCCCGCTTCGTTCGATTATTTCAGTATACCAAGTCTTTATTTATTTTTCAATTGTGGATCGGCTTGATCCTTGATCTGATGAGCTTCTCCAGCATTTTCCTCATCACTGTCAGCATCCTCGTCATGCTTATGTTCCTGATGGAAACGATAAAGCTCGTATAAGTATGTCACAACTGTTTTGATGACAGCATATGTCGGTACAGCTAGAATGGTGCCTAACAATCCCCATAGATTGCCTGCAACCATCAGCAAAATAATGATGGTTAAAGGATGAATGTCCAGTGAGCGGCCGATCACATTCGGATAAATAAAATTACCATCCGTCATCTGGATAATGACGACAACGACGACAACGAGTAGCATCTTTGTCCATCCCTCAGTGGCAGCAATTGCCAAAGCTGGTGCAATACCAATATAGGGTCCCAAATACGGAATAATGGTAACGATCCCCGCAATAAAGCCTAAGAGATACGCATACGGCATGCCAATAATCAGATAACCAATAAAAGTAAAAGTGCCAACGAATAAACATTCAATGGCCTGCCCGCCAATATAGTGAGACAGTGTCGAGTTTAAACGCGTAAAAACAGTTGCAACCTCTTCGTGATACCGATGAGGCAACATCTTTTGAATACTTGGCACAAAGTTTTCACCGTCTTTGAGAAAGTAAAATAGCATCACCGGGATTGTAATGATACTGATCATCATGCTGGCTACTGATCCGATAACCGTTGGCAAGCCGGTGGAAAAGCCGCCCAGAACTTTGCTCAACACCTTGCTTGGCGAAATTTGAAGACTGGCAACATATTTGCCAATATTTAGCCGCTGATACCAAGTATAGTGTGACGCCTTACTAATGAATGACCGGACGCCTTTTAAGAAATCCGGAATATTCGTAACAAACTGAGTGACCTGATAGATCAAGTTTGGCAGTACGGCCATGAATACCAGAACCAAGGCACCGATGACCACCAAGAAAATCAATAAAATCGAAATATTGCGACTGATGTGGAACTTCTGCAATAATTTAACAATCGGATTGAAGAGATAAAACAAAAAACCAGCAGATAAAATCGGAATGAGTAGCGTTGAGAAAAAAGTCGCCACAGGTGCAAACAAGAACGAAACCTGCGTCAAACCGATGACCACAAAAATCAAAATCAGAATTTCAACGGACCAAAACATTAATTTTGAATGCCGTAACCTATCAAACATATTCGACCTCCCCAGCAGCATTTTACTAGTGCTATAATAGCAAACAATTTATTAAAACGGAAAGAAGGTTCAACTTTTGGAAGTCAAAACGACAACAACCCTCGATTCACAGATTCATCAAGACAGTGTCCAGATTCGCACCCACGTTTTCGTGGAAGAGCAACATGTGCCACCAGAACTCGAAGTCGACACCGATGAAGCAAAGGCGACCTATTTTGTCATTTACGATGCAGGTGTGCCTGTTGCTACGGCGCGCATTCTGCCTGAGGGCGACGCCTACCACGTTCAGCGTGTTGCAGTCGAAAAAGCCTATCGCAAGCATGGCCTTGGTAAGATGGTGTTTGAAGCAATCATGACTTATGCTCGCGCCCAGCAAATTCAAGCGCTACGCTTAGGTGCGCAAGTTCAGGCGATTGGCTTTTACAAAGCCCTCGGTTTTCAATTGACCGATCGCCCTGAATTTCTTGATGCCGGCATCCGCCACCGTGAAATGATACTCAAGCTGGCTTGACAATCATTCAAATTTATCAGCTTCACTTGATTAAACCATGAGTATGTGAGAAAAATGCGATCCCAACACGAAGATATTGGGATCGCATCAATTCAACAAGCAGGCTAATCCCCTGCTTGTTTTTGTTTTTCATGCATCTTACTCATACTCATCCACACCTTTTAACTGATGAGGATCAATATATAGACGATAAGCCACTTGATGAACCGCGCCATTTTGAATCAGATAGCTTTCAAGATAATAAGGATGATCTGTTTGCCCGAGTCTTTCTGGCAAAGGATACCCTGCCTTTTCAATGAGTTGCAGACCCTTATTAAAGCTTGTTGCAAGTGGTAATTGTTTCAACAGCACACTTGTAGCTGGCTGCCTGACCTGACCAGCCGTTGCTTCAGGTAGGCGAAACGCTTCATAAGGTTTGGGAACCGCTGCATCAGCCGGTAACAAGCTGCCGATCCAATATAAAAAGGTGTCATATGGCGAAAAGACAACCATCGCCGATCGATTGGGTATCTCGGCTAAATCATCGAGCGTTTTAAACCCAAGTTGCGCTTCAAAGTCTTGCCACGCTGGTTGAAATGTACCAAGCTGATCACTGCTTTCGACGGTATAGGCATGACCCGCAAAAAGTTGAGCAGGTTGTTTTGGAATTTGTTTCATTTTTGCCTCCAAGTTTGACCGGTTGGGCTAGATCCGGTGCGCTAACTGAATGTAACGACGGTACCATAAATCGACATAGGCTTGTGAAAAGGGTCCTTTACCGTGGTTGATCCAATCGACAAGCACCTTCACATTAGCTTTTAAAATCCGATCAGTGGTTGCAGGATACTGCCAAAGTTTGCGATGGGCCTCGTATTCATCCACATCCAGCAGCCGTTTTTCACCATCGGCAAACACCTTGACGTCTAAGTCATAGTCAATATATTTTAAAGCTTCTTGATCCATTGTGTACGGAGTGGCCAGATTGCAGTAATACGACACGCCGCCTTCACGGATCATCGCAATCACATTGAACCAGTAATGCTTATGAAAGAAAATGATCGCCGGTTCCCGCGTCAGCCAACGGCGTCCGTCCGACTCCGTCACCAAGGTGTGATCATTGCACCCGATCAGGGCATCTTCACTGGTTTTCAAGACCATCGTGTCACGCCAGGTGCGATGCAGACTACCGTCATGTTTATAACTTTGAATAGCAAACGAGTCGCCTTCTTTAGGGATCCGCATACAAAACCCGCTTTCTTGGAAATTTCGTTCTTTATTATAGCAGAGCATGGACAGGCGCGCTTAGAAACTAGCAAGCGTGTGAAGCAACCCGATAAAAATCCGGTGTATAAGCCAACCTCATGTGTGATGGCCAGACTTTGTTCATTTGTGCCTGAGGTTGACTTATTGCAGCAGTGAACGCTTTTCAGCAAGAGTCGGTAGCTTACAAGGGCATGCAAAAGGATAGCTTGGTCTTTCAAAAAAATACGATCAACTTTCCGCCAAGTCGTCTAGCACTTCATCAATAGCTTCCACATCAAAGCCTTTACGAAACAAAGTTGTTTTAACTTTTTGTTTGCGCTCTCGATCATCATATTTCGCTTTTAGACGCCATTGTTTGGCTGCCTCAAGCTTAAGCAAGTCGCTTTCTGCCTCAGGATCGGGTTGCGGGTCGATGGTTGCGATAGCTGTTTGGATAGTAGTGTCATCGAATCCCTTTTGCATTAAAGCGACTCTGAGACGTTGCAGTTGGTCTTTATAAGCGCGATGCTGGTGGTGCCGAAGATTCTTCTGACCAGCGCGAACAGCCGCATCTAGCCATGCTGTTGTTGGAATAGCAGCTAACTCATTGGCCAACAAGTCTGGCTTGAGGCCTTTTTGTTGTAGCTTATGTTGCAGCGTTCGCGGCCCAAGTTCACCCATTTTCAGATGCTCTTCAATGTAACGATGCGCATAATCTGCATCATCCAAAAAGCCCAGATCGGTCAGACGCGTCAGCACCTTTTGAATCACATCAGCCGGTAAGTCTTCTTTAGCTAGCCGATCACTGACCTCTTTGCTCGTGCGACTTTGGTGGCTAATGTAGGTCAGCGCGATCTCTAGTCCCATAGCGGTGACTTCACTGCTCTTGATTTGGGCAATGGTCTCTGCTGTCAATACCATTCCTTTGGCCAAGCGGTAATCCACCAGCGTGGTTTCACTCACCGGAAATGCGTAAGTCCCGTCAATAAAAATATTATAGCGCCCACGCCTTTTTTGGGCGGTTATCTTTGTAATTTCACTCATGAACCCCTGTCACCTCTCTAATCACGTTGCCATTCTATGTTATACTTTTTATAAATAAATTTGGAGGCTCGTTATGTTTGAAGCCAGTTTCTTTGACCGGCACAGCTTAATTAATTATCAACTATTCCGGGCAATGAAGACCCTACAACAGACGACAATGTCGATCAATACGCTTAGCCGCAATACTGGGCTTTCGTATTCGCAGACTTATACGGCATTTCAGACCGTTTTAGCACAGCTCAACCAAATCTTACCTGACAAAAAGATTGACGAATCAAACTTCGCAGCAGTTTTGCCTGATGTTTCGATTGATCGTTATCGGTTCTCGCTATTAAAAAACAGTCTACCATTTGAATTTTTCGATGGGGTTTTCAAGAATCCGCATTCGGACTTTCACGCCTTCAAGCAGCACCATCAAACAAGTATTTCAACGTTGCGGCGCCGAATTTCGCCGTTTCGAGACTACTTAGCTGACAATGGTGTCACGCTAAATAGTACTACTTGGGCCATTGAAGGCGATGAATTGCATATACGCTTAGCCATGTTCACCTTCTTTACATTAGCCTATCGCGGGGCAGGATGGCCATTTTCAAGTGCAGAAGAGCGGGAAGCAAAAGCACTTCTCAAGGTAATCAACCAAACAAAACAGGCTTTCTTGGTGTCACCAATCCAACCAATGTCCAAAGAAGCTTTACTGATTCTCGCCATTCAGATGTTACGAATCAACTGTGGGCACGCCCTTTTACCAAATCGGCGAATGCAGCTGTTGTTTGACGGTGAAACTGAATTGCCAGATTTGATTTTTACGCCAGACTACTTTCCCAATTTATCTGCTTCTGAATTAAAAGCAGAAAAACAGTATTACTATTTTTCGCGTATGTATTTTATGACCGTCACTCGGCAACCACATCAAATTGATTATCAGATCATGACCCATTTTCAAAGTAAAGATAACTTAGTGAATCGATTTGTGCGACATCTGGTCACTTCTTTGAATAACCAATTAAAAGAAACCAAAAGTCAGTTAATTGCCGAAAATCAAGTCATGATAGCCAATCTTTACCGATTAAGTTTCACCGAGTATGTGCTGAATGGTCATTTTAGTCAGAGGCTTGATTTTGCTTCGACATTGCATGACGAAGCACGAACAAGCCAATTGACGGCCAAAATTCGCGACTGTTTGAAACGAATTCCCAAAATGGCGCCTGAGTCAATCTACGCAGACTTTACAAGCCAATTTATTAATGGTCTCTATATATTAGTCAATGATAATTATCCTGAACTCAATCGTGACATGCAAATGGTCGTTAACGTTTTGATTGAACATGATTCTTTCGTCAAACGGGATCTCTTAAACTTTTTAAACGATTTAGGCTTTATTCGCGTTGTGCCTCCAACCGAGGCGATCAATCCTGACTTGATCATTACAACGCTGACAAAGCCAAAACGGGTGATCCCTTGCATGGGCCACCCGTTTGATCCAACTGTTCCCTTGATCACTTGGTCCAAGGAACCCAGCGATCAAGACTATTTTCACCTTTTTCAACGCTTAAAACGCCTACAGCGCGAGCAACGAACAGCAGCCGATACGAATCAGACTCGTCAGTGAATCGGTTTTGCCATGTAGCCGACAAAGTAGACTAGGGCTTCATACCCGGCAAGTCCCAAAATGACCGCTGCAATTAGAATCGTTTGACTGAAGTTGCGATTAAACCAAAGAAAGACTACCATCGCAAACATCACAACAAAATAGGCATTTTGTAGGCTGCGATTGATTTGAATTTCAAATTGGGCATCCGGACTTTGATAGTCAATCGTGTGGATCGCATTAAACCGACCAACTTTATAAGTAATCTTATCGCCGCGTTGCACCTTTAAGTCTAGCGTCTCGCCAACTCGTATCGTATGCGGCGTGTCATTTTGCCACACCGTTGCTGTCATTTTTCTACTCATCGTATTCGAATAATTGATTTTCACATTAAATCCTCCCGATGATTCATTATACTAAACATTCTTAAGCCTCGTCACCATTTCTCAAAGCAAAGGAGCATTTCATGGCAGTCACTGTCAAAATCGGTCAGCGTTTTCCCCTGACCATCAAGCGTCTAGACATTAATGGCGCAGGTATCGGTTATTATCAACGGAAAATTACGTTTGTTACCGGCGCACTACCTCAAGAGGTCGTCGTCGCAGAGGTTACTGGGATTCACGACCGCTATCTTGAGGCCAAAGTTCATAAAATTCGGACGGCGTCACCAAATCGCGTAACCCCGGCAGAACCGCTATTTGGACAAATCGGCGGGGTCGAACTCAATCATCTCGCTTATCCGGCGCAATTGCGATTTAAGCGAGATGTCGTCGCACAATCGCTTGCCAAATTTAAACCGACTGGCTGGACCCATTATGATTTGCGGCCGACGATTGGCATGGCACAACCAACGCACTATCGAAACAAGGCCCAATTTCCTGTTCGGGTCATTGATGGTCACGTACGCGCAGGTCTTTATGCTCCAAACTCACATCATCTCATCCCTTTAACCAAGTTTCTGACCCAAGCACCGCTGACAATGAAAGTCGTGACAACCTTGTGTCAGATTCTCGAACAGCTTCAGATCCCGATCTATAACGAGAAAAAGCGCTCCGGAATTGTCAAAACATTGGTTGTTCGCGAATCATTTGCAACGAAAGAAGTCCAGGTCACGTTCATCACGAACAGTCCAAAATTACCGCACGAAGGCGAATTGCTCAATGCCATCGCCACTCAGCTTCCCATGGTGGTCAGCATCGCCCAGAATATCAATCCTGGCGAAACATCCTTAATTTGGGGCAAAGAAAGTCGCCTGCTGGCAGGTCTCCCTTATATCCAAGAAACACTGTTAGGCCGGACTTTTCAACTCTCACCACAAGCATTTCTCCAACTGAACCCAAAACAAACAGAGACACTTTATACATTGGCCGCAAAAGCACTTGATTTAGGGCCGCACGACACCTTAATTGATGCGTACTGTGGGATCGGAACAGTCGGCATCAGTTTAGCAAAAGGCAATCAACCTATTTACGGAATGGACACCATTGCGGAAGGCATTGCCGATGCCAAGGCAAATGCTAAAGCAAATGGCCTCACCAATGCCCATTATTCAGTGGGCAAGGCTGAAGACATTTTTCCAAAATGGGTTCAGGAAGGCATGAAACCAGACGCGGTCATCGTTGACCCGCCACGAGCTGGACTAGAGCGTGCCTTCATCGACGCCCTCCTTGAACTCGATCCACCCAAATTTGTCTACATTTCCTGCAACCCTTCCACCTTGGCCCGTGATCTCGTTTTCCTCACTAAACGCTACAAAGTCGACTGGATTCAAAGCATCGACATGTTTCCACAAACAGCACGATGCGAAGCAGTGGTAAAATTTACAAGAGCGTGAACAGCTGCGTTTAGGAACCGTAACATAAGCGGCCTCAAGCTGTAACCAGCCGGGCTTTGGCTGGTTACGGCTTGAGGTCCTTATGTGCAGGTTTCTGCGGCTGTGAACGCGTTTCAAAAAGAGCGTGAACAGCCGCGTTTAGAAGCCGAGCCATATACGGCCGTTTAGTTTCAAGGTCTGTATGTGTCAGATTTTGCGACTGTGAACGCGTTTCATCAGGCCACCACTTCACGGCACCCCACCCAAACCAACAATCCCGCAAACTACAGACGAGGTCTTAAAAAATGAAAATTTACTTTGCTAACGCCTTGTTCAGTCATGCTGATTTTAATTACAATGCGCAACTCGCTGCCCAAATTCGCCGCGCCTTACCAGATGTTGACATGTACGTGCCTCAAGAAAATGCCGCGATCAACAACAAAGAGGCATACGCCGATTCGAAAATGATTGCCGAAGCCGACACCAAGCGGCTGCTGTCAGCTGACTTGATGATTGCCATTCTCGATGGCCCCGTGATTGATAACGGGGTCGCTAGTGAAATCGGCGTTGCCTATGCTGCTAAGATTCCTATTTTGGGTCTTTACACGGACAGTCGACGGTTAGGCGCCGCCAATCAACAAAAACTCGGTGCTTTGCAACAAGTTGCAGAAAACCAGTTTCACTATCTCAATCTGTATACCACTGGTTTAATTAAACTTAACGGCGCCATTTTAACTGATGAGGATAGCTTGATCGCCAGTATCAAATCCCGTGCTTAAATCCGATTCTAGTGACATGTAAAAAAGCTTGCTAATATGTTAGCAGGCTTTTTTACATGTCACTATCAGCCGAATTAAGAAAATTAATGCATTTTCTTAAGCATAAAAAATTTGGTTTTACGAAAGTCATAAAAGATTTTCGAAAACGCAAATAATTTTCCAGAACTTAGATACGAATCGTCACGAACAACTAAACTTGGACTTCCGTCTGCAATCCCAAAGAATTTGGCTGGTAAGCCAGAAATCATTTCACACTCAATTACAGAGTCAATGAATCCAACTTTCAGACCAGGCTTTTGATCAATAAAAGCAAATAGGGACCCCTTTAATGCACTATTCGGAATGTTGTCCACAATCGATCTTAAATAATACGAGTGTTCTACTAAGAACGGTTGACCGTCTAGTGTTCGTTGCCGGGTCACCGAAATTAATGTCGTCTCATTCGGCAATTTCTGGCTTTCAGGCAAAAAATCTGCCTGATCTAGCGTAATGACTTGTTGATGAATTGCCGTTGTTTTAACAACTCGTCCCTGTCTCGCCATTTCTTCCGTCAACCCAACGTTATTTTGAAGCGATATGGCCCCCTCAACGTGGTGTGGGCGAGCAAAAGTGCCGCTACCATGTGCCTGATAAATGTAGCCCAAATTGGCAAGATCTTTTAAGGCTTGTCGTAACGTGTAACGAGTGACTAGATATTGACGCATCAATTCCGGCTCAGCAGGTAGTTGACCATCTTCATCTTGAATAGCACCTTGTTGAATCGCCTTGATTAATTGATTCTCGAGTGTTTTAATATCATAGCTACTTTCCCGCTGAGACAATTTATTTCCGCCTTTCAACTTTGCTTCCAAGCTCAGTCATTTCATGTTATTATACCGCCATTTACTGTTCCGGACTAGCTCCACGTCTCCAGTAAAAAAAACGCCCTTCGAAAGGCGTTTTTTTGACTACATGCATTTTCATGCTAGGCGAGATCATCCCCGTTACTACGAATCACTTTTTGAAACCAATCAAAAGAGGCTTTTTTGCTTCGTGCAAGTGTGCCTTTACCTTGATCATCTTTATCAACATAAATCACGCCATAACGTTTTTCCATTTGACCGGTTCCCGCCGAAACCAAATCAATAATGCCCCACGGTGTATAACCCATCAGCTTGACACCATCGACCTCAACCGCAAGTCGCATCTGATTAATATGTTGACGTAAATAATCGATTCGATAGTCGTCTTGAATATGGCCATCCTGATTGATCTTATCAAATGCCCCAAAACCGTTTTCGACAATAAATAAGGGTACCTCATATCGATCACTAAACCAGTTGAGTGCATAACGCAACCCGACTGGATCAATCTCCCAACCCCAGTCTGAACGTTGAAGCGTCGAATTCTTAACCTCTCGATTGTGTCCCATGGTAATAAAGTCTGTAGGTTCATCTTGTGAGGCTTCAGTGACATGGGAAGCATAGTAAGAAAATCCAATATAATCGACTTTCCCAGCTAATAAAACATCACGATCTTCAAGTGTGATGTCCAAGTTAAACGCATGTCGATCAAAATAACGATCCAAAAATGCAGGATACTTGCCCTTTACTTGGACATCTGCCAGATAATAATTAGTCTGCATCGTTCGCTCAGCTTTAAACACATCATTTGGATTCGGTGTTGCGGGATAAACAGGACCCATCGCAACCATACAGCCAATTTGAAAATCGGGGTTAATCCGATGCCCAATTTGGACTGCCAAGGCACTTGCAACGGCCTCATAATGAGCGGCTTGAAACATGACTGCTTCTTTATCTTCATCAGGCTTGATCAGTAGCCCAGAATTGGTGAACAGAGACCATTCATTCATCATGCCAACCTGATTATTGATTTCGTTAAAAGTCATCCAATATTTAACTTTGTCTTTGTACCGATCAAACACAACAGTCGCAAATTTGACGAAGAAATCAATCACCTTACGACTACGCCAACCACCATATTTTTTGACAAGGTGATAAGGCATTTCAAAATGTGACAAGGTAATCACTGGTTCAATCTGATGCGATAAAAGATCATCAAACACGTCATCATAAAATTTCAGCCCTGCTTCGTTCGGCTGTTCTTCATCACCATTCGGGAAAATTCTAGTCCAAGCTATGCTTGTCCGAAAACAGTTCAAGCCTAAATCAGCAAAGAGCTGATCATCTTCATGATAGCGATGATAATAATCAATAGCATCATGATTGGGATAATTCTCGCCTGATTGAACACCGTCTGTAATTCTGCGTTTAGTTTCATTATCGCCTGCGGTCATCACATCAGCAATGCTGACCCCTTTACCGCCTGCTTGCCACCCACCTTCGAATTGATGAGCAGCGACTGCGCCGCCCCACAAGAAACCTTTAGGAAATGCTGTCAAAATAATCCTCCTTATTTAGTCCTCGAACCATTTACAATTGGTCTGCCGCTTCTTAAGCCGCCGCCTCCGCTGCACCTTTTGCCTGCTCATCTTTATATAGTTTGCCATCATAGAACTTAATAAATGGGAACCAAATCAGGAAGGCTACAAGCGCACAAACGAAAGCTAAAACAATTGCTCGCCAATCGCCTGCCGTGCCGATGAACCCTGAAAGACCAAGTGGTGTTGGCCATGCCGGCTGTGCAATCATCGGTTTAACCCAATGCATTGAAATTGCGAAGTAAGCCATACTCATGGATGCCATCGGTGCTAAGAAGAATGGAATCGCTGTATATGGATTATAAACAACTGGCATACCGAAAAGAATTGGTTCGTTAATGTTGAAGAAAGCTGGAACAACAGATGCCTTGCCTAATGCACCAAGCTGTGCCGATTTTGCAAAGAAGGCGATAAAAATAACCATTCCAAGCGTAGCGCCTGATCCACCTATAGTCACAAAACAGTTATTAAATTCTCCGGCAAATGGGATGTTTGCCCCCTTCTGATTCAACTGCATATTGGAGAGAACAATTGGGGTAAGGAACGAGGTCACAATCGTTGCGCCGTGAATGCCAACGATCCAAAGCGCATGCATGATAAAGTAGACGACCATTAGTCCTACCCATGTACTGGTCAGGTTAGTAACAAAACCAAACGGAATAGCAACAATCTTATAGATATCGGTGTTGAATGCCATCAAAATACCATTAATGATAATGACAGTTAAGGCAATCGCAGCGGTCGGAATCAAAGCTGTAAAGGAACGTGAAACACCAGTTGGGACGGTATCCGGCATACTGACCACAATATTCTTTTTAACAAACCACGCATAAAGTTTTACTGCAATAATCGACATGATAATGGCCGTAAAGATACCAGTCGTTCCCAGCCGAGTTACCCCACCTGCGATGGCATAACCATCTATAATCTTGTTGTCCTTGGTGATTTCGGTGACCAAGGTCGCTGTCCCACCTTTAAAGACTAATTCAGGTATACACATAAAAAACGCCATCATAGAAAGCAATGCACCATTTAGAGGATTAATATCAATTTTTTCTTCCTGAGCCTGAATGCGAGTATATTCATAACCAAAAACTAAACAGAAATAAAGTGCTAAAATGCCCATGGTCGCGCCATTGGCAAGCATATACAAATTTGCAACCTTATCAAAAGAACCCTTCCAAATACCGACTAATGCCGGAAAACTTTGGGGGAGAACATTAATAATTAAAAACATTGATCCAACGATGGTAAATGGAATGGATGCCATTCCGGCAGCCATGACTCCGCGAACGATTCTGAACGAGGCAAGTTTTCCCATTGGTCCCATCAAATGATTGTTCATAAATTTAAACAATTTATTATTACTTGAATCCATAGTTTTGTCTCCTTGTTTGAGCTCATTGTATGCTTTGAGCAAATTTATTTATTTGTTGTAAATACCGATCCTGATTTTTTTCAATCAAACGGATACGCACTAAGAGATAAAAACATATGCCTAGACCAATTAACAGAACAGTCGTTGCCAGAGATAAACCCTTTTGTCCTAAAAATGGAAACAGTTTTGTCCCAGATCCAGCGACAATTATGGATAAGCTCAGGAAATTGCTTATTAACTGAACTACATAACCGAACTTAGTAAATGGTAACTTGCTATCTCTTCGCCAGTACTTACTTACTTGTTCAACCGCTACCACTGCATTTATAACGGTCAAACAAAACGGTACCCATTTCATCGCGCCCTGTGTGCCCAAACTAAGAAAAAACCAATATAAATTTGCAAAGAAAAAACCGGCGGTCACGTAACGGATTAATAAATAGCGATTAAAGTACATACTAGTTAAGCTTAATTCTCTCCGACTCTTGTCATATCTTGCTTTATTTTGGTCTGACATGCGTGTCACATTCCTTTCGCTTAGACTTATTTCGTAGCTAACTTTTTATAGAGGTCAACGATTTCCCCTGCTAAGTCTCGAAATGTGATTGCATTCATAACATGATCCTGTCCGTGCACCATCAATAATGATACTGGATGTTTTTTCCCTTGAGCTTCTTCGGTTAACATACCTGTTTGTGCATTATGTGCATCTGACAGAAAGCTGTCTGCCTCTTTCAGTTTTGCTTCTGCGGTAGAAAAATCACCGACTTTTGCAGCTTTAATTGCCTCAAAAGAAGATCCTTTTGCATTTCCTCCGGCCATAATTAGCTGCATGATCACTAGTTGCTCTTGCTCGTTCATCCTGACCTCCTACTGCTCGTCAATCAGCTTAAGAGCCGTTTTTAGAACATTTTCGCCTTTCATTAAGCCGTAATCCTGCATATTGATCACTTGAACTGGGATACTAAGATCCTTTTTGAAATCTCCCTCTAAATAACGCACTTGTGGTCCAAGCATCAGGACATCTGGTTTTTCTGAATCTAACTTGTCATGGGCATCTGAAGCCGAAGTAGCAAAGATTTTTGCTTCAATACCATCTTTGGTCGCTGCATCTTCCATTTTTTTGACTAACATACTGGTTGACATACCTGCTGCACAAACTAACATAATTGTCTTCTTACCCATTAGTTTTTCCTCGCTTTCAAAATTTCAAAGTTATTGTTCACCACAGAATGACTTTTTAATATCAGCATACTCGCTAGCTTAACGAGCCATATCAGAAGTCATTCGAATGACTATTCATTCGAACGACTTTTATAATACCAAGAAATCGCTTTCTTGTAAACGATTTCTTGAATTTTTTGAAATTTTGTCTCTACGCCTTATCGCAAAAGGCCGGCAACTAATAATGATGACTTCAAATAGCGATAAGCAAAAAAAGCCTTCCAGCAAGGCATATTAATTGCTGGAAAGCTTTGTAATTTATATTTTAAGTCAACCAGTTAAGCATTTGTTACCGGTTTCTCCGCATCTTCCAGTAACTGTCGGAATGGAATCAGACTTTCTGCATGATATTTCTTCACAAAAGCATCCACAGCAGCAGGATCCTGAGTTTGCTTGTCCAAAACAAGTTGTTCAACCGGAATTGGACGAAGATCAGAAATCTTCACATCAATGACAACCGGACCCTTACGATCTTTTGCCTTAGCAAATGCGGCTTTCAATTCGTCCAGATTGTGCACTTCAAATCCTTGAGCACCTAACGCTTCAGCTGCCTTACCATAATCGGCATCAATTAAATCAACCCCGGAGTGCGGCTGTTGCGTGTCATCCTGTTCAGCTTCAATAAAGCCCAAACTCTCATTCGTCAAAACAACGTTGATGATTGGCATATGATATTTGACCTGTGTCAGAATATCCTGCATGACCATGGCAAATCCACCATCACCAGAAATTGACCAAACTTGCCGATCAGGGAATTCCGCTTGCGCACCAATCGCTGCTGGCAAGGCATAACCCATTGTCGCATACCAGCCAGACGTCGTGAACACTTGATCATCATTGGTCTTCAGATAACGCATCCCATTGATGGTAACATTGCCAACGTCTACTTGGAAAATGGCATCTTTTTCGGCCATCTCATTGATCAATTTGAAGATTGGTTCAACGCGCAGTGGCGTGGAGCCATCATCTTCAAATGAAGTCATCCACTCGCGCCAATTTTCCTTGTTGGCCAGAGCAGCCCGATACCAAGCGCTTTCTGGCAATTGATCAGCCTTTTCGCTCAGTGCCTTGATGAACTTCTTAGCATCGGCCAAAACAGCTAAGTCAACCGTGTGACGACGGCCAAACTTGCTACCGTCAATATCAACCTGAATGTATTTAGCATTTGGTGCTATAAAGTATGGCTGGAATGGGAAATCCGATCCCAAGAACAAGACGGTGTCAGCACCGCGCGCAACTTCAACGCCAGGTTTAGAAGCCACACGGCCGGCCGAGCCCATGTTTGCCTTATAATCATCAGGCACGATTCCCTTAGCCAAGGCAGTCGTGATGATCGGAATATGCGTTTTTTCTGAGAAAGCGATGATCTCGTCGCGCGCACCCCGCGCGCCATTTCCAACATACAAGATTGGCTTCTTCGCATCTTTCAAGATATCCCAAGCTGCGGCAACCTGATCCGGGTCTGGATCAGGCAAAAGCGGCTTCTGGTACAGATTGGCTGATGATACATAATTGTCATCAATCTGGGTCCAACCTAAATCCTTTGGAATAGTCACAACGGCAACCCCGTTATGCTTATAAGCCTGACGAATCGCCTCGTCAACAACATGAGGCAATTGCTCAGCAGTCATGGCTGTACGGTTGTATACAGACACATCAGCAAACATTGGGTTCTCGTTCATTTCTTGGAAATAATTGGTGTTCATGGCAGCAGTTGGTACTTGCCCTACCAATGCCAAAACTGGCACATTATCATACTGTGCGTCATACAACCCATTCAGAAGATGAACAGCACCAGGACCGGCAGAACCAAACGTCGCCCCGATTCGACCCGTTACCTTAGCTTCACCTGCAGCAGCCAATGCGCCTACTTCTTCATGGCGAACCTGAACATAATTAATGGTGTGACGGCGATTGTACAGCGCATTCATGGTACTATCAAAAGAACCGCCCGGTAACCCATAAATATTATGGATACCCCAGTCTTCGAGCACCTTGATCATTGCGTCTGCGGCGTTTATTTTTTCTGTCATGACACTTGCCTCCAATATTATTACTTACATTTTGTAAGTTCTTTACGATTACGAGTATAACAATTTATTGATAACAATGCAAGCCCTTTCATCTGGTTCAAGCAACCTTAACGCCCAAATTGCGACCTTAGCGTATAAAACGCTTAAACTAGCAAGCGACGACACCATAACAGTCAAACAAGTGAACTAATACAGCATCACCACACCATAACATGCTTGGTAAATCTTTTTCACAAATTAACTTAATGATGATCAGGATCATGGATCAAAAAAAAGGACCGTCGAGGGACGGTCCTGTTCATCATCTTATTAGCTGTCAAGCATTACCGCTGCTGATATTGACGTTCTTGACCGATCACACCGGTCAAAACAAACTGACCATGATAATAAGTCGGATCACTACGATAATCTTCTGGATCATAAGGCACCTTATCGCTGAAAACAGCTTCGTATTCAGGAACGGTTAATTCCTGACGATCAGCCAACATTTTAGCGTGATTGGCTGCATGCAGTTGTGCGGCAAAATCCGGTTGCAAGATGCCGCTAAAAAATTCTGCCACGGCCCCGGAGCCATACGAGAATAAACCGATCCGGTCACCCGCTTTCAAGCTAGTATCATTGTCCAACAACGACAGCAGACCCAAATACAAAGAACCGGTATAAATATTGCCAACTCGCCGGCAGTACCGAGTGCTTGCCTCAAAGCGCCGTTGCAGTCGCTCGCCAGTGGCTTCATCTGTGTCCGGCAGAACAAGCTTTAAAGCTTTCTTGCCCATTTTGGTATACGGTAAATGGAATGTCATCGCAGCAAAATCACTTGCTGTGTGATGGCGTTGGGTCTGGTATCGTGACCAAATTGCTTGAAAAAAAGCTAAATATTGTTCCGTTGAATACTTTCCTTGTGCAATTGCTGTGTCTTGATAAACCGGCCGCCAAAAATCGTCAATAGATTCAGACCGATAAACCGAATCGTCTTCAATGGTCATGATGTGCGGCTCTGCTTTGATTAACATGGCAACCGCGCCCGCACCTTGTGTGACTTCTCCTGCTGTTGCCAAACCGTACCGGGCGATATCCGCAGCAATGACTAAAACGGTTTTATCTGGGTGAGCGGCGATGTAGTCACGCGCCATCATTAGTGCGGCAGTACCGCCATAACAAGCTTCCTTTAACTCAACGGCCCGCACCCACTCAGGGAGTGCCAATAAATCATGAATAAACAATGCAGCCGATTTACTGGCATCAACACCACTTTCAGTACCAACCAAGACCATGCCCAAGCTAGCGCGAATCGCTGGCGTCAACAACTTTGTCGCTGCATTCGCACCCATCGTGACAATGTCTTGGCTAGAAGGTGGTACCGCTTGCTCGTCTTGGCCAATGCCAATCGTATATTTGTCCGGATCATCACCTCGAACCTGCGCGAGTTTTACTAAATCAACGTAGAAATCTGGGGTGTCCATAGCGATTGCATCAATCCCGATTTTCATCTTTTGATTGGCCTACTTTCTTGTTTAAACGAATGGTTGTTAAATATTGTTGCGCATGTTTTAAATCCATACTACCTTGACGAAGTGCGTTCACAAGCATCGGCAATTCTGTTTCTGTTGCCCCGGCAGCAATGGCGAGGGCATTAGCTTGCAACTTCATGTGACCAGCTTGAATCCCCGGTCCAGCCAATGCTCGCATCGCAGCAAGATTTTGCACCAACCCGAGGGCGGCAATAACTTGCTGCATGATAGCTAAATTCTGATACCCACCGAGCCGACGGACAACCTGCGCCATTGGTAAAGCACCGATTGCCCCGCCAACTGCCCCCATCGGCAAGGGCAGCTGTAAGTGACCAACTAAATGGCCCTGATCCATATACCAGCGCGATAAAGGCTGATACCTGCCAGACGCACATGCAAATGCACCGATACTTGCTGCGACAGCGCGGGTATCATTGCCAGTAGCCAATACAGCACCAATAATACCGTTAAGAATGCCCTTGTTGTGGGTCACTGCCCGCTCAGCATCGACAAAGGCTAAATCGCTAAGCTGAACAATTTTCTTAGCAATCACATCTCCAGAAACAGCTTTCGTCGCTAAAGAAACCGGCTCAAGCGAAACCTCAGCCGTCACGAGTTCTGTTGGCGCGTTGGTTAGAATACTGACAAGCACATCACCGTCTACCCAGCTTGTCACCGCCGCTGCGACCGCTTCGGCAACTGTATTCGCATAATTGGCCCCCATTGCCTGTTGCGGATCAAGCGTTAAACGGATTTTCAAGAACTGCGCTCCTAGTGATTCGACTGTTAACTGATCAAGACCACCGCCACGTTGAATCATCGAAGGATGCGCAACCGCAATGACTTTCTGAATATCAGTCTGATGAGCCAAAATCGTTTGCCTTGCTTGCACTAAGTCGGTCAAGTTAGTCAGGACTACTTCAGCGACCACTCGATGCGCAGCTACATGGGTCCTAACGCCGCCGTTTGCAGTCGCAAGCCTGGCCCCATTACTGGCAGCTGCAATCACAGAAGGTTCCTCATCCGCTATAGGCACTTGATGTAGCTGTCCATTGACCAACAAATTGCGAGCAACGCCTAGGGGTAAAGGAAACTCGCCGATGGCATTTTCGATCAGACGCGCTCCTGTGACTTCAGGCAAGCTATGCGTACCAGCTAACAACGCAGCATCCTGTGTTGTTAACCACCCTTCTTGAACCAATTGATCACGGCGTTTTTCCGGAGACAACTCGTAAAATTTCATCACGATCTCCCTCAGACATGCATCGCGATTTGCATGGCGATACCGATGCCACCGCCAACGCACAATGCGGCAATGCCTTGGCGTTGATTACGTTCAGCCAGATCGTACAATAATGAGATTAAAATTCGGGCACCTGAGGCTCCCAATGGATGACCCAACGCTAAGGCGCCACCATTGATATTGAATTGTTCATCCTTTAAACCAAGGTCACGAGCCACGGCAACGCTTTGTGAGGCAAATGCTTCATTCAATTCAATTTGATCAATTGCCGCGATAGAGCCGCCGGTTGCCTGCAGTATTTTATCGATCGCCAGTTTTGGCGCATACCCCATAATTGCCGGATCAATACCCACCTCGGCAAAACCAGTGATCGTCGCTAAATAATGGAGCCCCAGTTGTTCGGCTTTCGATTTTGCCATCAGGATCAAGGCGGCTGCACCATCATTAATGCCGCTTGCGTTACCTGCTGTAACAGTACCGCCGACTTCAAAAACAGGCGGTAATTGGGCTAATTTAGCCAATGACGTGTCGGGCCGAATGGCTGAATCACGATCTACGATGACATCCCTGTGACGGGCAGCAATCGTCACTGGGGCGATCTGACTCTTAAACCGACCCTCAGCTGCGGCGGCCGCGGCGCGTAAATGCGAACGGAGAGCAAACTCATCTTGCTCCTGACGACTAACGTTAAATTGTGTCGCCACATTTTCCGCCGTGATTCCCATTGGCTGCTGACTGAAGGCATCATTTAATCCATCGCGACTCAAACCGTCGACCAGCGTTGTATCGCCAAATTTGTGGCCTGAACGAACCGCTTCGGCGTAATAAGGTACTTGACTCATGCTTTCGGTACCGCCCACAAGCACCGCGTCAGCCTCGCCGAGTTGAATGGCAGCTTGCCCAAGCCGCACTGCCTTCAGGCCTGAGCCGCAGACTTCATTGACAGTCATCGCCGTGCTGCTAGTGACCATACCGCTTTTTAATCCGATTTGTCGGGCAACATTCTGCCCAGAACCAGCCTGCATGACATTACCAAAGATCGCCTGATTGAGTAACGCTGGGTCAATTCGTGCAGCCTTAATTGCCGCCTGCGCTGCCGCAACCCCTAAATCAACGGCACTGGCGCCAGCCAAATCACCACCCAACTTACCAATCGGCGTCCGTTTGGCACTTAGAATCACAACTTCTTCCATGATGACCTCCTAAAGAGCGTGAACAGCCAACCGGCGCATAATCAAGAACGAGGGCAATGGCCGAGCCATTGTTCTCGTGGTTCTGATGTGCCGGTTTCTGTGGCTATGAACGCGTTTCGACAAGCATATGCTGAGATAAACCGTTTCAGTTTATCACAGTCGTTCAGATGACGCACTGATATAATAAGAGCGTGAGCCAACCCGGTTACACCGACTTTTGGGTTGGCGATCGCCTAAAAACGCTACTCATCTCCGTTTACTAAATAGATTGTATGCGATTGTTCCCCAAAGCAACAACCATCTTGACCAATCCTTAATGAATCATTTCGAAAGAAGGCTACCTCATGCGTGTCACCGATTTGCTGGCTTTACTAGCCGATCAAAATAAAAACGCCTCGGTGTTACTCGACACAAAGCCGACACCAAGTCGTTTTGACGATTTTAAGTTAACAACCGTTAATGATCAACCGCAACTGGTCTTTCAGCCTAATCCTGAGCGCAAAGCCGCATTGCGCGTTTGGGAATTGCAACTCTTACTGAACCAACCTGATTTACAGCAACGATTCGTTTATCTAGCTGATGTTGATGAACCGCGTGCGTTATTTGGATTTGTTAAACGGCAAATTGGCTTGCTGCTCAATTGATTACGCTGGATGTTTGGTCGCAGCTAACCGTTTAGCAACGCTTTCCAAATAATGATGACTTTCAATCATTTCGCGACAATCAAACTGATCCTTTAAGCCAATTTCATAAATCCGACTCGCATCTTGATTCAATAGTGGCAAGACCCGCGCCCAATCAATCCGTCCGCGGCCAAGCGGTAAACTATCATGCGTTTGCCCCATGGAATCAACAAGATGATAGTGCCGAATCAGCGGCTTCAGATGCGCTAGGCTGGCCATGAGCCGATCATTATCGCCATGTAACACAATAAACGTATGACTGGTATCATAGGCTAAAGGTAGATGCCAGCGCAACAAACGGTCTTCAAAGGTGGGATCACCATATCGGAAAATCGGTGACATGGAATTTTCAAACACGACATGGCCCGGTGCTTCCTGAGCAAAAGCAATCATGCGCGCCAAGGCAACGTCTTGTGCTTTGCCCACATCCGTCCAGCCAGCATAATCACCAGGCGTGTCAACGCGGTATCCGCCGTGAATCAAAGCCGTGGCGTTAGCTTTTTTGGCAAAGTTCATGAGTTTAACCGAACTTGTCATTAAAAAGTCATAGCGTGTAGGATACTTCGTCGGATTCATGGCAAGCTCATTGCGCTGGCCGCGAAACCGCATCGGATGATGAAAAACCACCGTTGGCACCTGACTCTGAACTAATGCTGCCATCTGTACAAAATGCGACCATCCAGCTTCGGTAAAATCATTTTCGGTGAGATGAAATTCAAATACATCAGGATGATATTGCAGCCGATCACGAATCTGCCGCTGATCTGTACTAGCCTTTAAGCCTAATAGCATGTACACTTTTCCTCCTTAATTCAAAACCCGCTCATGATCCCAAAAATTGCTCATAAGAACGTTAAGCATCGCTGACCAAGGCTCTAAGCGGCTTATGCTACGCTTTCGAAGCGCTCCTACTTGCACTTTCAAATTTCAGTTGTCTTTTTAACTTGGCAACCGGCGCATTAAACGTTTCAACTTTTTACGATCAATCAGCATCACACCCAAGTCGTCGGCCAAGGCGATCGCCGAATCAGAAAATTCGCTATTGGTGATCACCGCCGCTTCGTCGAGCTGGTAAAAATGATGGCCCGCCCAAACTTCCTGCACGGCCTTGTTGCCAACGAAACCGGTGTAACGCTTGCACTGAAAGCCAATCTTCTTACCTTTTTTGCGGGCAATAATGTCAATTCCTTGATCACCTGAAGCCTGCGTCAGTTGAATGTGATTAAACCCATTGCGCTTCAACAGATACGCGCAAAAAGACTCAAACTTTTCACCCTCCATAATATCGACAGTTTCCATTTTCAAATCACGAAAACGAAAATGATGATGATAAAGCATGATGGCATTGATCACAACAAAAAGACTGATGATCCCAAAACTAGCCGGATCACCATATTGCCGCAGTTGGCGGGGCAGAAAACTGCGGGCCCAAAAGCTGTAAGCGAGTGCCAAAATAAAGAGCCCCCACAACAGCTGATAGGCTTTTTTGAGTAACGTTCTCATGGGTCTACCCCTCTCTTTCCCTTTAAGCCTAGCAGATTCACCGCGTAATTGCATTGAATCTCTGCCAATTTTTCTGTACGCTTAAGGGATTGAGAGAGGAAGCGTTTTCGTCATGCAACTAAGTGCCAAGATCTTTGCCAAAGTCGGTAGCGAACGGATTACCCAGTATTCTTTAGTCAATGACCATCAGATGACGCTACGTTTTTTAACGTTTGGCGCTCGGGTTCAACAGGTTCGCCTGCCAAATGCTGCAGGTGACGATCCTAATCTGCTGCTCGGGTTCGTCACGCTGGAAGACTACTTACACCAACCCGGTTACCTAGGCGCCTTTACCGGCCCTTTACAGGCAGCTGACGCTGAGCTAGCCCCGGGTTCATGGCAAAACTGGAATTGGGCAGTTAAAACCAGTCAAGAAACCGATCTAGCCATCACCTTCACCCTAACATTACCTGAAAATGCTGACGGTCAGCCAGGTCAGCGAGAACTCAGTATTACCCACCGATTGACAAATGACAATTTGTGGCAGATTGACATGCAGGTGGCAACCACTGCCGACTTGAAAATACATCCCCGGCTCAATTTGCCTTGGCTGCTCACTGCCGACCCTGCCCAAACAATGCTTTCAGCCAAGTTGACTGCCGATGAACATGTTACCCCTGTCCCTAAAACTGCCCGCTGTGAGACTGCGCAACGTTATTCCCTTGCAGCCGCCGATTGGCAGTTGGCATATCTAAGCGATGCTTCATTCACGAGAATTGATTCTTACGCTGGTATCAACTCCGAAAACAATTTTAACGGTATTCTCGGCCAACCCAATGTAGCAGTCGGCTTTTCGCCGGAAATGAACCAAGACGCTCTGCCGTGGCTGTTGCCAGCCGGTGCAACTTGGCGGCATCATGCGGAATTTCACTTATCTAGCAACGCAAACTAAAAAGGTTTGACCCCACGGTATCTGTTGTGTGGTCAAACCTTTTTTCCAATCAGTGATGATTAATAGTTCATAAAAACATCCTTGAAGACTTTAACACTGTCAAAGACGTCTTTTAAAGTGACGTATTCATCCGTCTCATGAGACGTTTCATTTCCCGGGCCATAAATAGCTAAATCAAGACCGTCATGATAGAACAACGCCGCATCCGTGATGCCGGTGCGATAGGCCACTTGACCACGATTCAGCCCCGCACGTTGACGGGCTGTCTGTACCAACTGAATCAAATCATTGTCAGGTGAAGCCGCAGCTGCCCCTAAAACGGAATCAATTGACAGACTCAACCGAACACCCTTAGGCACTGTCGTTTTAGCTGCTTGTTTCAACGCCGCAATAAACGCATCATTATCCGCAATCATGGTTGTCCGGATGTTACCGCGCAAATATGCGGACTCCGGAATCGAGTTGATCTGATTGCCACCATGGATAATATCAATATTATGCGTGGCATGACCAAGAATGGGGTCCTCTTTTGCCTGCAACGGCGCTGTTGCAGTTAGCGCTGCATTCGCAAATGCAAACAACCCATGAATGGCATTTGCCCCTAAATCTGGCCGAGACGAATGTGCTGCTTTCCCGTGCGCGGTCAATGTGTAATCAATAATACCGCGTTCAGCAGCGTCAACATTGCTATTGCCGGGTTCGGCCACAAGCAGTCCAGTTAAACGATCTCCGTAACCGGCGGCAGACAGTTGGCGTGCGCCGTCATTATCAACTTCTTCACCAACTGTCGCCATCAATTGAATCCCATGATCCAATTTTTCATGGGCAGCTTGCTTGAATGCCACAACCGCTGCAGCCAGTCCAGACTTCATGTCAGTTGCACCACGACCGTACAACTTGCCATCTTCTACATGTGCTGAGAATGGTGGAAACTGCCATTTATTGACGTTCCCAGGGTCAACCACATCCATATGGCCATCCACACCGAGCCAGCGCTGGGCATTAGGATTACCGATCGTCAGCACCAAATTATCACGACCGGGCGCATAACTGATGCGTTCCCGTTTAATCAATCCGGCTTTCAACTCAGGGGCTAAAAAGGTTTCAATCAGGTCTGCTACCTGACCTTCTTTTGCTGCCACACTTGGTATCTTTACCATGGCACTGAGTAAATCAACGACTTGTTCTTCTTCTGTCAAGATAAGGCCTCCACTTATGATCGTTTGTATGCTGCTTTTGTTTGGCTTCGGACAGCCGCTCAGCACAACATTTAACGCTTATTTCCGTCTGAATCGTAATAATGCATGACCCAAAATTGGTGTCACGATACCGCCCAACAAGGCCTCGGCTACGGCGTTAATCGCCAAAGCCGTCATCAATAACCATCCTAGGTTGGTCGCATCCGCACCCGGCACAATTTGCGCTGCTTTACTGGCAAACATCAACCATGTAAACCCAATGACCAGCAAGGTGTTCGTCAAAGCACCGACAACACCGGCGAAAACCATTTTAACTGTTTGCGCCAACGGTGTTTGTTTTTTCTTGAACAATTGATGAAAAATAAATGCCGCCACCAAACCAACCATGACACGCGGCACGATGGCGATAATCGGATTTCTAAACAGCAGCAGGGTCACTGGATCAGTCGCTGATGTATACGCCCGAATCAGACTGGTTAACCCCCATAATAAGCCAAGGCTGGCACCGCCGCCATAGCCTAATACAATACCACCAATGATGACTGTCAAATGAATCGTTGAAATCGCAGGCCAAGCCGGAAAAATCTGCACATATCCGACCATTGGAATATAAGCCTGAAGAATAATCAAAGCACCAAGAATACCAATAATCGCAATATTATAAGCTTTTCCGCGTTGCGTCATGCGCTGCTACCTCCAAATTGTCTAAGTTTGATTTTATCAATTATACACGTTCGAGGAAAGTGATGCTGGGAGGAAGACTTTTACCGGAAACGCTAGGGAAAAGGTTGGCTGTCAAAGAATTCCCGCGATGGCGTTGCACAAAACACGCTCGTAGTTGGAGGAGACTACACATAAAGACCTCATAAATAAATGACTGAAAACCGGTCATTGACTTATCCGCCGGTTTCTAAACGCGTTCGCCACCCCAGAAACCTGCGTGTAAGGACCTTGACCGGAATGGCCAAACCCAGGCCATCACGGTCAAGTCCGCTTACACTCCGGTTTCTAACCGGGGTGGCGAACGCTCTTGAAAAATAAAGTTTGACTTTAAATCCCTAATTTCCTATAATATTTCTTGTGCTTAATTAGCCATGCGGGCATGGCGGAATTGGTAGACGCGCAAGATTAAGGATCTTGTGAGCATTATTGCTCATGGAAGTTCGAGTCTTCTTGCCCGCATCACAAAAGACCCGACCAACAGGACATCTTGTTGGTCGGGTCTTTTTTGCCACCTTAGATTGTCTAACTACCGGCAAGGCTCTCTAGCAGCTGTTTTAATCAATTATCATGTCACACAAGTCATTGAAAGGAGTTTCTCTATGCTTCGCGAAGCTCAATTTATCGATCTCGGTGCCATTGTTCACCTCTATCAACAACTAACCGCTGAAATGGCGACGATGGCCCCTGAAACTTATCGTCCATTAACTAGCGACAATCGTCAATATTTTGCCGACTACTTGCAAAATGACCTTGCTCGGCTTTTCGTGACCGAAACGGCTGGTACTTTAAGTGGGTTTGCACTTGTCGTTTTGGCTCGCACTGGCGACAATGCGGAATTTGTTCCGCAACATTTTGCCCAGCTGATCGATCTTTATGTGATCCCTGCGCAACGGCATCAGGGATTGGCTAAACAGCTTATGGACGCGGTTACGGCTTTTGCCAAAAGCCATGATGCCACTTTCATGCAGTTAAACGTTTTGAATGCCAATCAGACTGCCAAACAAGTCTATGCCAAAGCTGGGTTTGAACCGGTAAGTCTGATTTTGCAAAAACCGCTTAACTAGCCAACGTCTTTTGCAGGCGCAATTTACCGCGACAGACACCACACGCGTACCGCCGAACATCAATGTGCCGGCGACGAACGAATTGGCGACCGCAATGGGTGCATACATACACGTACTGATGGCCGTTCACTGGCAACGGTGGCGCAAAACGTGACCCGCCAACTGCAGTCAAGAGCTGCTTAAAGTCGTGATCGCGATGCTGATAGCCGCGATGGTGATCATATAGGTGGTAATGCACCAGCTCATGTTTAATAATGCCATCGGTGACACTCGCAGGATAAACCGCAAATAGCTTGGGGTTGAAGTCTAAGTTCATATCAGCCGGATGAAAGCGGCCACCCGTCGTTTTTAGCCGATTATTAAAAACAGCGTGATGGCGAAAAGGTTGATGGAATGCTTTCAACGAAATCGCCTCAACGCGGGCCTGTAATTCTTGATCTGTCATATCTACCTCCGAGCCAATAGTTTACTCCAAGTCACCCGTAGTTGCATCATGACATTTTGGTTCCTCAAACTGGTCTTAAAATATCAAAAACGAGTCCTCTGAGAAATGGCTAAATAGCCATCTCGAGGACTCGTTTTTAGTTTAACTGAAAAAGGCCAAAACATCATCACGGCTCATCGCCGCTTTTTTGGCTTGGTCAAAATCAGCCACAATTTTACCAGCATCTAACACAATCAAGCGGTTACCATAACGTAAGGCGTCTTCAACCTGGTGAGTGATCATCAAGCAGGTCAGTTGCTGATCGGAGACGATTTCGTTCGTCAGTTGCATGATCGCCTGACTGGTATGCGGATCAAGCGCCGCCGTATGCTCATCTAACAGCAACAGATCCGGTTTCCGCATAGTTGCCATCAATAGGCTGAGTGCTTGCCGTTGGCCGCCAGAGAGCTGCTCAGTCGGCTTGTCGAGGGCATCAGCAAGGCCATTGCCCGTCTTCGCTGCTAAGGTCTTCAGCGCCGCTTTGCTAGCCGTCATGCCGCGTGATCGCAACGTTAGCCGCTGACCGCGGTGACTAGCTAAGAGCAAGTTTTCGGCAACTGTCATTCGGGGTGCTGTCCCCATTTTAGGATCCTGGAAAACTCTGGCAATATGCCGCGCACGTTGCTCCGGTCGTTTGCCATTCAAAGTTTGATCAGCCAGCGTAATGGTGCCACCGCTGACTGGCATATCGCCTGTAATCGCGTTGAATAATGTCGATTTACCAGCCCCGTTGTTGCCCAAAACCGTTACAAATTCACCTTTAGCAACGGTGAGGTTCACGTCCTGAAGCAAAGTTTTCACTTCTGTACCAATGGGAATATTCACCGTAACGTTGGTTAAGGTTAGCTCAGCCATGTGCTTGCACCCCTTTCTGCAACACGCGCCGTAATCTCAAGCGATGATCAATTTGTGGCACCATGATCGCGATAGCCAAAACAACCGCTGAGATCAGTTTTAAGTCGTCGGCATTGAACCCTAGTGCAAGCACAACCAGCAAAACGAAGCGATAAAGAATGCTACCGAGAATCACGGCAACCAAACGCTGTGAGAGTGTTAATTCGCCAAATACAACTTCCCCGATGATAATCGCGGCGAGGCCAATGACAATGATCCCAATGCCCATATTGACATCAGCATAGCCATTGTTTTGAGCCATCAAACCGCCAGCCAAACCGACGAGACCATTACCCACCATCAGACCAAGTACCATCTGATGATCAGGATCAATACCGAGACTGCGCGCCATACTTGGATTGTCCCCTGCCGCAATAAACGCTTGGCCTAACTGAGTATTTAGAAACAGCATTAGCAAGCCAACCACCACAACAGCAACGATAACGCCGATAACCACACTATTGAAGTATGGCGGTAAATCTTTTAAGAACGCTGTCTGGAAAAGATTGGCTTGATGCAACAGCGATAGATTGGCGCGTCCCATAATCCGCAAGTTGATTGAAAACAACCCGGTCATCACCAAAATACCGGCCAACAAAACTGGAATTTTACCTTTCGTGGTCAACAACCCAGTTGCCAATCCAGCAAGCATCCCCGCACCGGTAGCCAACAGCGTTGCGACAATCGGGGAAATGCCATGAGTAATGGCACTCACGGCTACTGCCGCGCCAAATGGAAAGGTACCTTCAACCGTCATATCCGGGAAATCCAATACCCGAAATGTTAAGAATAAGCCAAGTCCGATTAAACCATATAATAAACCTTGACCAATCGCTGATACGCCGATACTCATTTGATCACCGTTCCTTTCGCCTCTGCCGATTTGATTAACGAGCTAGGTAAGTCGATGCCTAACAGTTTTGCTTGTTTTTCGTTCAAGATCAGTTTACCGGTGGTTTCAAAATGAATCGGCGTCGTTGCTGGCTTTGTCTTCCCACTCAAGATGTCTGCCAGCATCCGCCCAGTTAAAACGCCGAGATGATGTTGGTCAAGACCAATCGTTGCCAATCCGCCTTGTTCAACCATAGTGTCCACTGTTGGAAAAATTGGCACCCTCCGCGTATTAGCCACCGCAACCAAAGTTTGCATCGCACTGGCAACAGTGTTGTCAGTCGGCACAAAAATCGCATCTACTTGACTAACCATTTGTGTGGCCACCTGATTTAAGTCATTTGTTGAACTGATCGCGTACCGCTTAACCGTGAAGCCTTGCTTTGGCCCAAGTTTTTCGACCATTTTAGCCTGTGTTTGAGCGGAATCATCACTCGACGTTGCAATCACACCGAGAGTTTTGGCATTCGGCATAATTTGCCGGATTAATTTCAGTTGCGCGGCAATCGGTGCCTGATCAGATACCCCCGTGATATTGCCACCTGGCCGTTTAACATTCTTCACTAACTTTGCCGCAACTGGATCGGTAATCGCGCCAAGAATGATCGGTGTTTTCTGATTGACATTGGCAAGTGCTTGAGCCGATGGCGTAGCAATCCCAACTGTTGCCGCCGCATGTTCCTCAGTAAAGCGTTCGGACATGGACTTCAGATTGCTTTGATCATTTTCGGCATTTTGAAAATCGATCTTCACATTCTTCCCTGCAACATAGCCCTTCTCCTTCAAGCCATCAATAATCCCCTTGTGAATCGCATCTAATGCGGGATGTGTGGTCAATTGCAGGATACCCACAGTTGGTGTTGCCTGTGTCTGTGGTGTTGTCGTGCCGGTTTGAAAATAGGCAATCCCTAAGAATGCTGCCATAATGAAGATCAACCCTAGCATTCGTTTCATGTTTCCGCCTCCATTTTAAATTAATTCATGCTGTGCCCGCTTGGACTTAATCAGTTATGATTCATAACGCGCTCGCCAGCCCAGAAACCTGCACATAAGGACCTCAGACAGAAATGGCCAAAGCCCAGCCATTTCTGTCTGAGGCCACTTATGTTCCGGTTTCTAAACGGGCTGGCTCACGCTTACAAAAATTGCCGCGACAGGTGAGGACTCGTCGCGGCAATAAAAAAGTCCGCATAGTCCCACTTTTGGGGTATCTATGCGGACAAATTGAACAGAGAGCCAACATAGACACAACCTGCGCGTCTGGCAGGTTGCGTCTGCAACCTACCTAAAGTTGGCTTTGCCAAGCAGAAAAGGTAAGCAATGCTGTCATGTCGGTTTCCTCCGTCCTAGTTAATTGATTTGTTGTTAGATTAAAGATACGTGAGTAAAGTTCTCATGTCAAGTATAAGCTTAAACTTTTTTTGACAATTTTGACCAGCTTAAGACAACATGACTGAAATTTTTTGGATTTGCTTGGTGAATTTTTGAATTGCCTCGTCCTGAGCTTTTTCAGCTGCGTTGAAAGCTGCCACATCAACTTGCCGATCCGCGTGCAAACTTGCGGTCATCGCCTTACATGCCTCTGTGAAAGCGGCAAAATCACGTACAAGTGTATGATGGGGCCCCAACAATCTGGCTGGCGCCGCGACTTGCTGCAACTTGACAAGCAACGCTTCATAGTTACTTGTCCCCTCGCTAAACACGGTTTGCGTTTGTTGGTAAGCCTCAAGGTCGTAATCGGCCAACTTGTTCTCATCAATCGCCTTGCGCAGCGGTTCAAACAACGGCGCCATTTTTTCTTGGTTGTCTTGTGTGGCTTCAACGACCGCATTAATGGTCGTCCCATAGTTTGCTAACTTCATTTGTTGTTTATTCATGTGCTTCATCCTTTTCATCGGTTCATTAGCCGGTAATTAACGCATAAAAGCCTTGACTGTCATGACCGTTACAACACGGACATCACGGTCAAGGCTACTCCTATTGTTTTTTGACTGTAAGCAATCTTGTGGTGTCTTATGCGCGTTGCTTCCGTCGAGCACGTTCGAAAACTTTAACGATTTCAACAATGACGATCATCGCCACACCAGCCCCGAGAACCGTGATCCATTGATGCCAATCAAGCGATGTCACATGGAACAGGCCATTGAAACCTGGCACTAAAATCGTGACTGCCAACAACACGAAGGAAGCCAGAATCGCCCAGTTAAAGGCCTTATTCCGGAACGCGCCGACCGTGAACAGACTTTGATGGATACTCTTCACGTTGAAGGCATGGAACAGCTGAATCAAGCCCAGCGTAGCATAGGCCATCGTCAAAGCATCGGCGTGAATCGCAGCTGAGCCGCTGTGCACTGGATAGGTAATGGCAATCCAGTAAACGCCAAGCGTCAGCAGACCTTCGAGAATTCCTTGCCAGATAACCGCGGGGCCAACGCCGCCTGAGAAGAAGTTTGACTTCCGACCGCGCGGCTTTTGCTTCATAATACCTGGTTCAGTTGGTTCAACCCCCAGTGCAATCGCCGGGAACGTATCTGTCACTAAGTTAATCCAGAGAATATGCACCGGTGCCAGCAAATCCCAACCTAGCATGGTCATCATGAATAAGGTCAAGACTTCACCAAGGTTGGCCGACAACAGGTACTGAATCGCCTTTTGAATATTGGAAAAGACTTTTCGGCCTTCTTCCACCGCCACAACAATGGTTGCAAAGTTATCATCAGCCAAAACCATATCAGAAGCTCCCTTGGAAACTTCAGTCCCAGTGATGCCCATACCGATCCCAATATCCGCAGCTTTCAAAGCAGGCGCATCGTTCACACCGTCGCCGGTCATTGCCACAACCTTGCCTTTTTTCTGCCAAGCATTGACGATCCGTACCTTGTGCTCTGGCGCAACACGGGCGTATACACTGTACTTTGCCACGTTCTTTGCAAACTCATCATCACTTTGCTGATCTAGCTCAGCGCCGGTGATGACAGCATCATCATCGCCTTGGTCAATGATTCCTAACCGAACGGCAATTGCTTCAGCCGTATCGCGGTGATCGCCGGTGATCATCATCGGGCGAATACCAGCCGCTTTTGCCTCTGCCACCGCAGCTTCCGCTTCAGGCCGTTCGGGATCAATCATGCCGACCAATCCAGCAAAAATCATGTGATTTTCAACCGTATCGGAATCAACTTTTTCCGGTAAAGTATCGATGACCTTATAAGCCATCCCCAGCACACGCAACGCCTGTGTCGCCATGTCTTTATTGGCTTTCAAAATGGCATCGCGTTCACTGTCTGACAACGGCGCCGTATTTTCACCTGTTGCTAAGTCAGTCACCCGCTTCAGCAATTCATCAGGTGCACCTTTTGTTGCCACTAGCAACTTACCATCTGCACGCCGATGGATCGTCGTCATTAATTTTCGTTCAGAGTCAAACGGTACTTCTGCGATCCGCGGTTCGCCAGTGAGTGCTTTGGCAACATCGTAATTCTGGGTTTTCCCATAAGCAACAAGCGCAGTTTCGGTTGGATCGCCTAGTAACTTACCATCGTCTTGCACCTGTGTGTCGTTGGCAAAGTTCATGATGGTCATTAATGGATTGCCGCCATGAATACCAGCGCTTGCATCATTAAGCTGACCGTCGTAATAAACTTTTTCAACCGTCATCTTATTTTGAGTAAGCGTTCCAGTTTTATCACTCGCAATGATATCCGTGCTGCCGAGGGTTTCAACAGCAGGCAATTTACGGACCAGTGCATGGCGCTTAGCCATTTTCTGCGTACCCAATGCCAAAATGATGGTGACAATGGCTGGCAACCCTTCAGGAATGGCCGCCACAGCTAATGAAACGGCTGTCAGGAACATTTCTGGCAAGCTTGCCGCTTGACGCCAGATACCGACTGCAAACACAATCACCGCAATCACCAAAATCATGACCGTCAGCGTTTTACCGAGACTTTTGAGGTTCTCTTGCAGTGGCGTGTTGGTTTCTTCCGCCGAATTAATCATACCGGCAATGCGGCCGACTTCAGTTTGCATTCCTGTAGCAATCACAACACCGACGCCACGGCCGTATGTGATGTTACTGTTCATGAATGCCATGTTAGTGCGATCGCCAATTCCGACATCATCAGCATCCAACGGCGCCGTCGTCTTATCGACCGGCACACTTTCACCTGTTAACGCACTCTCTTCAATTTTAAGGTTGGCACTCTCAACTAGTCGTAAATCTGCTGGTACGACATCTCCAGCTTCAAGTAACACGATGTCCCCTAAAACCAGTTGGCTGCTAGGAATGGTCAGCACCTGATCACCACGACGAACATGGGCGTTAGGGGTCGACATTTCCTTCAGCGCATCAATCGCTTCCTCAGCTTTACTTTCTTGGAAAACGCCGAAAACCGCATTTAATAAGACAACAGCCAAGATGATCCCGGCATCCGCCCACTCACTGAGTAAAAAGCCGGCAATCAAAGCGGCAACCAACAAGACAATAATCATAAAATCCTTGAACTGATCTAAGAAACGGGCTAACATGCCCTTCTTTTCTGCCTGCGCAAGTTCATTTGGCCCATTCTCATTTAACCGTGTTTGTGCCGCTTCTTTCGTTAACCCGGTTAGACTAGTCTGTTCTTGCTTTAAGACTGCCTCACTGCTTAATGCATATGGCGGTTTGTTTGCCAAAGTAGTGCCTCCTTCGTATTTGGGCCGGTAGCCAAAAAGAGACCTATGGACTACCAGCAGTAGATCCATAAGTCTCACTATTTAAGACAACACCAGACATAGCCTTGTTGGTGACGTTGTCGCAGAATACTCTGCTAGTTACTCCCCTATGTTGGTTAAAGTATATCAGGTGCGGGTCATGCTTCGCAAGGCTTACTTGCGAAGAGCGTGAACAGGCCCGGTTTCTGGGCCTGCAAACGCGTTTAATCAGAGCAGAGCGTGCAAGTCCGGTTAGAAACCAGCATAAGTGGCCTTATTAGGCAGGCCATTCAGCCCAACTCACTAAATAGGTGAACCGCTAAGTCATGCAGATTCAATGCATGCGAATTGTAGTTGCTGAGCAAAATGACGGCATTTTGGCCATCATGACTTATCGCGGTTGAGGCCATCTGACCGGCGACGACACCGTTGGTTGAGTAAAAGTCAGCATGGTTATAAATACCCGCGTTGTAAACACCATCGTTGCGGTTACGCAATGTTTTTAAAGTTGAAAGCGGTAATACTTTCCCTGTATCAATACCCCGCAACAGCCGGTATAAGTCACCGGTGGAAGTATAGACATTGCCCGTGCCTAGTTCTCGATTATACCAAACTGCTGGTTCACCAATCGCAGTTTGATAAGGATTAGCAGCCGGGCCAGTGTAAGTGATAGCTCGCTCAGGATCTGTCAACATTGCGGGTAAAAAGCCTGTGTGCTTCAGGTTGAGCCGATCGAAAATATTGTTTTTGACTTGCTGCTCGTATGAACGACCAGCAACTTTTTCTATCACACCAGCAAGTAACACGTAATTAACTGCTTGATAAGCGTAATTATCCTGCGGCAGATAGGTTAAGTTGGCAATCGACCATTGAATAATATTAGCATCATCCATTACAGTTGGTTGATACTTACGCAAACTAAAGCCGCTGCGCATAGCCACCATCATGCGCAAAGTCACTTGATCGCCGGTTTTGATGCCAGTTAGATATTTGCCAACCGGATCATCCAAGCTGAGCTTGCCAGAAGCGGCCAATTGCGCAAGCGCAACCGCAGTCACGGCTTTTTGAATTGAACCAATCTGAAACAGCGTGGTTGGACCGTTGCGACGATGCGTCGTCGTATCGGCATCACCAACGCCATTGTTAAACACGACTTTGCCGTGCTTAATGATCAGGGCACTGCCAATAAACTTGTCATTGGTCAACTCTTGCTCAAGTGGTTGGCCTTCAGTCGTCGTCGCGACACGATCCAAGGTCATGGCCAATAGTTCTTCTTTTGATTTACCCCGATCCCGACGTACCGCTTTTGTGACTGTCTTTGCGGATTTTACCTTCGTATTCACGGCGGATCGGCTGTTTTGCTGCCACAAGTACGTTCCCGCACCAATGCTGACTGCACATAAAATCAGCATGACGCCCAACCAAATATAACGATGCTTCCCCGACATCTTAAAACCTACTCCTTTAAATGCATTCACGAGCGCAAAACCTTTATGTGAGGACCTTAAACCTAAATGGCCGCTCCTATACTTCGGTTTCAAACCGCCTCAGTTCACGCTCTTATCTAAACGCGCTCACTGGCCCAGAAAACCGGCCTGCTCACGCTCTTCCAAATTTAACTTTTCTGGACGCAAAAATACCACATTATCCAGCAAAAAGACAGCCCGTCGCATCACTGATTGCTATCGGTGATGCCTTGGCTGTCTTTAAGCGTTATTTCCAAAAATTATCGAAAACCGTGATTGGTAAATGCCGCTTGTGGGCGGTTTTTTGGTACCACTTTTCAATCGTTTCAGCAGCTTGATCACTGACGTCTTTTCCTTCCAAATAATCATCAATGTCTTTGTACTTGACGCCTAACGCAACTTCATCTGGCAGTGCTGGGCGATTGTCTTCAAGATCAGCTGTAGGGGCTTTTTCATACAAGTGTGCCGGTGCGCCTAATACCTTCAAAAGCGCGGCACCTTGTCGTTTGTCCAATCGATACAATGGCGTCAAATCAGCGCCACCATCACCAAATTTGGTGTAAAAGCCAGTCACGGCTTCAGCGGCATGATCCGTGCCAATCACCGCACCGGCATTATTGCCAGCAATCGCATATTGCGCGATCATCCGCATCCGAGCCTTGATGTTGCCTTTGTTGAAATCAGAAATCTTTGACCCATCAGCCTCAACCGCCGCGACCATTGCATCAACACTCGGCTTAATATTCACACGCTTGACAACATCAGCGTGCATAAAGTCGATAGCAGCCATAGCATCGGCTTCATCGGCTTGTTCACCATAAGGCAGACGAACGGCAATAAATTGATAAGCATCGTCGCCGGTTTCTGCTCGCATTTCCTGCATGGCCTTTTCGGTCAAAGCGCCAGCAAGACTCGAATCTTGCCCGCCCGAAATGCCGAGGACATAAGTTTTTAAAAAAGTGTTCTTTTTCAAATAAGCTTTTAAAAAGTCTACACTACGACGAACTTCAGTTTCCGGATCGATTGTTGCTTGAACACCCAATGCTTTGATGATTTCTGCTTGTAATGGACGCATAGTCAAACTCCTTTAATCATATTCAGATACAAATTTTTAATGAGACCTTGGGTTATCTTGTCCGTGTTGGCAAGCAAGACAACCGCGTTTTGGCCGCTGGTATCAATCATGGTACCTGCAGATTGCGAAGCCACCACCCCGTGCGTTAAGGTGTAGCTTCCAAAATTATAAACCCCCGCTGTGTACTGACCATTATCCAAATTCCGCAGTGCCTTCAATGAAGCAGTTGAAATGATTTTCCCTTGATTCACCGCCTTGATGATCTGATACAAATCACCCGCACTTGTATAAATATTGCCAGTACCCAGTTCCCGATTATAGTTCACAGAAGGCTCTGTGTACCGTTTTGCGTAAGGATTATTAATGGGACCACTATAACCAAACGCCTGATTCGACTCGTGAAACAACTCTGGCATAAACCCAGAGTGAGTCAATTTCAACTTTTTGAAAATTTCCTGTTGAATCAAATCGGCATACAGTCGGCCAGTCACTTTTTCAATCACGCCAGCCAACAAAACATAATTCACTGGTTGGTAATCATAACGAACCGTTCCATAATTTAAGTTGGCAATCGACCAACGGACAATGCCAGCATCAGAAAGCGAAGCACTCTGCGCACGCGTCAATGATAAGCCGCTACGCATGTTAAGCATCATGCGCAAGGTGACTTGCTTGCCTGTCCTAATGCCGGTCAAGTACTTACTGATCGGGTCAGACAAATGCACTTTGCCTTGTTCAACTAGTCGCATGAGCAACACGGCAGTCAACCCTTTTTGAATCGAACCAATTTGATAAAGTGTCTCCGGACCATTTAAACGTCCAGATTCAGCATCGGCATAGCCAAGTCCTGTGTTCAAAATAATTTTGCCACGTCTGATCATCAACGCAGTACCACTAAAATGATTAGCCTCCAATATTTTCATAAACGGCTTGGCTTCCGCCTGATTAACTGGCTGCATGAGCTTGTCAGTCGCGGATGTCGCTGTTCGCGTTTCATTTTGGAGGCGTTGCTCAACCGCCCGATGTCGGTTCAATTCTGTTTCATACTTACGCCGAGTCCGCTCTTCCTTAGCCTCAATCTGTGGCTTCAAATAAAAATGATCGTAACTCGCATAAGCAGCTATTCCAACTACAAGACCGACTAGTAAGCTAAGGATTAGCCAACGATACTGCGATCGCCTTTTCGATGCCCTCATAGATTATTCCTCGCGGTCAGCCACCGCTGATTTGACTGCTTTGATCAGATCCATCTTGTTGTCCCAAACCCGTTGCGACAAGTCTACCGGGTAGTCCTGTGGGTTCAGAATGCGTCGATATTCATCCCATAATGCGTTGGTACTCCGAGTGGCATATGCTTGGACTTCTTGTAACGGTGGTGTGTGATAAACCTGCTGGCCTTTGTCATAAATCGTCTGTAGAAGTGGCTTGGCTTCAAAATTTTTAACCGTTTTATTGATGTACGGGAAGTTCGGATGGAACATATAAAGACTTCGTTGTGTATCAATGGTTTCATCTGCCAAGGCAACATAATCGCCTTCAGATTTGCCATCATCTTGACGCGTAATACGCCAAACCTGCTTTTTGCCCGGCGTTGACACTTTCTCAGCATTGTTCGACAATTTGATCGTGTCGCGCATTTTGCCGGCTGCATCTTCAATTGATACCAACTTAAACACGGCGCCCAATGCCGGCTGATCATAGGCGGTAATTAAACGTGTCCCAACACCCCAAATATCGATTTTGGCACCTTGCATCTTCAAGTTCTGAATCGTATTTTCGTCAAGATCGTTTGAGGCGTAAATTTTAGCAGATTCATAACCTGCATCGTCCAATTGTTGCCGAACCCGCTTGGAGATGAAAGCCATGTCACCACTATCGATCCGGACACCAAGAAAGTTGATCTTGCCTTTAAACTCATTCGCAACTTTGATTGCTGCAGGCACACCAGAACGCAAGGTGTCATATGTATCAACGAGGAAAACAACATCCTTATTGCTGCGGGCATATGCTTTAAAAGCATCGTAATCATTGCCATAGGCCTGAACCAGCGAATGAGCGTGGGTCCCACTGATAGGAATACCGAATTCCTTACCCGCCAATACATTACTAGTCGCATTGAAGCCGCCAATATAAGCGGCCCGTGTGCCCCACAAAGCAGCCGCCGTTTCCTGTGCCCGCCGTGTGCCGAATTCCATCAGGGGGTCCGCACCAGCAACGCTGCGAATACGGGCGGCTTTGGTCGCAACCAACGTTTGATAGTTGATCATATTCAAAACCGCTGTCTCAACCAGCTGTGCTTGCGCCAATGGTCCCTCAATTTGCCAAATCGGCTCGTTGTTGAATACCAAGTCGCCTTCTAAAGCGGACTTAACAGTGCAAGTGAACTTAAGATGCCGTAAATAATCAATAAAAGCATCCGAATAGTCTGTTTGCGACTGCAGATAAGCTAAATCATCTTCAGAAAACTTAAGATGATTCAGGTAGTCCATCACATGTTCCAATCCCGCAAAAACAGCAAACCCCGAACCAAACGGTAAATCCCGAAAAAAGACTTCAAACACGGCATTGCGTTCGCTAATCCCCTGTTCAAAAAAGGTATTCATCATATTTAATTCGTAAAAATCGGTGTGGAGTGTAAGTCCTTCACCCAACTGTGTGGTCATCATGGCTCCCCTTCCGGATAAGTGGCAACAACAAACAAGCGCTCGTATAGACGCAGTGATGCTTAATTTATAGTTCATCATTATATACCATTCAGAGAAAATGGGACAGAGCGCGAACAGGCGCGGTAAGAAACCGGAACATAAGTGGCCTCAAGCCTAAATAGCTAGGCTTTGGCCATTTAGGCTTGAGGTCCTTATGTGCAGGTTTCTGCGCCTGTTCGCGCGTTTCGGAACCAGCACACTGACGGCTGGCCTTTGCCCATTCCTGTCTGAGATCCTTATGTGCAGGTTTCTGCGCCTGTTCGCGCATTTCGAAATCAACATAGCTTAGGCTCAGATTCCCTTTCAAAAAGCATCAAAACCAACGAAAAAAGCCAAAAAACAAGATGCCATCTTGCTCTTTGACCTTTCCAAATGCCTAGTGTTTATAACCAAGCAGCAAACATTACCGTTCTAGATAAAATTCAAATCTTTCGCCAACATACTGCGTTCGAACGTATTCAAACGGCGTACCGTCCTGCAAGAATGATACCTGACGCAAACGTAGGATCGCTTCGCCACGTTTGATGTCCAGATACTCTGAGATACGTTCGCTTGCTAGCATCGCACTGACAGTCTGTTGCGCACCGCCAAGCACATAACCGCCTTTTTTCTCCAAGGTATGGTAAAAACTGGCTGTCATTTCTTTTTTGGTAAAGTTTTTGACGAGGTTGTATGGAACCGCCGCCGTTTCAAAGCTAATCGGAATCTTATCCGCGTAACGAATCCGTTCCATGCGCAAGACTTGTTCTTTAGGCTCAAGTTTAAGTTTTTCAACTTCAGAACTTGTTGGCTGGGCCACGTGGTAGGAGACTGTCTTGCTGGATGGCACCTTGCCTTGTGCTTGCATCAGATCCGTAAAGCTTGTGACGCCAGACATTTTCTCTTGGACTTTCTGGTTGGCAACATAGGTGCCGGACCCGACGCGCCGTTCGAGAATGCCTTCATCGACCAATGTTTGAATGGCTTGGCGCAACGTCATCCGTGACACTTTAAACGTGACAGCTAAATCACGCTCAGAAGGAATTCGGTCGCCAACGCGCCATTTGCCTGCTTCAATATCTGCCCGAATCGCGTTATGAATTTGAATATAAACTGGTGCATCCATGAATGATCGCCTCCAAATCGTGGTTCAGTCTTCGGTGTCGTGTTTAACGCCATAGCTGTAGGTTGCAACCAAATCGTTATTGCGATCCAAAACGTTGATATCGGCATCTTTCCCGACTTCAAGCGTGCCTTTTGATGTCAGGTTGAATTCCCGTGCTTGGTTGACCGATGACATTTCAACGGCATCAAACAAGGAAGCATCCATGAAGCTCATCGCATTCTTAAAGGCATCTTTATACATCAGAACTGAGCCGGCAAGTGTGCCGTCTTTAAGCCGTGCCTGCTTATCTTTGACATAAACTGTTTGACCGCCTAATTCACTCTTACCTTCTGGCATGCCTTTGCTACGCATGGAGTCGGTAACCAATTCGATTCGTTCTGGTCCTTTTTGGTCAAAAGCGAGGCGGAGCATATCAGGCACGATGTGGAAGCCGTCACAGATTAATTCACAATACATGTTGTCTTCAAGCATCGCATGACCGGTAACACCAGGCTCGCGATGGCGCAGGCCGCGTTGAGCATTGTAGAGATGCGTCACATGTGTTGCTTTGCTATGCAACATCTGTTCGCGGGTAGCGTTACTGTGACCAACAGAAGGCACAATGTTGTGCGCCAACAAGTAGTCTTCAAATGCTTGTGACCCTTCGTCTTCTGGCGCATAGGTGATGAGCTTAACCAGATCACCGGATAATTCCTGCCACTGTTTCACTAAATCAACATTAGGATTCTTGATATATTCTTCAGGTTGGGCACCCTTGAAGACCTTACTGATGAATGGGCCTTCAAGATGCACGCCTTGAATAATGTGGTTGCGTTCAGCCGCCTGTTTAACGCCACGCATGGCTTTGTCAATATTCTCAGTTGACTGCGTCATGGTCGTTGCAAAAAGGGTCGTCACCCCTTCGTGCGTCATCATTTTCGTTGCCATTTCATCAATCTGATCTGCATCACCGTCCATGGCATCAAAGCCATAACCGCCGTGAGCGTGAACATCAATAAACCCTGGAATCAAGGTTTTCCCTTGAAGGTCGAAAGTCTGTTCACCAGATTGGGCGCGATAATCAAACATGTCGCCAACTGCCAAAATTTTGTCATCGAAACGAACATAGCCGTCATCGATGCGTTCTAATCCAGTATAGATCGTTGCGTGTTTCAATACTGTAACCGTCACAATACCACTCCTAATTGTTTAATGCTTCATTCGACAGATAACATATACCAGTATAACTGGTATAGACCAAGATTACAAGCTATACCTTCGTCGTACAACGTCATACTTATCCTTGACGATCCTTAGCAATGGTTGCGTCCACTCCCTTGATAACGGCAGACATGAGCCCTGCTTGCTCCATCGCCAACAAGCCAGCTACTGTTGTACCACCTGGGCTTGAGACTTGATCAATCAGATCAAATGGCGATTGCTCGCTGGCCAAAACATTTTGGGCACTCCCCATCACTGCTTGAGCAGCAATGGCTGTTGCCTGTTTTTTAGTTAACCCATACTTAACGCCAGCCCGCGATAGGCTATCGATGAATAAGTAAACAAAAGCTGGTGATGACCCTGCCAACGCGACAAATGTCGAAAATTGATCCTCAGGTAGCGCCATAGTTTTACCTAAGACGTTCAATAAGTCCAGTAAGCCATCTAATTGACCCGCAACACTATCATTAGCAGCGTAAGCCGTCATCCCCGCGTTGATAGCCACATTCACATTAGGCATAATTCGCAGGACCGGTTGATCTTGACTGCCAAGGGCATCTTCAAGGGTCGCCAGTGAAACACCGGTAAGCATCGAAACAATCGGTACCTGCCGTTGTTTGAGCGTTGGCCCGATTGTCTTTAGAATCGGCACACCAAGTTTGGGGGCAACAGCTAGGAAAACGATATCGGCAGTGTCTGCAACTGCCTGATTGCTCGCGACCGCTTTGGCGCCAATTTTGGCGGCATACGGTTCATAGTGAATCGGTTGCCCGCCATGCAGAACAATTTCCTCAGGCGTGACCGCATTTTTAGCTAACAAACCAGTGATGATCGCCCGTGCCATATTGCCGGCACCAATAAATCCAATTGTCATGGCCTGCCTCCTTTATGCTTGATGACTTTCTTCTGTTGCTGAATGGGTCTTGAACCAATCGACGAGGGCTGCTAATCGCGCTAGTCGCAGATTCGGTAGCCCGCTGCGAGACAGTTCATGCGTGGCATTGGGAAAGCGCATGAACTTAGTATCAACGCCATGCAATTTCAAGCCAATATAAAATTCTTCGCCTTGGCCAATCGGACAGCGTTGATCATTTTCACTGTGCATGACCAACGTCGGGGTTTGGGCAAAGTCGATATGGGCTAGCGGTGAAAAATCCCAAAGGCTTTTCACATCAGATAAATCACCGGTCCATTTTCCTTCGAGTTCCCAAGGTGTGAAGAAGTAGCCGATATCACTTGTACCGTACATACTCAACCAGTTAGCAATGGATCGTTGGGTAACAGCAGCCTTAAATCGGTGAGTATGCGTCACAATCCAGTTCGTCATAAAGCCGCCGTATGATCCGCCAGCCACATACAAACGATCAGGATCAATGGTGGTATCCAACTTCAAGGCTTCATCCACTGATGCCATACAATCCTCATAATCGCCTTGGCCGTAATGTTTAATCACGGCCGCTGTAAAGGCCTCGCCATACCCTAACCCACCGCGCGGATTCGGGCAGATGACGCCGTAGCCTTGAGCAGCCAAGAACTGCATTTCGTGGAAGAAGGTATACCCATAACCAACTGCCGGTCCGCCGTGAACATATAAAATGGCTGGATGAGAAGCTGTCGCCTGCTGTGGCGGGAAATACCAACCTTCAATCTCAAAACCATCGCGCTGGAAGTTAAATGTTTGTGGCGTCACCAACCCCATATCGCGTGTTACCCGACGATTAGGATCATAAATCACGTGTTCTTCTTCAGTCGCCAAATCAAAGTAGCTCAATCGGCTTGGAACCGTCATTGTGCTTTCCGTAAAAACAACCCCGTGATGATCCGGCGTTAAAGCGTAATCAGTTACATGCCGACGTCCGCCAATCAAAGGTGTCAGCTGCTCGTCGGGGCCGCCTGCATACAAGCTCGTTTTCCCGTGGTCAAAACCAATCGTCAGATAATAGTCGGCGGTGGCAAAATCAGCCACTTTTTCAGATAAATCCTGTTGAAAATCGCCATTAACGTGTCCCGGAATATCAAAATCAATATCATCGGCGACATCTTGCAACGTTTTGGTCGCTAAATCATAATGCCACAAGTGACTTTGCGACACATTTGGCAGATGATTGTCCGACCCCACAAGCAGCAATTGCTTGCCATCTGCTGAAAATGCTTCTGGCGATAAGGCCGCTTGCGGTAACTGATCATTAACCATGGTTACCTGTTGATCAGCTAAATTTAACAAATAAGTTGCTTGGCTAAAATCATTTGGGTCATCGGGCAAACGCTCTGCAGTAAATGCCAAGGTCTGTCCGTCTGGAGAAATCGCCCCGACTTCAAATTCATGCTCCCGGCCCATTACCAAACGACTGGTCTTTTGACGCAGGCGTTGGACCCGTAATTCATAAGCGACATGTTCTGGTAATAAGCCGACTCCATTTAACTTATAGGGCACACGTGAGACCGTCACCGGTTGTGGCCACTGCTTATCCGTCTTTTTCGGCTTTGCGCCAACTGTCGTCTGAATAAACAGTGCTTGACTGTCCGCTTGCCAACCAAAGTAGGACACGCCTTCTTTTTCAGCAGAAAATTGCTTGGCAGTACCGCCATTGACCGCCTGTACGAAAACTTGAGTCGTTTTATCGGATGCTTGACTCAAAAAGGCCAACCACTGCTGATCTGGACTAAGCAGCGGATGCCGATCATGTTTTTGATCAAAGCCATACGCGATAGTGCCGCCACGATGATTGACGAAACAAATGCGCTGATAATAAGTATTATCGGCCTCCGAAATGCGATTTTCCTGAACAAAGTAGCCATCATCTGTCGCACTTGGATACGACAATGATACCAATTTAAAAAGATCTGTCGCTTTGATTGCCATACGATCACGCCCTTCCTCATATTGCTTTAAGCGTAGCGGTTGGGCTATACCATGTCAATTAGCTGGACCGCTTGAAATAAAAAAAACGCATGGCCTCCGCCATGCGTTTACGTCTTCTATCGAACTTTAATACTGGATGGAGGAGATAGGATTCGAACCTATGAACCCGAAGGAGCGGATTTACAGTCCGCCGCGTTTAGCCTCTTCGCTACTCCTCCGTGTGATTGCTGCGAATCAACTTAAATAGCATACAAAAATGCGATTCAAAAATCAACAGCATTTGCCTGATTTTTGACCGCATTTTTCATGTCCTTAAAGGTGATAGCGTTCAAGACAACGTTGGCACGGTTAATGTCACAAGCGTCTGCCGCCATTCAGTCCACCAATCTTGACTCTGCCACTCGAATAATCGTTTTAAGCCATATCCCAGCGGCTGATGATAATACGTAGTACCGCTTAAAAGCTTAGGCGCATCGCGAAAATGCTCATGGCCGAACACCACTGCCGACACTTTACCTGTCAGCAAATCGCCGAGTTTGGCCGACCCCATTAGCGCCGTTGCCATCTGCCAAGGCGGCCGATCAACTGTGTACACCATTGCCTCACGAATCGGCACAAAATGCGTCACATAAATCATCTGGTGCGTCTGATTGGCCTGCAGCGCCGCCTTCGTGGTGGTCAAAACCCGTTGCATTCGCGCAGCATCAGTGACAGGCGCGTCAATGGCACTATCAATCCAAAAGGCGCGTTTCCATTGAGCATATTCCGCATCGGTTTTCATATTGCCAAGCTGTCCTAGCGAATAATCATACCAGCCATTGTTGCCAATAATGACGGCATTGGTGCCAGGCACCGGCAAAATCTTTTCATGCAGATACAGCGGATCAACCGCTGATTGAATTTCATCGTACGTTGCGCCATTCACCATATCGTGATTGCCCGCCAAAAAGCGAATGGTGACTGCAGACCCAACTTCTGCCTGCAGTGCGCGAAAATAAGCCAATGATTTGGTGAAGTCATTGTAAGTATCACCGGCATTCACATAGATCTGATAATCATGTTCAACCAGATAAGCGGCCTGCTTCTTCAGCATCTCAAAGCCATCGACGCGATTCACATCAAAATGGTTGTCAACACTGAACGCAATTTTCACCATCAGCGCACCTCCACCAAATTTTGTCAGCAGCATGGACCAAATGACGTTGAAGCTTCGAAGCCTAATTAACACCTTGCATTAATTTTTCGATCCGTGGTGTGAAGAAGGCCAGGACAACCGCAAAGCCAACGGACACCAAACCCACAATGGCGAAATAAGCCACCTCGTGATTTGGCGTATAAAACCGGACAATCTGCGCATTCACGGCTTGTGCCGAGGCATCAGCTAAGAACCACATGCTCATCATTTGTGACGAATAAGCTTTCGGTGCCAGTTTGGTTGTGACTGACAAGCCAACCGGAGAAATTAACATTTCCCCGATTTCAACAATCGCCCAACTCATGACCAGCCATAATGGTGAAACTTTGGCGCTGCTGCCAAACAGTATCACTGGGATAACCATCCATAAATAAGAGGCACCCGCAAAAATCAAACCAAGATAAAACTTTTTCGGCGATGTCGGTTGCCGTTTACCGAGTTTCATCCATAACCATGCAAAAAGCGGCCCATAAAGTAAAATAAACAATGGATTTAAAGTTTGAAAATTACCAGGGAGAATTTTAAAAAAGCCAAAATCCAGCTTTGTCTGTTGGGCCGCAAAAAGCGCCAACACGACAGACCCTTGTTCTTCAATGGCCCAAAAAATCATTGCTGCTAAAAACAGCGGGATATAGGCAATCACCCGTGATCGTTCAGTCTTCGTGACTTTTTTACTACGAATCATGAGCACAAAGTACCAAATCGGCAAGCCAATCGCGATTAAGGTAATCAGGCTGATTACGTTGGCAATCGTCAGCGCATTGAACCCGGCCATCGCCAGTAAAATGACACCAACAGCCGCAATTGCTACCACCACACGGATCACCAACGGACGAACATCTTCAGGCTTCAACGGATCAGGAGCAGTATTGTCAGCTGGGTTAATATATTTACGCCCGTCAATCACGTAAAAGATCAGGCCGACAAACATACCAATGGCTGCTAGCGAAAAGCCAGCATGAAAATTGACTTTATCCGCCATCCACGGAACAAAAATAGGTGCAATGAGCGATCCAAAGTTGATCCCCATGACGAAGATACTAAAGCCAGAATCGCGTCGCAGGTCATCTTCCGGATACAGACTACCGACCATCTCAGACACATTGGGTTTTAATAAGCCCGTGCCCAGAACGATTAAAACAATCGAGCCAAACAGTCCAGTCGCCCCAATTGGCAATGACAAAACAATGTGGCCTAGCATGATCAACACGCCGCCCCAAAAAACGGTTCGCCGTGAGCCCAACAACCGATCACTAATGAAGCCGCCGATTGTAGCACTTAAATAAACCAGTGACCCATAAATCGACATGATCGATAACGCAGTCGGCTGATCAAAACCCAAGCCGCCCTTCTCCACCGCGTAATACATGTAGTAGATCAGAATTGCCCGCATGCCATAGTAACTGAACCGCTCCCAGAATTCAGTCATCGACAGGGTTAATAGCCCCCGGGGATGCCCCATAAACGTGCGATCCTTTGAATTATTCAATTGAAATACATCCTCTCACTAGGAAATGATCCCCTAGCTGCTCTCATGGCACTTCCCTCAAAATGCCAATCAATAAACTATCATTATAGATGTATTTTTTGGTGAAGACAAATAGGCAAGAGCGTGAGCTGGACCGGGTAGAAACCGGAGCATAAGCGGCCTTGGGTGTGATGGCCAGGTTTTGGCCATTGCGCCCGAGGTCCTTATGTGTAGGTTTCTGGGCCAGCAAACGCGTTTATGAGGAGCGTGAGCTGGACCGGGTAGAAACCGGAGCATAAAGTGGCCGCGGTCCTTATGTGTAGGTTTCTGGGCCAGCGAACACGTTTATGTGAAGCGTAGGCAGGTCCAGTTAAAAAACCAGCACCAAAGCAAAAAAACTGAGTCAACATTCCCAGATGACCGCCTGTCCGCCAAAAAACGGTGTGTGGCGCAAATCATCGAGATATGTTGCTCAGTTCTTTTACCTAAATATGCGTTAGTCCGCGCGTAAAGCAATCGCAGCGTCTTTGTTGGCTGCCATGCGGGCGGGAATATGACCGCCGAGGACAGTCAGGATGGTGCTAATAAGAATGAGGATCACGGCATGAATCGGATTGAGTTGCGCGACATTCGGCAACTCTGTCATGCTATAAAGAATGGCATTGATTGGGAAGGTCAATAACCACGCGATAATGATCCCTAGAATACCGGAACTAACGCCAAGGATAATCGTTTCAGCATCAAACACACGCGTGATATCCTTACGCCGTGCACCCAAAGCCTTCAACACCCCAATTTCCTTCGTCCGTTCAAGCACGGAAGTATACGTCAGAATTGCAATCATGATCATCGAGGTCACCAGTGAGATGCCAGCGAAGGCCACTAGGACGATAGTAATGGCTGACATAATGCCACCGGTCATGCTGGAAATTGTCCCCGCTAAATCTGTATAGACAACCTGATCGGCTTTTTTCTTACCGTGATTAAATTTATCAAGATAACTCAGAATCTTGTCTTTATCCTTGAAACTGGTTGGATAAATCGTAATCTGCGTGGGTGTTTCCGAACCGCCTAATGCCGTGATCAACTGATCCTTAGTCGCTTTGTCCACACTTTGATTGGTAAAAATGTTCACGTCACTGGCTCGTTGTGCCTTGACGACATCAGAGTCTTTGTTCAATGCCACAAGATCTTTTGTTAACCGATCAGAATAAGCAAACCCTTGGCTAAGCAAGCCATCACTTGTTTTCGAGCGCGTCCGCAGAACACCAGCCACCGTCAGTTCGCGGTTGTCGTTTTGTTTATAAGCATTTGCGTAATCTTTCGTTGGGACATAGACATTGCCAGCAACATTCTGGTAATAGGCATTATTCGAGATTGCCTTGATCTTAGTGCCAACAATCTGGTTAAATTTCACTTTTTGACCATCTTTAACATCAAAACCGAGGTTCTTCAAAGCATTGATGTTCGTCGAGTTGTCCCGATCAACAATCAGAATAACATCCCCATCATGCTTCGGATAACTACCGGCAACAACCTCATAATTTTTCTTCAGATAACTGGTGCCGCCTTCGCGATCAACCGGATAAACTGATGAACTAGCGCTTGCCAAGCCACGTTGAGTTTGATTACTGCTTGGCTTAGCTGTCGAAAATTGGACTGACTTGATGGTACCATTCACGTCACGTAACAGATTCATACCAGTGCCATAAGTGTAGCCAATGTTGTCGGTTAGTTTCTTGCTAATGCCATTCACATAATCAATATACTTTTGATTTAACTTATTGGTGTGCTGCGCCTTATCACTAGCACTTTGCTTAGCCACAACTGTTGAGGTTGTTTTAAAAGTCGATGTCTTTGTATTGTCCGCCGCTCCCGCTGTTAAGCTAGTGGCGTTAGTCGAGATCGTAATCGGGAATTGCGCCAAAGTCTCCGCTTGCGTATTATCAATCTGTTTTTGAAAGCCCGAGGAAAGTGCTAAAACCACGGCAATGCCAATAATCCCAATACTGGAAGCAAATGCCGTCAAAAAAGTGCGACCTTTTTTGGTCATAATATTAGTAAATGACAATTTAAGCGCCGTGAAATAACTCATTTTGGTGCGATGCAGGTCAAAGCTGGCAGTTTTTTCTTCATCTTTGAATGGCCGTGAGTCAGAAAGAATTTTGCCATCCTTGAATTCAATCGTCCGTTCTGCATATTCATGCGCCAGTTGAGGATTATGCGTGACCATGATTACCAATCGCTCGCGAGATAAATCAGCGATTAAGCGCATAATTTCTTCACTAGTTTCGGTATCTAGTGCTCCCGTCGGCTCATCGGCCAATAGAATCGACGGCTCCGAGACAATTGCACGCGCAATGGCCACCCGTTGCATCTGGCCGCCGGAAAGTTGATTGGGTTGCTTACCCATATGTGCCTTCAAACCGACCTTCGTCAAAGCAGCCTCGGCCTTTTTACGGCGGTCTGCTGCTGACACACCACTCAAAGTCAGACCAAGTTCAACGTTTTCCAAAATACTCAGATGCATAATCAGATTGTAGCTTTGAAAAATAAACCCAACCGAGTTATTACGATAGGCATCCCAATCGGCTTCTTTAAAATTTTTGGTTGATCGCCCGTGTAAGAGCAAATCACCGGAATCATAACGATCAAGGCCACCGATCACATTCAGTAACGTCGTTTTCCCCGAACCACTGGGACCCAAAATGGCGACAAATTCTTGTTCCCGGAATTGAACTGAGACATCGTCAAGCGCTTTGGTCGTATAGTCGCCTGTCTGGTAATATTTTTTAATATGTTTTAAGTCTAGCAATCGTTGTTCTCCCCTTAATGCGTTTTCTGAAATAGAAAATAGTTGAAACGTTCGCTCGCAATCGCGATCCCCAAGCGGGTGTTAACGGCTAATCACTGATCGCACTTTTCTGCCTACGCCAAATCACGCGTTATATTAATGGTGCCTGTTTATACTTTGGAATGAAATAACTTGCCATATCTTAGCATACTTATGAACTACTTGATAATCAGCCCATAGTCTGAATTGGTGCGCTAGTCTAGAAACGCGCTACTGTTTCTCAATGAGATGTCACACGCAAACTAATCATGCCGCTAACTATTGTTGCATTTAAACACCAACGATGAGTCGATACCGGTCATGAGCAAAAAGTGGATACGAAAAAACCGAGCCGGGCTACCTGTTCAACAGGTTTGCGGTTCGGTAAATGCATATGTCAGCACTGATTAAGTGGGCTCCCTCAGTAACGGCTGCCAATAAATCAAATCCAGACTATGATCCGGATAGATGTAATAACTAATATTTAATTTTGCGAAAGGATTCGCCATTGCGGCAAGATAAATGGGTTGCGGAGCGTGAGCCAACCCAGCGACTGCGACCAGAATATACTTTGCCATCTGCTCAAATAAAGGTTGTGTGAGCCCAGTGGTTAGCTGAAATTCCAAGTCGACATAAATGAGTTCGCGGGTTTGTCGAGTAAGCGTGATGCGATGAATCGGCATGCCGCCAAAATTACCTTCACGATTGAGATCATCGACCATGCGCTTAATTTGTCTGTGCTTAAACTGTGGCCGCGCAAACATCATGCGCCAAACTGCCATGCCGTCATCCCCTTCTTTGAACGCACTCGCTGGCGCAGAAACCTGCGTGGCACGATCTCAATCACGTTGAGACTTCGGTTTCTAACCGCGCCAGTTCTAGCTTTGCCTCTATTATGCCACAAAGAAGCGGGTGATCGGCTTAAAAAATTGGGTCGAGGATTTTTGAGAAAGCTGTATCGATCTCAGCTCGAGCAGCCTGTTGTTCGGCTAAACCAGCGGCAAATCGGTCATGATCTACTTTGTCAGTGCCGATTGCTTGAAGCATGTTCAAAACACCGCCACGAATACCGCGCAAACCATTCACCAGTACTTTGTGGAAGGCCGCATAATTACAAGGTGCTGCTTCCGCATCCACACTGTCAACGAATGTACAAAATTTCATCACATTCTTGGTGAAGTACAAACGCAAATGATCGAGACTTTCACTTGCATAGCAATTTCCTTTCTCGATGTTTTTGCACGTGTGCACATATTCCTTAAAAACGGTTTCAAAAACAAGCAGTCGTTCCAAGTTCTGGTTCACAACTTCAACATAGTTTGGTTCTTGGCATCGTGTATGCATTTCATAGTCCCCCCTAGTCTTGTGACTTCATCAACTTACGCTCTTAATTATACCCACTAATGTCTTATAATCAATATAATTATTGTCTAATATTTAAATATCTAACGTTATATAACCCTCCAAAAGCCTATTATTATTACGATTTGCAAACATGACAGCAGTCTGTGAAAACCTTTTTCCTTGATATTGCACGCAATCTATTCAATTATGAAAACTTGTTTTATTTGAGTTGTGCCCCCATGTCTTGACAGACAACTAATTGTGATTTTCATGTTTCATGGCCAGTTGCACTGAAAATAAGATAACAAAAATATTTTTTAAATATTGACAATTTATATCTTAATATTTGACTTCCGGATGCTTGATCTGATTGGCAATTTGAATTTTGCGCCATTAGTTGTTAATTCAGTCACTTTAAAAGAACCTTTCAACAACGTTTCCTCGCAAGTTCGCAGAACATCACCTATAATTTAATCAAGCTGTTCGGTGTTATCCATACAAACATGGGTTACGCACTCTGGCTTTTGCAAGCGCACCGAGACGGCTATCTGGGAGGAACGTTAGGAAAGGTTATCCAAAGCAATATCCGCTCGATCGACAGACTTTATTTGGGATCAACACTATGGGGTTAATGAGCACAACAGCTTATTATTTATACACGGCAGTTCTGATGATGTTCATAACTGACTACTCAGGGATCTATTCCGGTGTACCCGGCAAAGCCGCTGCTGTGGCAACGACCCTGTTATTTGTTGGCCGGTTATGGGACGCTGTTAACGACCTCTGGACTGGCTATCTGATCGATATATCGCCGCGAACCCGGTGGGGAAAGTTTAAACCATACGTGTTAATAGGCAGTTTGTTAGCCGGTATTTTGGGTATGATGCTTTTTCACATTCCCCAAAACTTCTCCAATTTCGGTAAAGAGGTTTACCTCTATATCGTTTATTTTCTCTTTATGTTTGCTGCCACGATTATTGTGACGGTTCCGTTGACCAGTACCATGTCAGCCGACCAGGAAGTGCGTGCAAAGTTAATTTCATGGCCACGGATCACCAGTAATATTGTCGGGGTGGTTTTCGCCTTCTTCATGGCGATCGCAACGTATCTAGGAACAAAGCGCAACCCCAATATTCCCTTAACTGTCGATCTGATCGTCATACCATTTCTGATTTTGTCGTTGATCGGCATTGTCATGGTCAAAGAAGGTCCGGTTACCGAGGAGGCTAAGCCGCCAAGATTGCGAGATATTGGTCAGATGATCAAGATCAATCACCCTTTCCGTATCAACTTGTACTTTACCTTTGTCGGTGGGTTTGTTTGGGCATTACTGACCGCAACCTCGCTTTATTACATCAAGTATGCCTTTGGGGTGAAAAATCTCGGCACACAGTCCATGTATTTTGGCCTGCTAACCTTGATCACACTGGTCGCAGGCACACTTATTTCTCAAAAAGCAATGCAGTACATTTCGGCTATTCGCGGTGTTCAGTGGTGCTATCTGGCCATGGCACCGTTTCTAGTCATCATGTTTATCATTAATGAAATTCATGTCATTGATAATCCGTGGGTCTTCTACTTACTCATCGGTATTGTCATGACCATCGCCGGAGCACAGTTTGTCCCTGCCAATTTAATCATTATGGAAACAATGGACTACAACCGACTCAAACTTAATGCTGGTATGGAAGCGACTATCAATGCCGTGAATATGTTTCTGCAAAAACTGCAATCAGGACTAGCCACAATCGGCGTCGGTGCTGCACTACTGATCGTTGGTTACAACGCCCAAACGCTCGAAAAGGCATCGCATGTGCCAGACAACTTGTTGCAAAGTTTAGGCGTTGTCCTTTTCGCTATTCCTGCTGTGTTTTCTTTTTTAGCCTATCTGATTGCCCGACATTATCCATTGCAAGGTGCCGCTCGTGATGAGATGTACGCTGCTCTAGCTGCTAAACGGGTGACGAATACGCAGTCTTCAAAATCTAAATGATGCATCGATCAATCATTTAACTGGCAACACTTTTTCGACCTGAGCAGAAGTGACAGCTTTCGACGTGTATCATGCTCTCAAGGAGACGATCTTCATGACCAAACCTTCAGCTGTTAATATTCATCGCACTAATCCACCAGACTGGTTTAAACAAGCGGATTTCGGCATCATCATTCACTGGGGACCCTATAGTGTGCCAGCTTACGCGCCAGTCAATATTCCTGATTACGGCACTTTAATCAAAACCAAATCATTAGGTTATTTGTTTGAACATCAACCTTATGCGGAGTGGTATGGCAACAGCATGTTATTGCCAAACAGCCCCGTAGCAGCCTATCACCGGACGCATTATGGCAACACCTCTTATGCAGATTTCGCAAAAACGTTCAAGCAGACCGCCCAGAATGTCGATGTGCAGGCCTGGGCTGAAGCATTTGCCAATGCTGGCGCCAAATATGTCGTGATCGTTACAAAGCACCACGACGGCTTTGTCATGTTTGATCCGCACACCAAGAATCCGTACGAACCTGACTATCATTTGAACTTCGACTTTGTCGGTGAACTGGCCCAAGCTGTTCGTGCCCACGGAATGCGTTTTGGAACCTATTATTCATCTTTATTGGACTGGACTTTCCCGCATCTGCCAATCAAAGATTACGGCAGCTTTCTATTGGGCAACGACAAAAGCCAAACTTACAAAGATTATGTATGGCGTCAGTGGCACGAATTGATTGATCGATATCACCCAGATGTGCTTTGGAGCGATATCGGCTACCCAGATGATCACCGCTTGGAAACGCTGTTCAAGTATTATTATCAACAAGTCCCAGAAGGTTTAGTGAATGACCGCTGGCAACAATTTCCTGATTGGATGCGAACCAGTTGGATACGACCTATTTTCAATCTCGTTGCGGCGCAGGTCATTAAACGTGACCAACATCACTCAGACGATCTCAGCGAGGTTAAGTACTATGACTACCGCACCCTTGAATATCGTACTGACTGGCCGCAAACAAATCGTTATTTCGAAATGACACGCGGCATGGACAAAAGTTTTGGTTATAACCGCCTCAGTCGGCCAGAGGACTATATTACTGCAGATGACATCAAGCAATTGATCGCAGAGCTTGGGTCTAAACGTGGTCGACTTTTACTCAATGTTGGTCCGGATATGAACGGCCAAATACCATCTGCCCAGCTCAGCATTCTTCAACAGTTAAGCGATAGGTAGTGGCGTATCTAAAATCATGCCCAGTTTCCTCGTCATGATCATGCAAATCAAAAAGCACCTGACCGCACAAAAACGGTCAGGTGCTTTTTCATGTCAGTAGCTGAAGCCTTACCCAAGTTGATTAATAGCTGTCCAGCTAGCCAACGCTTCAGGTCGGAAACCGCTCCATGTTGCCAATACATCACCCGTCGCATCGTCGCGAACGCGCACAACTGGAAAACGATCATATCCGGCCTCACGAAATTTGACAATTTTTTGGTGACTCCACGCCCGTTTTAACGGATCATTGGCGTTAATATCAACAAGGTTTGATTCACCTCGGTGGTTCGTCGTACGAAAATGTTGACCGTGTTCTGCGAGCCAGCGTTTGGTGAGCCGGCATGACTCGCAGTTAGGCTTTTCATAAATCACAAAATGAATCGCCATACGCTGCACTCCTTTGCATGACGCTGCCATCTTTTTAGTGCAATGGGCTGCGTGTATTGAGGTTAGCTTTACTATCCCCTATTTTAATCATTCATGCAATGCGTATGGGTTTGTCCATGGTTAAATGACGATGGTTACCATCCTAAAACTTGGGGGTGGGTCTACCTTGTTCACATTGCGGCGGCTTGTTGGTCAAGGGCAGCGATGACGTCTTCAAGCGCACGGCTGGCATCAATAGGCAAACGATCATAACCATCATGGTCAACGTCTTTAGTCGCAATAAACGCCAACCTATCTTCCAAACGTTGACGGAGACGAGCGCGATAATCGTTGTCGCCAAAATCAACATTAAAACCGGATAACGGCAGATACCGCATCTTTGGTAGCAGGCCAAATGGCTTGAAGGCAGCTGTTTCGTCAACAATCTTGGCAATCGCGCCTAACGTATCGGCTGGTTTCACATTTTGACCGTTGTAAGAACCAGTATTCAAAATATAACAAGCTGTTTGGCGTTGTTCAAAGAGTTGATGGAAATCTTGATAATCCTCCCCCAACGGATAGCTGCGGAATGGGTTCGCAAACGGTTCGATGACAAGATGATCACGATCAACATCACCGATAACGTTTTCCGCTGTTGAGCGTTTGGTTGCCAGCGTCACGCCAAAAGCAGCGGCAAGATCAGGATCTTCCAGTTTCACCACCGGCGGCAAGGTATCATCCTTCATGATCCAGAAAATAGCATCGATACTCTCCGTAAGATGATCCACGCGATTCGGCGTGACGTAACGTGACTTCACGGTTCGTCCATTGCCGTTGCGAATATCCTGCGTCACCAGCGTTTTCTTACCAGCGGCATCTAGGGTCACCCCAACATTTTGAACCGTCAGAAAATACTGAATGCCCGGATCACTCAACGGATAATCCTGAGTTTTATCAAAATATGAAGGCTCAAGCGCCGTTGTTGCACCCGTTTGTCGATCAATCACAAAGGCATCGTCATGTAAGACCTTCACGGGATACTGATCGCCGTGACTGGCCAACGTGATCGTTGACTTGCCGGAACCGGACAAGCCAAACGCTGCCATCGTAAAATCGCCGTCCTGTCGCGTATATTGTTTCATACCGCCATGACAGGCGACAAAACCATTCCGATGCGCCGTCGCCCACGCAAGCGTCAACGTGCCCTTTTTCAACTCGCCAAAGTAGCGTAAGCCTAACACAATGGCGGCATTATGCGTTGGATCAAACACGGCCACCCCGTTTGGATACGCCGGATCATGCCAATCGGGATCGGCATAAAGATAAATATCATCCTCTGGGAGTGGGCGCGATTGTTCATATTCAGCATTGCGTTGCGGCGTATCAATTTGAAAATTCAGCAAGTACGTATACAAATTATTTGCATACGCTTCAGGCAGCATCAAATGCGCCTTGATAGCAAAATCAGAGGACAAGCCAACCGTGACATCCCCACGGAGAAAAGTCTTGCGACTCCCTAAAAAGACAGCTTCCCGAGCAATCGCCGCCAGTTTAGTCTCATCCACGTCAGGCTGACCAATAATCTGGCGGGCAGCTGCCGTCCGACCAACTACACGGCCGTCATTAGCCACTAACACCTTGGCATCTGGCGGCAATCCCAGTTCAGCCGTATGTTTGATCGGTAAATCCGTGATAATCACACCCGGCGCTGTTTTGGCTAAAGCATAGGCTTGGGCGATGGTAGTAACCTGCTTCACATTCTCCCCGTAAAATGCTGTTTCAACCGTGGCCTTAAGCGCTGAAAAATAGCCGCTCTGACTGGTGATGTCACTGCTTGAAAAACTTTGCTTACTTGTCATGGTTGAATCCCCCTCTTTGCGCGTGCTCTTCAGCCCAGGCTGAATCACGCACTATCTTTTTAACAACATGGATGCCAAATGAAAATGTTTGCATGGTTCAATTATACCGAGACGAAGCAGCGGACGCGAGTTTTAAAAAACCCAAACTAGCGATTTGCTTCACTAGTTTGGGCTCGCGCGTTGTTAGCTGTGATACGTTAAAAAATCATGCGGGTTAAGCCTTCCGCCGATTGTTCGCCTGCACCATTTTTGCATGATCGATCAGCGGGCATCCGACTTCTTCACATTGGCTACAACCAGCCTTATTTTTTTTGAAAAATGTACGGTATGCTACAACCGCAATAATTAAAACAACGATACCGCCAATAATCCATGTTGCCATGAGCTAAGACTCCCTTTTTTAAATGAGTTGACAAGTTAATAACTTGAAGCAATTGCCGGAACCGGCCGTTTGATTAACAGCCCATAAACAATGACTAAAATTGCGACTAAAACTAACCCGATGCTCATGACACTGGCTTGGCCGGATACCACGAGACTGCCTTGATAAATCAACATCGTGAGAAGATAAGCCACGCCAGTTTGATAGCCCACGGCACGCCATGTCCACCGTGCATCACCAAACTCCTTGTACATCGTACCAATCGCCGCAAAACATGGGGCACACAGCAGATTGAAAACCAAAAAGGCATATCCTGCCATCGCCGGATAGGTAGCGCGCAAAGCCTGACCAAAGCCGCTGGCACTGCCTGCCCCAAAACTGATATGTAAGGTACCGACACAATTTTCCTTCGCAATCAAACCGGCTAAAGTGGCCACGGTAGCATGCCAGTCGCCAAAACCCAGCGGTGCAAAAACCGGTGCGATCACCGTCCCTAGCCCCCGCAGCATACTGTCATTTTCGTCAACCATCTGTAAACCGAAATTGAAATTAGATAAGAACCACAGCAACACGCACGACAGAAAGATAATAGTCCCTGCTTTCTGCACAAAAGCGCGTGCCCGCGACATGACACTGCGATACAAGTTGGTTAGGCGTGGCAAGTGATAGGCTGGCAACTCCATCACAAACGGCGCTGGTGGACCAGCAAATAAGGCTGTTTTTTTAAGAAAAATCCCCGAACAGATCACGGCAATGATCCCCATGAAATAAGCGGATGGTGCCACCCAACTGGTGCTTGGAAAGAACGTGCCGCTGACCAGCGCGATCACCGTCAACTTAGCTGAACACGGCATAAACGTCGTCAACATGATACTCATTCGCCGATCTTTTTCGCTTTCAATCGTCCGCGTCGCCATAATCCCAGGAACCCCGCAACCAGTCGCTATTAAAATTGGAATGAAGCTTTTACCGCTCAGATTAAACCGATGAAACAGCCGATCCATGACGAACGCAATGCGGGCCATATAGCCGCAGTCTTCTAAAATACCCAAACATAGAAAAAGCATCATAATCTGCGGCAGGAAGCCCAATACGGAACCAATACCGCCAATCAGACCATCGACAATCAGACCGGATAGCCATGGGGCAACAGCCCAACTTTTCAAGGTGCCGCCGACGACACTTGGCAGCCAGCCACCAAAAACCGTGTCATTGAGATAATCACTGCCGATTGTGCCAATGGTTTGAATCGATAAATAATAAACGGCCCACATGACCAAGACGAATATTGGCAAAGCCAAATACCGATCTGTCACAATGCGATCGATTTTGTCGCTCATCGACATCACAAAGTCATCTTTGTCAACCACACACATCGCAATGACGCGCGCAATGAAGTCATAGCGGGCATTCACAATAATGCTATCGGTTGTATCATCAAACACATGCTCCGCCGTCCGTAAAATTTCATTCATCTGATGTTGTTCGTCTGAAGAAAAGGCCAATTGCTTGACCACTTGCGGATCTTTTTCAAAAACCTTAATGGCATACCACCGCAACCGATCGGCAGGCACCTTCTGGTCAATCACATCCTCAAGCATCGTCAGCGCTGATTCGAGTCGCGCATCATACTCAGGAAAGGCATAAGGCTTTGGTAGCGGCGCCTGAATGGTTTGCACCAACTCCTGTAAGGCAGCCGGTTTAGTTGCTGTCGTGGCAATGACAGGTACCTGTAATGCGTAACTCAGCTTTTTTAAATTAATCGTTCGATGGCCCGTTTTGACCAGCACATCCATCATGTTTAAAGCGACAATTAACGGCCGCCCGGTTTCCATAACTTGCAACGTCAAATAAAGATTACGCTCAAGGTTGGTTGCATCCACCACATTCAAGACCAAGTCTGGTTGATCATTTAGTAAAAAGTCGCGCGTCACGATTTCTTCACTGCTATAAGGTGACAATGAATAGGTGCCTGGAAGATCTTGAATGACTAAGGCATTATCCGCTTTCAGCCGGCCAGATTTACGCTCAACTGTCACCCCTGGCCAGTTACCAATATGCTGCTTAGCGCCGGTTAAGGCATTGAACAACGTGGTTTTCCCGCTGTTAGGATTGCCTACCAATGCTAACGTTTCACGTATCGCCATCGCTTGTCACCTCCGTCACCAGCACATGTGCCGCATCCTGCTTGCGAATGCTCAATTTGTAACCACGGACCGCTAGCTCAATCGGATCACCCAAAGGCGCAATCTGATGAATTTTGACCAACGTGCCTTTGGTGAGACCCATATCCATTAGGCGGTGACGCAACGGTGGATCCCCCTTAATCGTGCGGATCAAACCTGCCTGCCGCAGCGGCAGATCAGCCAAGGCAATGGCAGGGGTATCAGCATCCATGGCAAACGGTCGAACCACGAGTAACGAGGCAATTTCATCGCTAATTGCTAATCGCTGACCTTGAAAAAAAATCACCATGCCTGACAACTTGCTTGCAGGCTGAACCACGGTCACTTTTTTGCCAACGACTAAGCCCATTTCGGCAAGATGCCGCCGCAAAGCGCCACTGCCACCAACGCTCATCAGTAAGTAAGCGCCCGATTCCCGTACATCTATCAAGGCCTGCATCGCGCTCATCCCGCTTTCGTCACCAATTTTGTGCTACTGGTAGCATAGCATGTTTTCGCACGAGCAAGGAAAAAAATCAAACAAATGCTAATCTGACAGGCCACTTTTGCATACATGGTCTTGCCCATAGGATTTGAAAAAGCGTCTGTGATCAGTCTCAAGTACTGCGCACAGACGCCAATCGTGACTTCAATTGACTTTATTTAACTTTCGTCAAAACCGCTTTTGCAACGGTTGCGACATAATGCGGCTGGCCCTCTGTGGTCGGGTGCGTTTTGTCAGCTACAAACCAATCATCATGGCCTTCTGACGCCTTGTGCCAATCAACAATGTGCAGATTTCGATAACGATGACTCATTGAAACAAGATCGCGATTAACTTCATCTGTCCAAGACGTATCTGCATGGACATTAATCCAATATACCTGCCGCTTGCTGCCGAGAGTATTCATAATTGACGCGAACTCAGCATCGGTAAATGTGCCATTGCTTCCCAAGCCGATAATCACCGTGTCAGCAAGCTTGCCTGAAGCCGCTAATGATTTGAACAAATCCGGTGCCTCATAAATTTGTCGACTCACACCAGCATCAAAATAAATCTTCGGGAAAAGTTCCTTGTATAAATATTCGCTACCCAGCATGACCGAATCACCCACTGCTGTCACATCCAGTTGCTTGGCCGCTTGCACTTGATTAAAACTGAGGCCGTCAGCCGCAAAGTCTTTATAGACTGGATCTTTGGCCTTCTCAGAAGCTTGTGTTGCCTCCCGCATCTTTTTAGCCGAAGCTCGCGAGCGAACCGCTGCTTTAGAGCTTGAAGCAGAGGCGGCCGCCGCCTTTGCTTGTGCCTGTTGGTGAACACCAAACCAAATACCGCCGCCCAATAACACAACAGCCAAGATGGCAATACCCCAGATGAGTCCCTTTTTCGATTTTGTTTCCTGTCTATGCATGCCGCACCCCTTCAAACAATTAAGTTACCGTATGATGATATCATAGAAAGTAGCATGAGTGCGCGAGCGATATATGTAAAGCGTGGTGGTTAGTTCAGTGCTTAACCGAAGAAATGTTGATGACAAACGTCTGTCACGAATCAGTTTTGACCTCTTCACGCTGAGTTAATGGCGGCATGTCACTCGAATGAAGCTACACATTGAACAAAAAAATCCTTCCAGTTAATAACTGGAAGGACTAACGTGTTCAACGAGTGACGTTCCACGAAGAATCACTCATGAAAAGATGCCGGCTGCAGGAGTCGAACCTGTGACCCTCGGTTTACGATACCGATGCTCTACCAACTGAGCTAAGCCGGCATACTGACCCGTACGGGATTTGAACCCATGTTACCGCCGTGAAAGGGCGGTGTCTTAACCACTTGACCAACGGGCCATTGCTGAACAACAAATAAGATTATACAGGAGCACTATCGCACTGTAAAGCATTTTTTGATGGTAAATGAGATCATTGGCAGAATCATTTTCTAAGTTAAAATGATTGTCCATCTACTTTTTGTAAGTGTATCATGAAAAAGAAACGAATCGTCATGAAAGGATGTTGTTTTAGATGAAGATTGCGATTATTGGTGCCACAGGACATGCAGGTTCGGCTATTTTTAAGGAGGCCCTCAAACGAGGCCATGAAGTGACCGGTTATGTTCGCCATCCAGATAAAAGTGTTGGAATCTTGCCACCGGATGCAGATCTGATTCAACAAGATGCGTTCACGTTGACGCGCGAGCAGTTGACGGGTTATGACGCTGTTATTGATGCTTTTGCGACAACTGTTGAGCAAGCTTATCTCCACATTGATCTGGCCGACCACTTAATTCATGAGTTACGCAACACTGATAAGCCACGTGTGATTTTTATTCTCGGCGCAGGCAGTCTAAAGAATGGCGACCAGACATTGTATGAGACACTAAAAAAAGATCCACACGCTGCTGCTTTTATTAATACACCATTGAATCAATTTCGGGAACTGCAGTTGTTACGGTGGACCGATAATGTAAACTGGCTTGGTATTTCGCCAAGCGCTAACTTTCAGCCTGGACCAGCTACAGCCTACGTACGTGGTAAAGACGAGCTGTTGAAAGATGATAGCGGCAAATCTGTCTTAAATAGCGACACACTTGCCGTTGCCTTGCTAGATGAGCTCGAAAACCCGACCATCAAACAAGCACGCTTCACAGCTCGCAATGCTTAACCGCAACATTTTCTGGACATCACAGAGGAAGGGACATTTTGGCACAAGTAAAATTAACCATTCATTATGTTGATGAGACCGGCAAGTCGCTTGGACCTGAGAACCATTTAACGAACGCGGTGGGTCAGCGTTTTCGGCTAACGGCACCAACTCTGATTGGCTATAACTTTCAGAAGGCTGTTCTACCAGATGGCAGTGAGGTTGGCGATCCTACAGTGGTCGGAGTCATGACCAAAGATGAACAACAACTGATCTTTATTTACAGCGCAACCGCCTCTTTAACGTCACAGCCGATACCAGCAACATTGGTGATTAAATATGTGGATGAACATCAACAAGACTTACGTGATGTGCAGGTCTTGCACACAAAGACAGGTCATCCGTTTGAACTAACAGCACCTTTTTTCCCTGGTTATCAGTACCACCATGCATTACTGCCAGGTGGCATGGTGATGTCAGACCAGACAGTATCGGGCCGATTGATTCGCGCACATAACGAACTCATTTTCTCGTATCGCGTTCACTCACAAAATCACCCCAACAAGATTTAAGATCAAAAGCCATTTCTTCGGGAGTGGCTTTTCTTTTACATAAAAGCGCCTCTTACCTTTTCACACATTCGAGGCGCATTCTTATTAAAAAAACCTGCAACACAACATTCAGCTTTCGAGTGATTGTGTTGCAGGTTAATCAATGCTCTGAGTCATTGTCCTGACAAGAAACTAGTTAAGGCACTTGTTCCACCCTGTTGTTGCAGCGTTTTAGCATCTTGATAAGCCTGATAGTAATCGCCTGATGCAATCGCTTGGCGAATTGGCGTTACAGAACTCTCCTGAAAAAGCGCCGCAGCAGCCATTTCTGCTTGACTATGATTAACACCAGATGCCTTTTGTAAAAGTGAAGCGGCCTGATCTTGATCCTTAGCCGCAGCCATAATCGTACTCATTTTGGTTGCTTTCAACGTATCGGCAGCCCGTTGGATAGCTGCATCGGTTGTCGCATCACCAGTCTTTTGAGCTGTAATGCCGGAAACGAGACGAGCTTTAACTGCAGAATCAACAGGCGTGTCATTACCCGTCACATTACGAACCGTGTTATTCAGTTGAGGGAAAAAGAAAACCCCTGCGATAATGAGCAAGATCAACACACCCATGATAATTGAAAAGATCTTAAGTCCACGATGGGCGTGCTTTTTATTTTGTTGGCGTAATTGTAATCGATTGTCCATGTCTGTCACTTCTTTCATTTGTGATGGCTGGTACATATTATGAGAGTGATCGTACAGCGGGTCAAGTTAAACCAGTTATTCATGACTGGTCCAGCCTGTTCTTAATCCTTGTTTAAAGACCTGCAAATAATATTAAAAAAAGACACCCTTTGCAGGATGTCTCATGAG
>NZ_JBSOQX010000015.1:0-76115 GCF_053819265.1 Lacticaseibacillus sp. 30
GCATAATAGCCGTTTTCTGATCAGAGGAGACGGTTATTTGTATTAACAGTTTATGTCAGATGTTTGTCGTGGGAAATGCGATATTCAAACATTGAAAAAGCGTTTAGTCTGAAAAGCCGTCAAGCTGACGGTGGTTGGTACTAGAAAACCATGGTGAGCCACCAAAATAAGCAATTACCCCTCAATTAAAAGTAAACGTTTGCAATAACCGCGGTTATCTGTAAAAATTGATCATGGTGACTGATAACCAGAAGGGGATGGCAATGAATGTTCGGGCTATTTAAAAAAGAAAAAAGTGATGTTTTTACAGCACCAGTGACAGGCCAGTTAATGCCGCTTGATGCGCTTAACGATGGTGTCTTTTCAGAGAAGATGATGGGCGAGGGGTACGCGGTTGCGCCAGAAGAACAAGCGGTTTATGCTCCGATTGCTGGGACGATCAGTTCGGTTTTCCCGACAAAACATGCGATTGGGATTACATCCGATGCGGGACTTGAAGTGTTAGTTCACATGGGACTTGATACGGTAGAGATGAATGGGACGCCGTTTGAGACCAAGGTTGCCGCCGGAGATCAGGTGAAGGCGGGGGATTTGCTGTCGACGGTTGATGTTGCTGCTATTCAGGCCTCGGATCGCGATGCTGCGATTGTGGTGATTTTTACCAACATGGACAAGGTGAAGGATTTTTCACCCATCAAAGCAGGGCCGGTGACGCATGGCGATGCCGTGACGACATTAACCTATGCTGGCTAACGTAGAAGGTCGACCACTGGTAATCAAGGTGGCGGCTTTTTTATAAGGACTGTGTCGTTTTCAGAAGGGATTTTTGAGTGTAATGAAATTCGATAAGTTAGTTTCAGGGAAAAACCTTTCTGAGACCGAGCAGGAAGTGTTGCACTACATGGTGGCGAATATTGATCGGGTGTTGGACATGGGCGTTCGCGGTGTGGCGAAAGCAAACTTTACATCGGCGACAACGGTCATGCGATTGGCGCACAAAATGGGCTATCGCGGTTTTGTCGAGCTGCAATATAAGCTCATGACGATGTTGCGGCATGATAGCATGAGAACAGCGGCGAGCGACCAGCAGGATCAGTTGCTGACGGCGATGACCAGTCACAACGATCTAAGCACCATCAAGACCGTTGCCCAGCGTATCGCCGCCGTTGAAGATCGTTACCTGTACGTTTATGCGGCAGGGTTTTCCGGTGTGATTGGAAATTATATGTTTAAAAAGTTTCAAATTCTTGGTAAGCGTTGCTTTTTCTCGACGCCAGGAGACTCGGCAGCGCTTTTGGAAAACTATTTGGAAGATCTCGGCTTGTTCCTAGTCGTTTCTAAGTCTGGCGAAACGCAGAGTGTCTTAGATAAGGCGAGATTGGTCAGCAGTTTGCCGATCCCAATTGTAGCGTTTACTGGCAACCCAGAAAGCACATTGGCTAAAATAGCCGACTGGACGCTGACCGTCCCGGATGAGTTTCCCTTAGACGATCTCAACCAACGTGCTTCGCTGTTTTATCCACGGATGTTGGCGGCGTTTGAATTGGTGATTGGAGAAGTTGAGAAGCTGGATTGAGCTAGGCGTTGTTGATGTCTGGTTTTATTAGCAGATATAATGACGAGAAGGTTAAGACATGTTAAAAGCCAGAGCGCGCTCCGAAATCCGGACCGTGCTCTGACTTTTTTACGTTGATAAATCGTAGTCACTTTCCTTACTGTGTCAAGAGGCTGTGACGTTGGCGTTCACAATCTCGCTATAGACGGAGAGAATGTTTTCGAAATCTTTTGGCGTGAGGTTTGCTTGGATCGAAACAGTATGGCAGTCAGGTGATGGCAGCATAGATAGATTAGTAATCAGCATATCAACATGTTGACATTGTTGGCGCAACTCGCTGATCGTTTTGGCAGTGATCAGTGTCATATCAAGCCGAGATTTCAGATGATATGAAATGTCGTTCAGCAAAAACTGACTGTGTTCAAAACTAGTATTAAAGAAAATCCCCGCCTTTACTCGTGGGGCGCTCGCTTCTAGCTGATCCATCAAGCCTTTCCAAGCGGTAACGAGCATAAACAGTAATTGATTGATCACCGAATCATCCAGGTAGATGTCGAGCTGTTCTCTGTTTAAACAAGCGACCAATTCTTTTTTGATGCGGCGGGCAAATCCTTCATGGTAATGATTTAGATTGACAAAGAAGTCTTCGCTAGGGTTATGCAAGATTTTAGCTGAAGTCCAGGTGTAGCTCGTTGCGTTGTAAAGCAGCAACAAAAGCTCATCTTTGTTAATTAGAACCAGTTGTTCACTTTTTTCGATCTTCGCGAAAAACGCCAGCAAAGTACGACGGACTTTTGCGATGGCTTCATCGTGTTCAGCTTTTTTTTGAAGATCATTAGCGGACCAAGCATATCTTCGGTTGAAGAATAAAAAGAACAACTGATGAAGAACGTCTTTTGTGCAGTCAATGTGATAGCAGACCGCTATTTTTTTACTTAACTTTTCTGAAAGTAAAAGGGAATACTGTTCGTCGATTTGATCGTGACTATCTAAGCGGCACCCTTTTTTAAGCCTTTTAAAACTGATGAACAGCATCGTCCGAAGTTTATTCAAATAAGAAAAGACCTGTCGCTCGGGGCCCTGTAAAGACGGAAATTGGGCGAAAAACTCCGAAATAAGCTCATCTATGACACGAAGTTCCTGCTCAGGCGCGACAAGATCAAGGACATCATATTTTTCAAGCAAATAGCAATAATAAAAAAAGCGAATCTTTCTCTCATCGCCGACCATGTCCACTGACTTGGTATCAATCCAAAAACCGTATTTTTCCAAAGTTTGATTGATGACCGCTATCTTCCTTTTTAAGGTTGACTGACTAATGAAAAGTTTTTCGGCTAAAACAGCCAGCGTTGCATATCGATGGATACAAATATTTTCGATAATTAAAAAGTGCGCCGATTGTTTATAGATCGATGCGTAGATATAAAAAGAATTAAGTTGAGCGTCATAGGTCAATCGGATACCAAATTTCTGACTACTTTCAATTTTAGCGGGATTAATGTATTGATTTATTTCCCCGATGCTTTGGCGAATCGTTCTGGATGGAATACGCAATGTATGAGCGAGTTCGCCAATTGTCACCCATTCTCGGCCAAGTAAAAAGCGAACAATCCGAAAGTGTCTAAGCAAATTGCTTTCTAAAAGTTCTTCCATAAACTCTCCTTCTTTGCCTAACGTTAGGCAAAAAGTGAACTTCAACTAGGCGGGAAATTAGATTATACTAACTTTCATTGTTAGAAATTGCTAATATCAGGTGCATTATAACACCGTTTCGATTTGGAATTCAATTGGGAAGGTTGAAAAATTGCATGCAAAAAAACAAAAAATTGAAACTGGTAGTCTTACTGCTTTTATTAGTTGGGATTGTCAGCATTGGAAGCTACATGTACTTGCACAGAAGCGTTCCCAATGTTGTTGCAAATGGAGGTGGTGCTGAAGACACTTCCTTCGTGAAGAATATGACGGATGAAGAACTCAAAGAATATCTGCAAGAAAAAGCCGACAAAAGCAAATTTCATTTAAAGCTTGATACGAATATGGTTTTCAATGCCGCAAATGAAGTCGGGACGGTCAATATCTTGAATCCTGCGAGCAACCAGTATGGTATTCGGGTGCAAACACGATTAGAAGGACAGAACAAAGTCATTTACGATTCCGGTTTAATTAAGCCCAAACAATATGTTGAGGCTGGTGAATTGAAAGCCAACCTTAAAAGAGGCGTTTATAAGACACAAAGCACCGTTACCTATTATGAACTTGCCGATTCTTCAACAAAAATCGGTGAAACCGCAATTGTCGGTCAATTATCAGTGAATAACTAGTCTGCTAGTTATCAATAAAAGCAAACTAATGGAGGAACAAAAATGAAAAAGACAAAGACAAAACTTCTGACACTATGCGGTGTATTAGCTATAGGGGCATCACTGCTTGGATCAACCCAAGTGTACGCTTACGAAAATGGCCAAAATGATCCTCATGCTGCTACTAACACGCTAGAAGTGAAGAAAACAGACAGTGCAACGATTTCGGCTGAAGGAACGTTTGAACCATTTGATCCTACCAAACTACCTGATCCGGCTAAACCAACGCCTAAAAAAGATCATAAAGCGTGGGTCGATGTCAAAATTCCCTCCAAAGTTTTGTTTAGTCAAACCGACGTCAGTGAAGGTATTATTTCACCGAATTATGAAATCCAGAATCTATCAGCCAAAGGCGTCAAAGTTTCCATTAATGATTTTACTGATGGCGATAATGCTAATAAATTAGAGGGTCGCTTGGATCTAAATTTAAACTCAGACGGCAAAAAGGTTACTTTGCGTTCAACTGACAAACAAAAAGTACCTTCTTTTCCTACTGAGATTGGTACGATCACAAGCCAAAACGGGAAAATCCAGTTTACTTTGGCTGGAAGTGTCAAAAAGGGTTTTGACTTCACCAAAGAGACAGTTAAAGCAAATTATAAATTAGTCCTTAAATTCGAAGTACAGTAAAGATCATGATGAAGAAAGGACAGCTTAGTTTCTTCTTGATGGCCTTGTTTTTCTTTATGAATATGCCACCGCATATAGGCCTTGCGGAAACCAATGCAAGTATTGAGGTGGAGGGCATCATTGGCAACCAGCCAGTTGATGTGACTGACAAAAACGATGCCAGCAAAAGCCCGATTGTTCAGCGCAAGGAACCTAATGACAAAATAAGGCAGGAGATGCCCGAACTGGGGGCAGATGCCGCGCAAGCGCAGGTATTCTTGAGGTTGGGGTTACTGTGCCTTTCCGGTGCAATTTTCGTGTACTGGACAAGGAAATATCAAGGAGAAGATGGCAATCAGGGAACTGCCAGCAATGCCACCAAAAAAGTCGAACCTTAGCAATATGAGAATCAGCGTCATACCAGTCATCGAAAAAATTTGGTATAACGCTGATTTTTTAAGGAGTAAAGCAAATGAAAAAATTTTTAAGTCTATTGCTAGTCGTTGCCCTTGTTTTAAGTTCTGCGGCATTCCCACGTCCAGTAGAGGCAGCTGAGCTATATCCAAATATCGTGCTGAGTAAAACTGATCGCGAGTGGAAAGACTTTATCAAATTACTTAAAGCAACAAAGGTTGGCACTAAAGAAGGTGAAGCAGTAGACATATCATTAAAACCATCGTCAACATTTAAAGAAGAAAGGATCGCTAGTAATCTTGTGATTGAGGTTGGTCAGGTCGGGCGGGACATTGTCGAAGTAAAATCTAGTGATCCCGAGACGTTAGCCGCTACGCTAGTTAACAAATCGACCATTCGACTTAAAAGGGGAATAGGGACTAATTCTAAAGTTAGCATTTCGGTTAAGTATAGATTAACTTGGAAGTTTGACATGAGAGCGGGACAGTTGGGACCGTTCACCAGCTTTCAATATTATACTGTCAATTCTAATAATTATTCGCCTGTTGAGATTGAATACAGCGAATCTATAGAAATGAAAATACCACTGGGCTTTCTTCTAGCGCGCAACGCTAAATATGTTTTAGGTGAAAAGTGGAATACAGCCAGTCGTTCAAGGATGATGGTGTCGGCGACAGATGCCGATGGTAGTCCTGTTAATTACAGTGACAGCAGGATTGGGGCGACCATCCCAGATGAGCTTTCAAAGAGAATTAAAAATGGCAGAATAGATGCCAATATTGATTCGCCAGTTGGCCTGTTTTTTAAGTCATCGGGCGGCCGCATAGATTCGCCTGGTAAAGCCACCTCAAGCTATGGGAATGCCGTTGTTCTACGGGGGTTTGAAGCTCAAAATGGGGTTGAGTCAATAAGAGATGCCGCAGGAGCGTTTGCCCTAATTGAAGAGGATGGCAGTCCTAAAATCATTGCCACTTCCGGTGCAGTTAACGACAATGACAAAATTCATCAAAAATTTCCTGGAAAGTTTTATGTTGAGACTGCTTTATTTAGCATGAATAATGTCAACGACTTATCCCTTGCTAATCAAAGCCCGACAAAGGTGATCACTGCCAACGGCGATGAAAAGAAACAGGATTTTTTGGATCGGTGGGGAAGTGCCCGTGCGATGTCGGTTAATTATGGGGATGTTTTCAAGGCAAAAGAAGCGGAAGGAAAAATTGGCTATACGCAAGCTTCAAACTACACTTCCTTGGACGGCTATCAACAACCTAAAGAAATCTTTTTCGAAGTGACGAAAAATGGGTACAAACCCTTAGCCATCAATCAATTAAGCTCTAAAAAGATCTCGGTCACCCAAAAAGATTCTCAAAGTACAATTGCGCAACAACTGCAAAATACTATTGACACTAAAGGTAATTCAAACATCACCATTGAAAAATTTTCGGAGTATCCTGATGTGGATACTGCAGGTGAAAAGACGGCTAAAGTGCTTGTGTCACAAACCTTATCGAGTGGCAAAAAAGTCAGTTATCCTTATGAAGTGCCAGTAACCGTGGTCGCCAAGCCGGGAAAATTTAAAACACAGGAGGCTTTTTATAAACTTGGTGAAAAGTGGAACACAGAAAATCGTTCAAGGATGATGGTGTCAGCGACAGACACTGATGGCAGTGATGTGCCATACAGTGACGGCAGAGTCGGGTCGAGTAACCCTGATGAAGTTAAAAAAGCACTCAAAGATGACCGAATAGATAAGCTCTTTAAAGCATCCGTTGAACTCGTCTTTGCGTCCATGGGCGGAACAGTCACTTCTGTCAGTCCAGTTGAAGCAAAGTATGGGAACGCCATTGTCTTACGAGGATATGAATATGGCCCTCGTGATTCAGCTGGTGTGTTCGCTTTGATTGAGGAAAATGGTAACCCGAAAATCATCGCGACTTCGGGGAAGTCAACCGATAACGAAGCTATTCATTCCTCGTTTCCTGGAAAGTTTTATGTCGAGACTGCTTTGTATAGCATGAATCAGCATACCGAGTTAGCACTTGATAAAAGTACGCCAACGATGGTCATTAAAGCGAACGGCGATGATAAGAAGCAAGACTTTTTGAATCGTTGGGGCGCTTCTCGTACGCTGTCCGTTAATTACGGCGATGTTTTTAAAGCCAAAGAAGCAGAAGGAAAAATTGGCTATACGCAAGATTCTACGTATACTTCCTTAAACCGCTATCAGCAACCTAAAGAAATCTTTTTCGAAGTTACAAAAAATGGCTATCGACCTTTGCAAATTAACCAACTGACTTTTAAAGGGTTGGTCGTCCCACCAGCTGTTAAAAAAGAAGCGATTGAAAAGGAAGTTAAAACTGCTATTGATAAAAACAAGCAAGCAACGGTGACATTCGAAAAGATAACTGACTATCCGGACACTACTCACGATGGGTTTCAAGATGTAAAGGTGCAAGTTTCTGAAAAGCTTACTTCAGGGAATAAGGTGTTCTTCACATACACAATTCCAGTTGTCGTCAAAGATACAGACGATCAATCGGATGATCAATTTATTCTCACGGCAAAAAACATAACCGCTTATTCTAATCAACTAGCTAATAAAACGTCCGATCAGTTGGCGGCGTTTATTTTGAAGCAAAGTCAAGCTCAGGCTTGGGAAAAGAATAAGCAGACCCCCTCCGAGAAAATCAAGGTGATCACAACAAACCTAAAGCCTGAATTTGGTACTTATCAGGCAACATTAGCGATTGGTAAGCTTCGAAAAGAGATTTCAATCAATGTCTTAGCATCAAACAATATGATCGATTTGACGATTCCGAAAAGTCTCGCCTTTGGTTCGACTGATGTTGATCCAGGCCAGATTGTCTCACCCAACTATGAGATCAAGAATCGTTCAAAGACAAAAGTCAAAGTGGTTTTGCAACAAGTTAAGACCACAACCAAATCATCGATTAAGTTAGTGCATGTTAATGATCCTGATCCAGTAAATGTCTCAGAAAGTGCCAGATTATTTTTGAAAGGCAACGAAAAATTTGCCGCAAATAAAATCCCGCTTGATGATTCAACAGCGAATCAAGAGCTAGGAACGTTAGATGATCAGGCTAAGACTAGTGTGTCGTTGTCGGGTCAATATTTCGGTGATTATTCGAGTCGGCAAAATCTGGCCATGGATTTAACCTTTAAGTTTGAGGTATTACATTAATCAGCAAAACGGAACGAAATCATTCACTCTAGGATTTAAAGAATGGACGCTATGAAGACTTTACCAATTTAGCCGACCTTTTCAAGGATTTACATCATGATCGTTAAAAATACTGCCTACTTTTACGTGGCAGGCTGGCTGCACGAAGACTTTCGTGCAGCTTTTTTGATTCGTTTTGAAAAATTCAAAAAGTGGATTAATAAATTTCGTTGGTAAAATAATTTATTTTATTTTTGCAAGCATCACGTCAATATTAAAACGATTGCTGGTGTATACCAAAGTCCTGTTATGATTGCGCTTCCAATTATGCGATGATAAGCTCTCTGAGATTAGATGTTGGCTATTTTAGACAGTTGAACGTTTTAGCTGCTGTAGCTGAACGGAGCAACGTCTTGATTGATGATCACTTATCATCAGAAAATCATTTTAACAGGGGGAAGAGCATGAAAAAGTTTTTGGTGAGTGTAGGCCTGTTGGGAATGCTGGTACTTTCGACGGGGGCCGTAACTGCGCATGCGGCTGATGATAGTGCCAGCGCGGTCGCAACACCATCGTCGGCCACGTCGAGTTCAGAAATACTGAAGGCTGTTAATGATGAACCAGTTGCCACGGAAGTTCCTGCGCAAGGGGCTAAACCTGTCGAGAAAGCAGCAACAGCAACAAGCCGTGCTGAGTATGTGACGATGCGCGCAAGATGGCGTGACCGCCTGATTGCGACCAAACCGGATATGAGTGATCCCAATGTTAAAGCTTACTTGACGGACTTGGCAGCGCAGAGTCAAACGTTATGGGCGACGATGGATCGAAGTGCTAATCGTAGTCGGCTTTGGCCGAAGAAAAGTTCGGACACGACCTCGGCGGATTACACCTCGATGTTTACCAATATTAAAATGTTAACATTGGGTTACTATAATCCTGTGAGCCAACAGTACCAAAATCCTGAGGTGTATCAGACAATCATTGATGCGATTGATTTTATGGAGACGGCCAAAAAATATAACGGGAGCTATTCCACCGGCAATTGGTGGGATTGGCAAATCGGTTCGGCACAACAGCTCGATGATACTTTGATCCTGTTATACAATGACTTGCACCGACAGGATCCAGAAAAGTTGGTCAAGTTTGTTCAACCATTGTTGGGTTATGCCAAGGATCCTAATATTCAATGGCCAGCTTACACAGCAACAGGGGCTAACTTGACGGACATTTCGATTTCGGTTTTGGCTAGTGGGTTGTTGTTAGAAGATGACAAGCGGGTTGCCCTTGTTCAACAGAATTTGCCTAAAGCGATGGGGCTTGTTACCGCCAAGGATGGTATCTATGCAGACGGTTCCTTCGTTCAACACACCTTTTTTCCATACAATGGCAGTTATGGCAACGAAATGATTAAAGGCATTGCGCGCGTTTCATCGACCCTCGTTGGTACGCCTTGGGCTATTAGTGAAGTTCAGTTCTCGAACGTTTTTAACTTAATTGACAAAGGCTTTTTGCAATTGATGGTGAATGGACGCATGCCGTCGATGGTTTCGGGTCGTAGTATTTCGCGCGCACCAGGGACGAATGCGGAAACCACGGAGTTGGAGACTGGCAAAGAGACGTTAGCCAATCTGACCTTAATTGCCGACGCAACGCCAGCAACATTGAAGCAGAAAATTTATCAGGCCGTTGCCACTTGGGTTGCACAGGTGGGTGAGCGCTACAATTTCTATGACAAGCCACGAGATTACGCGGCATTAAATGGTCTCAAAACAGCTTTGCATCAGGCAACAGCTCAGAAAGATGACGTCAGTTCGCTGAATATTTATGGGGCGATGGATCGGGTCATGCAAAAAACACCGACGCACGCGGTTGGCATCGCGATGTACTCCAATCGAATTGCCAATTTTGAATACGGTAATACCGAAAATAGCCATGCTTGGCATACGGCTGACGGCATGGTTTATCTGTATAACAATGATTTGAATCAATTCGGTGAAGGTTACTGGACAACGGTTGATCCATACCGCCTTCCCGGAACGACAGTTGACACGGTGTCACTGCCGGATGGTGAGAAGTCGTCTTCAAAAAGTCCGCAAGCTTGGGTTGGCGGCGCGACCGATGGAACCATCGCCAGTGTTGGCATGGCATTGAACAAAGCCAATGAAGGTCAGAATCTGCAGGCGATGAAATCCTGGTTTTTATTAAACGACCAAATCATTAATCTCGGTGCCAATATTAATGGCACAACTGCCGCCGATATCGAAACCATTATCGATCAACGCCAAATTGATCCGGCAATCACCAAAATCACGGTTGATGGTCAGGTATATACGAAACAAAAGACAGTCAGCCGGTGGGCAAATATTAACACCACCGATCCCGAAAATAATGTTGGCTATATTATCGCAAAAGGCAATGCGCCCGTTACGATCAATCAGGCGACGCGGACAGGCACCTACAAAGATATTAATGGGTATTTCCCATCCGATACGGTTTATAAGCATACTTATGCAACATTGGCAGCCATGCATGGCGCAACCGTTAAAAACGGATCGTATGAATATGTCACTGTGCCGAATGCGACGGATACAAAAGTCGCCCAGCTAGCGCAGTCACCAGACTATATGGTTCTCGCAAATACTGGCGAGTTGCAAGCAATCAAGACAAAAGATCAGGTGATGGCCAATGTTTGGACCAAGGCCGATCAACTGGATGGCCTTGTTTCAATTGATCAGCCGGCCGCGGTCATCATCAAAGCACTTGGCAACAATGTTTATCAGCTGACGGCTGCCGAACCAAGTCAAACCGGTAACCTAATCAACTTCAGCTTTAACTATCCAGTTCATCTTCCAGGAAAGACGGAGGCGCTCTTTTCAACGAACGGCCATGTTTTGACCTTTAATCCGGCTGATTTGGCAGGTGCCAGTCGAGCGGTCACCTTTAAGCTCGATGTACCAGTTGACCGTACTACCTTAGCTGCGACTATCAAAACTGCAGGAAATTTGAAGGCGAAGGATTACACGAAAGCAAGTTTCGCGACCTTAACGCAGGCACTGACGGAAGCAAAAGCAGTCATCGCCGATTTAGCGACTGACCAGCAGATAGTGGATGATGCTAATACAGCGTTGGTGGCAGCCATTGATGGGCTGGTAAAAACTGCTGATACGAAAGCACTTCAGGCTGCTTTGACTGCTGCGGCGAAACTTGATGCGAAAACTTATACCGATGCTTCGTGGCGGGACTTGCAAGCAGCGATTGATGCTGCAAAAGACGTTCTGACGCTTGACGAGCCGACCCAAGTTATGGTGGATCACGCCACGAAGGCCGTACTTGCTGCACAAAAAGCGCTCGTCAAACGATCACAGACAGATCCAAGCAGCAAAACCCCACCGACCAAGCCGTTACCAGCTGATAAAAACGGCCGGCATCAGAAAATGCAAGCAGATATGCCACAAACTGGCGATAAGGTCATTCAATGGCTAAGTTTGGCAGGCGTGGGCATGCTTTTGCTGATTGGCGGCTTAATGATTTGGCGTAAACGGCGTGAGCAATAGTCGAGTTGTTCGTACTGCAAGCTGTTAAATAAATGAGATTAGAGCGAATGGGTAGAACTTAAATTACAACGACCAAACCAAGATGGATGTTCTTCCTTATCTAGTGGTGCGATAGGGAAGGCCATTCGTCTTTTTTTACAGATAATCCACCAAAATTTAAAGGTACTAGTGCCAAGGCGAAGCAATCGTAGGCCAGATGGGGCTCAGCCGTGCAAACAACACAGCGACCGGTCTTGTCGCTGATGTTGTTAGGCGACTTCGAGACCGGTTTTTGGGCTCGAAGCGCCGTCACAGCGTTCCAGCCCCATCTGGCCGGAGATTGCGGAGTTTGGCACAACAAGAAACGTGTTCCGAATCAGCGGAACACGTTTCTTGTTGTATTGAAAGAGTTTTCACTATAAAGCTTGTCTGTTATGTTTAGATCATCAAGAAATTATTTTGCTATTACTAGAAGAGGTGACAAAGATGAAACAGAAGGTTATGGACGGTTTGCAGCGTTTTTCCAAGGCCATGTTCGTGCCCGTGCTGATCCTGCCGATTGCGGGGATTCTGATTGCCATTGGGAACATCTTTACCAATCAGAAGCTGCTTGAAGCGGTGCCGTTCATGAATAATCCGGTGACAAAAGGCTTCGGCTTGATTTTGTCCGGATCGTTGGTGTCAATTTTAACCAACCTTGGGGTGATTTTCTGTGTGGGCTTGGCTGTTGGGTTAGCGAAGAAGAAAAAGGCAGAGGCTGGGTTTACGGCGCTGCTGACATTCTTGGTCTTCGTTAACGCGATGAACAAGTTTATGGAACTGCGCGGGATTTTATCGAAGGCCGAGAATCTTCAAGGTACCGGTCAAGCATCGGTTCTTGGCGTTCAAATTCTCGATATGGGGGTCTTCCTAGGTATTATTTTAGGGTTAACGGTTGGCTTCATTCATAACAAATTTGTGGATACTGAATTTCGCAGTGCCTTTCAAATTTATGGTGGCAGCCGGTTTGTCTTCATTGTTTTGATTCCAGTTACTGTCATGTTAGCAGTCTTGCTGACGTATGTCTGGCCGTTCATTCAAATGGGCATTTCCAGCTTGGGGCACGTGATTAATCAAACAGGCAATTTTGGCCTCTTCCTCTACGGGTCGCTAGAACGATTACTCATTCCAACTGGGTTGCATCACCTCATTTACACGCCATTCCTGTATACCTCGCTTGGTGGGGTTGAAGAAATTGGCGGGCACATTTTTGAAGGCGCACGGAACATCTACTACGCCGAAATGGCTAACCCCAATATTCATCTGTTGTCACGTTCGGTTATCTGGGACGCGCGAGGCATCTCAAAAATGTTTGGTCTAATCGGTGCTTGCTTGGCAATGTATCAAATGGCAAAACCTGAAAACAAGAACAAAGTGAAGGCTATTTTGATTCCAGCCGTTGTGACTTCCTTTTTAGCAGGGGTCACGGAACCGATTGAATTTTCCTTCATGTTCATCGCACCATTGCTGTTTGTTGTTCATGCAGCGTTAAGCGGGTTAAGCATGGTGGTTTTGAACCTTCTGAACGTTCGGGCGATTGGTCCGAATGGCTTCCTCGATTTTCTGCTCTACAATGTGCCGCTGGGGGTCGGTAAAACCCATTGGCCAATGTATATCGTTGTCGGCATCATGTTCTTCTTTATCTATTACTTCACCTTCAGATTCTTAATCGGCAGGTTCAATTTGAAAACGATTGGCCGTGAAGCTGATGCAGAAGAGACTAAGCTTTACAGCAAAGCCGAGTATCAAGAAAAGAAACAAGCCCCGCCGGTCAGTGTCCCTAAAGGTGCGACGGAAGTACCGGTGGCAACGATTATTGAGGCGCTAGGCGGTGCCGACAATTTTGAAAGTGTCACGAACTGCTACACACGCTTAAGAACCGTTTTGAAAAATCCGGAATTGGTGAATGAAACTGTCTTGAAAAATGAAACCGGTGCCAGTGGTGTCATCAAAAAAGGCAACAATGTGCATGTTGTTTATGGACTTGCCGTTACGAAAGTTCGCGCGGCGGTGGATGAAGCATTAGGCTTTGATGCGGCAGAAGTTGAGTAGAAAAAGTGTGAATCAGCTCGGTTAGAAAGAGCGAGAACTGGCGCGTTTAGGGGGACAATATAATGAATCAGAACAAACAATTTTCCATTGTCATTGCAGGTGGTGGCAGTACGTACACAGCAGGGATCGTGATGATGCTACTGGAAAATGCGGAACGTTTTCCACTGCGAGCATTGAAACTTTATGATATCGACGAAGCGCGACAGGCGACGATTGCTGAGGCAATTGCTATTGAGCTAAAAGAAAAGGCGCCGGCGATTGACTTCACTTGGACCACTGATCCGCAGACCGCCTTCACTGATGTTGATTTCTGTTTTGCCCACATTCGTTCCGGCGGCTATAAGATGCGTGAGCAAGATGAAAAGATTCCACTTAAACATCACGTGGTCGGTCAAGAAACTTGCGGCCCTGGCGGTATCGCTTACGGGATGCGCAGTATTGGCGATATTATCGAACTGATTGATTTTATGGAAAAGTATTCGCCAGATTGCTGGATGCTCAATTACTCAAACCCAGCGTCCATCGTAGCCGAGGCATGTCGGCGATTGCGGCCTGATGCTAAGATTCTCAATATTTGCGACATGCCGGTTGGTACGCAGCGGCGGATGTCACAGATCATCGGCTTGCAGCCCAAAGATCTGGAAGTTCGTTACTTTGGGATGAATCATTTTGGCTGGTGGACAAGTGTTAAGGATAAGGCTGGTCATGAATATTTGCCGCAGATTCGGGATTATGTGGCTCATCATGGCTACTTGACCCAGATCGAAGTCGACACCCAGCACATGGATGCCAGCTGGCAAGCAACTCACAAAAAGGCACAGGATTTGTTGGCAGTTGATCCGCATTATCTACCGAACACATATCTAAAGTATTATCTCTATCCGGATTACGTGGTGGCTCACTCTGATCCTGACTATACGCGCGCCAATGAAGTCGAAGATGGCCGTGAAAAGCGCGTCTTCAGTGCCGCCCAGAAAATTATCGATGCCGGTACCAGTGACGTTGGCTCCTTCCCGATCGACAGCCACGCCTCTTTCATCGTCGATCTTGCCTGTGCCATTGCCTTCAACACGCATGAACGTATGTTGCTAATCGTGGAAAATAACGGTGCGGTGGCCAATATCGACGACGACATTATGGTCGAAGTACCGTGCATCGTTGGTAAAGACGGTGCCGAACCGCTGACGCAAGGCAAGATCCCGATGTTTCAACGGGGGATGATCCTCAATCAAGCGATGGTCGAAAAATTAGTCGTTGATGCATGGATCAATCATGATTATCAAGAACTGTGGCAAGCCTTGACCTTATCTAAAACTCTGCCAAGCGCCCAAGTGGCGAAGGAAGTCTTAGATGATCTTATCGAAGCCAATCGAGAATATTGGCCTGAGTTGAAGCATGATGAACATGAGGTGCACTTGATTAGTGAGGGCGCAGTGAGCGAAATTTAGGGCTTGGTGATTTTGAGGAGTTCTTTACAAAAATATTATTCAACACTTTAACGCAGACTAAGGGCCGTCAACTTCTTTCAGGATAAGGGATTGACGGTCCTTTTGCGAGTGCACGTTTTATCGTAAATTCGTGCTCTCTTCGCTGTGGCACCTTCTCTAAGGCTGCTAGAAAAACTATGAACCAAAAGCAAAATTGATGGTAGTTTTTGGTTATAGAAAAAGCAGTGTCAATTCTCCTGTACTTGCGCTTATAATTCAAATGACCGCGTTAGGAGGAAATCAGTTGAAAACAACATTGCTTCTGGTGGAAGATGAAGCGGCTCTGGCGGATTCATTAACAACGGAGTTCGAGTTAGAGAATATGTCAGTTATTTGGGCAAAAGACGGCGCGGAGGCATTGACGCTGTTTAAGAACAATGAAGGTAAAATCAATGTCATTATTTTGGATTGGATGCTGCCTAAACTAGACGGGTTTAGTGTTTTGCGGAAAATCAGACAATCAAGCCAGGTGCCTATTATTATGTTGACGGCTCGTGACTACATCGGCGACAAGGTGGCTGGACTGACTGGCGGGGCCGATGATTACATCACCAAGCCTTTTGAAATGGAGGAACTGGTTGCTCGTGTCGAAGTCGCCTTGCGTCACAATCGGCAGGCTGTCTCACCAGCGACTATTTTTCAAGTCGATGATCTGCTGGTGGATACGGATAACAAACGCGTTCAGCGCGGTGAGGTGATTATGCCATTGACACAGCGGGAATATGAGTTGCTTGTCGAACTTGTTGCCCATCAGGACGAAGCTTGTTCGAGGGATGACTTGCTTGCTGCCGTCTGGGGAACCGATTTTGACGGTCAACCTATGAAACAACTGCATGATCGGCAAGAACAGCAAAAGTTGTTTATCATGAACGCGGCCCACGAACTGCGGACACCGATTGCGACGATTCGCAGTCACGCGCAACTGATTGAGCGGCATGGGCGGGCGCATCCTGAAATTGTGCTCAAATCGGTCAACTATATCACTGAAGAATCCAGACAGATGCAACAGCTGATTGAAGAATTGCTGCAGCTATCACGCGCTGACAGGTTAACGCTTGATACGCATTTGTTAAACCTGAGTGAAACGGTTCAACACTTAGCTGAAAAATTGGCCAGTGCTTTTTCTCAAACCATTGAGGTACACGTGACGCCTAATATGTCTGTAGAAAGTAATGAGTCGGCTATTGAGCAGATTTTGGATAACTTTGTCACGAATGCTGCTAAATATTCACCGGCTGATACAATCATTGCGGTGAATTTGACGCGCGATGATGATGGCAATGCTGTATTGGCAGTACTTGATCAAGGCGCGGGGATTAGTGCAGAAGACAAAAGCCATGTCTTTGAGCGCTTTTATCGTAGTGCTAACGTCCGGGGCACGGTTCCCGGAACTGGCCTTGGGCTCGCTATTGCTAACCAGCTCGCCACGATCAACAATGGCAGAATCAAGTTGCGAGACAACCAACCTCATGGAACGATTGCCGAACTTATCCTGCCGCTGGCAACAACGAAGGAACGGCATCAATTGAATGAAAGCTGAAACGCCATCTGCAAAAAGATGACGTTTTTGCGTGATTGGCAAAACGATTTGCGTCAAAAAATTAAGGAAAGATGTCGCTATTCTCGGCAATAGCATGGAGAAAACTAAAAAAAATTTAGAAATGATTTATTTTGTCTAGGTAGTGATGAACCGATTAGACGATTAAGCTAGATGCTGTTAGCAAACACCAACCAAAGGGGGCATTTCAAATGGCATTGCTTTTACTCACAAGCTTTATCCCCAATCTTAATCAGCTGATACCGTCATTAATAGCCCACACCGGTAATTGGATTGACGTCATTTTGTTTGGCGTTATCTTTATCGAGACTGGCGTTGTCATATTCCCATTCTTACCCGGCGACTCGCTACTTTTCCTTTGTGGCTCGCTAGCGGCGTTAGGTAATGGGGCCATTAACTACGGGTTGTTAGTCGGACTTTTGACTGGCGCTGCAGTCCTCGGCGATGCCTTGAATTTTGAAATTGGCGAACATTTTGGCGCTTACTTGACCACCAGCCAAAAGTTTAAACGAGTTATGAAACCAGCGTATCTTAAACGCAGTCAAACATTCTTCAAAAAGTACGGTCATATTGCGATTTTCTTAGGCCGATTGATACCGATCGTGCGAACCTTTGTCCCTTTCACAGCTGGGATCGGAAAAATGCATTATCGAGATTTTGCCATTTACAACATTCTTGGCGGCTTTAGCTGGGTGACACTGGCCACTGGCGCGGGGTACCTGTTTGGAAATGTGCCATTCATTAAAGCACATTTTGAACTCATCATGCTTGCAATTATCGGCATTTCCTTGTTCCCGATGATCGTGATGGCCATACGAAAACGGGGGATGACTGCAGATGAACATTAAAAAAGACTATTTCTTGGGCGGTGTATTATTGCTGCTGTTTGCCTTGCTAACTTGGTCTGTTGTGATGCAGGTAGCGTGGGTCGGTGAGCTGGATCGCAGTGTTCAGGGCATCATCAAATATGACACTCAAATGGATACCCGTATCTTTGAAGTAGTGGCGTTGTTGGGCAGCCCGCCTGTTGTGATCAGTTTGACCGCCGCGATCTGCGACTATCTATGGGTCAAGGGAAGACGATCCGACAGCATCTGGATCGGCGCGTGTCAATTACTTGGATCAGGCCTTCTCCTACTAATTAAATTGCTGGTTCAACGTCCGCGACCGATACATCAACTTGTTGCCGACACAGGTTTTAGTTTCCCAAGCGGTCACGTCATGTGCTCAATGGTACTGATTCTGAGTCTGTTAATGCTGATGCTGCCAAAAATTAAAGAACAAGAAAATCAATTTGTGGCAATCTTACTCAGTATGATCTGGATTGGCATGGTCGCTACCAGTCGGATTTATCTGCGCGATCATTTTGCTTCTGATATTCTTGGCAGCTTGTTACTCGCAAATGGTCTTTGGTTCGTTATGTTGCCGCAAGCAAGATACATTGATGCTTTGATTGTCAAACAGGCAGCACAACGTTCAGCATTTCGTCCGCAAAGGTAGGATAAGTAGCATGCAAAAGTTAACAATTGTGATACCATCCTATAATGAACAAGAAGTGCTAAAAGACACTGTGCCGAGATTATGGTCAATTGAACGAGAGGTGGTTACCCAAAATTTCCTTTCCGAAGATTCAGATATACTGATTGTGGATGACGGATCATCGGACAACACTTGGTCAATCATTGAAAGTTTCCATAAGCAGCACTCAAAAATCCGCGGATTACGTTTTTCACGCAATTTTGGGCATCAAGCTGCACTCATCGCTGGGTTGACGGAAGCGATTAAGACCACAAACATGACCATTACCATTGATGCTGACTTGCAAGATGATCCTGAGAAGATCATGGAGATGGTTCAGGCATACAGTGCCGGTGCAGATATTGTCTATGGTGTGCGCACCCATCGTGAAACTGATAGCTGGTTTAAACGTACGACAGCACAAGGCTATTACAAACTGCTCAGACTACTAGGTGTTCAGATGGTACCCAATCATGCTGACTTTCGTCTAATGTCCAAACGAGCGGTGCAGACGTTACTCACTTATCCTGAGCGAAACATGTTCATTCGCGGATTGATCCCGAGGCTTGGCTTTCAAACAGCAAAAGTCTATTATAAACGCACCCCGCGGCTCGCCGGGGAGTCGAAGTATCCGCTTAAAAAAATGCTTGCTTTCGCTTGGGACGGCATTACCTCACTCACCATTGCGCCAGTGCGGTTAATTCTTCTGCTTGGGACACTTGCTGTGATGCTGGCTTTTGGCATGTCAGTTTACTCAATCATCGTGAAAGTCCTTGGATTGACCGTTCATGGGTGGTCATCATTGATGGTTTCCTTGTGGTTTCTAGGCGGTTTGCAGATGATGAGTCTGGGCGTCATCGGCGAGTATATTGGTAAAATGATGACTGAAGTCAAAGGACGACCACGGTATACGATTCAAACCCGCTTAGATTAGAAGTGATAAAAATGACAAAAATGGCTAAACATTCATGGATGGCAGTTTTCCTAGCAATTTGTCTGATTATCGGCATTTGCGGCAATTTAATGAAATCTGGTGCTGTTTTGTGGGGTGTCGTTGTTCTGCTCATCAGTGTCGTTACTTTCGCAGCTGCACACAACTTAGGTCCGTTGGTTAATCGATTGACTGCTAGGCAAATGAGGATAATGATCGGAATTGGTTTAACCCTGATGCTCGTGGGGCAAGTTTTGATTCTGATCTTTCTGCCAGACACGATTTACCATGATCCGTACCGAATTTTGTCACAGGCTGATCAAATGGCGGCAGGCCACAACATTTGGAACACGACTTACTTCTGGCGTTATCCCAACAATGTTTCGCTGACCTACTTGCTCTCGCTTTGGTTCAGGTTAACGAGCTTGGTGGGGATGTCAACGAACGTTGCGAGTCATATACTGACCATCACTTTGTTAGATACATTTATCATCATGACCTTAGTAACTTTGAAACAATTGAGCGAGCGCAATAGCATCGTGTTAGGCGGCTTTACATTCCTAGTCTTAAGTCCCTTCGCGTACACTTACTATTTACAGGTCTTTTATTCCGATCTGCCTTCTATGCTCATTTTACTCATGATTTTTCGGATCTTATGGCGATGGCGAATCAAGAGTAACCTGCAACGAATTTGTACCGGCATCGGCTTGACGATGCTTGTCTTAGTCGGTCAATTGCTAAAACCAAACTTGATTGTTCTCTTGCCAGCACTTTTCATCATCGTTGTGATCCTGTGGCATCGAAAACTTCTAAGAACTACTAAGTTGACTGTGCCTTTTCTTTTGATTGTTGCTGGTTTCGGCCTGAGCGTGCCAACGACACAGGTGATTCATACTGCGGCTAATTTCCATCCAAATGCTGCGTATGAACTGCCGGTTACGTCTTGGATGCTAATGGGCGTGAATACAAACTCTGACGGGATGTATAGCACCAAGGATATTGAAAAAGCGATTACCTTAAAAGATAAACAGGCAGTTGAGCAATACGACATTCAAACGATTCAAACTCGAGTTAAGAAGCTCGGCGTCTTTGGATTAATGAAGCTTTGGCTTGTCAAAATAGGGATTCTCCTTAATGTCAGATCCATCCAAGACTGGTACAATGGCGGATTTCAATCGGCGCCGACTTGGTACGATCAGCATTCACAATTTCTGAGAGCAGTTACGGCTGTGAGTTATCAAGTTGTCACGATTGTGCTTTGGTTGACGTTAATCATTCGGTTGCTGGCATGGCGGCCAGATTTACGTGATGAAACTGCCTTGATAGGACTGTTGGCGATTGTCACCGCACTTGGATATCTCGCCTTCCATACCTTGTTATGGGAAACTGAAGAAAGATACGGCCAGGCGATCGTGCCGCTTGTTCTTTTTGCCCTAGGTGCTTTGCCTAATACGGCGCGCAAACGTGTTGTCATTCCTAAACGGACGCGCAATCGGTTGGCAGTTGGATTTGCCTTGGCCGCTATTCTTGGGCTGAGCACGTTTTCGGGGTTGTTAGCGAAGGACTATCCGAATACGATCGTTGTGGCGGCGCAACGTTCCCAACTCTCCACGCAATATCATGCAAAGCCGCAACTAATTGCACCAAATACAGTGATGTCCGAAGAAATCAGCTTGAACGGTGCATCAAATTACCTATCAGTTCAAATTCACCAAGCCGCTGGCATGAAGGTAACGTTGACAAGTCTAAGTACTGGCAAAGTGTACAAGCTGAAACCAGCCGCTGCTGTTTATAAACTCGAAACCAATATTGCTGCTGGCCATTATCGAATTACGGCTAAAAACACTTCCGGCATTGGCCAGCAAGTCGATGTTGTGAACACCCAGAGATATCAGTTGGCCGAGTATCCATTGGTCGTCAATGGCGTCAAGAACGCGACGGCATCGTTTGTTTATACGAGTTTGTATCAACCAACGTGATCTTTTGTACCTTTTGGGTAAAGGCGTGCGGCCAACAAGCAGGATGCCGCGTGGCCAAACTTGCGGATCTATTAATTTGGCTTTTTCTACACAACTCGCCATCTGTCGACCGATTCATATTATAATGAAGGCAACTAAGCGAAAAGGATGGTTGGCCATGGACCAGAATAAGTTGAAGCAGGAAGCCGCGCAAAGAGCAGCTGAGTTTGTTGAAGACGGTATGACAATTGGTTTGGGGACAGGTTCGACAGTGGTTTATTTGGTCGAAGCGATTGCGCAACGAATCAAAGACGAGCATCTCAATCTAACCGGTGTCGCCACCAGTGTTCGTACGCGTAAACAAGCAGAATCGCTGGGCATCCCAATGAAAGCACTGGACGAGGTTGGCCAAATTGATTTGACGATTGATGGCGCCGATGAAGTCGACAAGCACTTTCAGGGCATCAAGGGTGGCGGCCGGTCGCACTTAATCGAAAAGATCGTTGCTATCAACTCGGCCCGCAACATCTGGATCGTGGATGAAACCAAGTTGGTCGATATCCTTGGCAAATTTCCACTGCCGCTTGAAGTGATCCCTTTTGGCAGCGGCAAGCTGTTGCAACGGTTGGCCGACGAAGGACTTAAACCGGCATACCGCTTAAATGAAGATGGAAGCAAGGCGTTGACAGATTCCAAGAACTATATCATTGACTTGCATCTGGGCAAAATCGAGCACCCGCATCTGCTGGCTGAATGGCTGAATAAGCAGGTCGGTATTGTGGAGCACGGCTTGTTTTTAGATTTGGTCAAAACCGTGGTGGTTGGCACAACACATGGCCCAGAGATTTTGGACGCACATCGTGGATAGCATTCAAAAAGTACGATGTTCTCGTTGGTGAGGGCATCGTACTTTTTGTAGATGGTTGGAGAAAACATATGCAGTCTTTAGATTTTGAACTAAGCGGCGATCCAACGCAAGCGCCGCAAATGGCGAAGTATATGAAGAACCAATTTCCATTTTTAGGACTCAAAACACCGGAACGCAAGGCACAGACGAAACCGTTGCTTAAAGCCAGTCGCGGTGAGGACTTACCAACGATTCGAGTTTGGATTGATGCGTTGTATCAACGCGATGCCCGGGAATACCAATATGTGGCAATTGATTTGGCACTTGATCACATCAAGCGCTGGCACTTTTCGGATATGCAGGCTTTTCGACAACTTGTTGTGCAGAAAAGCTGGTGGGATACAGTGGATGCTTGGCGTAAGGTTTTTGCAGACTATGTGAAGCTGCACCCTGATCAGAAACTGGCTGTCTTTAATTTGTTTTTCGATCAACCGAATTTTTGGTTACGACGTATCGGGATTAATTTACAACTGCTAGAAAAAGAAACGATGGATACGGCGCTGCTTAGCAAAGCTATCTTGGCTGATTTGGACACGAATGAATTTTTTATTCAGAAGGCCATCGGGTGGTCTTTGCGGCAGTATAGTAAGTTTGACCCAGATTGGGTGCGAACATTCATAGCTGTCCATGCGCTCAGTCCGTTGGCGATCCGGGAAGGCAGTAAATATTTGTAGGGCTTGCTGATCGGCAATGTGCTTGAGGGCGGGCGTTAGGCATCGAAAAAGACCATTGGACTTCTGGGAGAAATCTAATGGCCTTTTTCTGATTGCTCAGCCCTGCAGAGGCATTTTGGTATCATCTGCTACACATGATTTGGCTCACTTTAGTATGGTAAAGCAACACAGAAAGAACTAGGCGTGGTCCAATTCGAAAGACAAAAAGACTGCCAATTGCCTTGTGGGAGCATTTTATCCATCGTTAATTAAAGTCAAACAAAAACCCGCGAAATCATGCGGGTCTGCCTATGTATTGGCCAGTCGGTGGGAGGCCGGCTGGCGATTTCTACTTTGGAGGAGTAAAAATGAAAAAGTTGGGTTGGGGTTTGTAGGAATGAGTGGGTGGCTCATTTCTATGTTGCTAATACTACAGGCTAGGTGTGACGAAATTGTGACGCAAAGATGGTCTTTGTGTTATTCAAATACAGAAAAATAACAGATTTGAGCAGCTAGTAAAAAGAACTAAACTATTGCTCTTTATTTTTGAGTCACACTTGGCATCACCCTTAAATTTTGGTTTGCATACTGAATTTGCGAGAATCAATTTAGTTGTTTGCTGGCAAAATTGGCATTACTCTTGGTCAAAATCAATAAAACGGTTGATGTTGATTTTTTGAACAGCGACCATGCCTCCATGTGAATTAATCCAGTCGTTTACTGTTGAAAAGGAAAGACCAATGGCATGTAATCTTGGATCGATAACAAAGCTGGAGGAATTATCATCAACTTTTCCATATGTCAATCCTTCAGGTCGGTGACCATCTGCTTGCATACCTAGTTCGACGTATGAAAATACTGGTGCTGCAGCACTTACTTGAGAAAGATGAGGCGCTACTAAATAAGGTGTACTGCCAATGCCTGCGGACATATCTTTTACAAAGACCACATCAACGCCGCTACTCGAATAAACAGCGTCTCCGGGGTAATTACTGACGCTTTTGTCGTTAAAATATTGCATGTTGCCTAATCCGTAATAGATAGCCGCTTTTGCTTGGTCAATTTTGCTCAACTTATCGAAGTCAACATGATTAACGGCTTCTGCTTTACTCTTTGCTTCAGATGCGACAATGGCTGATGAAGCTACCGCGTCTTTTGACGTTTTATCTGCATAAAATTTTGAGTTTGCGGTGCTTTGTGCTTCCGAAACAGAGACTTGCCACTTTGATGCTTTCGCTTTTGATGCCGATATACTTGATGCTCTTGAGCGCCCTAATGATAATCGGCGTTCTGCATTGTTTTTCTGAATGAGTATGACGCCAAATGTAATCACCAATAAAATGGCGACACCTGTGATTGTTATCACCCATGTTCTTTTCTTCAAAACGAATACCCCTCCAAACTCACAATACCTGTTCTTAATGATATAAACTGACTAGGGAAGTTGTGCCTATTGCTAAATAAAGCCAAACAAAAACCCGCGCATTCATACGCGGGTTTGCTTATGTATTGGCCAGCCGGTGGGAGGCCGACTGGCGATTTCTACTTTGGAGGAGTAAAAATGAAAAAGTTGGGTTGGGGTTTGTAGGAATGAGTGGGTGGCTCATCTCTATATTGCTAATACTACAGGCTAGGTGTGATGAAATTGTGACGTTGAAATGTTCATTGTGTTATTCATACAAGGTGAAAATTTGACTGCTCATAAAGGCTAATGTGGTGACCTGAAGCGATTGGCCTTGTTACTTGAGGTTAGGTGGTGCAGTGAGTTCTAATCCAAACCATCGTTACACTTTTGCGTTAAAATGACGCTTTAGTTTTTGTCACAGATATTGAATATTGGTTCTTTAACGCCGTTCGCCAAGATAGCTGCGTGTTTCATAAGGCCGCAAAACGTCACCACGATCGTCAGCATAATTACTGATCATTAGCCGTGCGTTTTTAGGCAAGCGCGTGCTAATTGGGCGGGATTGTTCCTGATCGGTGAAGTTGTTGATAACGAGCAACTCTTGATCATCGGTAAAACGCCGATACATAAAGACATCTGGGTCGTCTGGATCCAATAACTCATAATCACCATAGACAATGAGAGCTGGGTATTGCTTGCGCAGCTGATTGAGCTTTTGATAGAAGAAAAAGACTGAATCAGGATCTGCCAATGCAGCCGCTGCATTGATGGTCTGATAGTTTGGATTGACCTTGATCCAAGGGGTACTTTTTGTGAAACCCGCATGTTGCGTGGCATCCCATTGCATTGGTGTGCGGGCGTTGTCACGCGAGCGCCGATGGATTCGTTTCAGCAAGTCTTCAGAGGTCAGTGCATGCTGTTGATCAACGAGCTCGTGCCAGGCATTTAAAGTATCAAGGTCACGATAATCGTGAATGGAGGGAAAATCGATATTGGTCATCCCCAGCTCTTCGCCTTGGTAGATGTAGGGCGTCCCTTCCATCATGTGCAAGGTTGCGGCGAGCATTTTCGCTGAGCGAACTCGGAAGGCTGGACGATCATCACCAAAACGCGAGACGGCTCGTGGTTGGTCATGATTGTCCCAATACAAACTATTCCAAGCTTTTCCGTGCAGGTCGGTTTGCCATTCGGAAAGCACGCGCTTAAGATCGGTCAACTTTGGCCGATGCAAGGACCATTTTCCAAACTGTGGATCATCGTCCAGCCCCATATGCTTAAACTGGAAAACCATCTCTAGTTCGCGCCGATCAAAGCCGGTATATTTCTCTGCCAAAACAGGTGTGACACCGGGGGCCTCACCAACCGTGATGAGATCGTATTTTGACAACACCGTTTGATTCATTTCCCGGAGGTATTCATGAACATGCGGGCCATTTGCAATGAATCCCAATGAACTGCCATTAGGATGTTCAACGATGTAAGGATCATCAGTGAATTGCTCGGGTTTCGAGATCAGGTTGATCACGTCCATTCGGAAACCATCGATACCTTGCTCGCACCACCATGTCATCATGTCGAACACGGCTTTCCGTACTGCAGGATTCGTCCAATTGAGATCTGGTTGCTTGGTCGCAAAAAGATGCAGGTAGTATTGGCCGACTTCTGGCACATAGGTCCACGCAGAGCCACCGAAATCAGCCCGCCAGTTGGTCGGTTCATGACCGTCAACCGGATCGCGCCAAATATACCAGTTATGGTGAGGATCGGTGCGACTTTGCTTGGCAGCCTGAAACCACGGATGCTCATCAGAAGTATGATTAACTACTAAATCCATCATGACTTTCAAGCCACGTGCATGTGCTTCGTTTAGCAAATGCTTGAAGTCCGCCATCGTGCCAAACTCTGCCATAATTTTTTCGTAATCAGCAATGTCATAGCCGTTATCGGCATTAGGTGATTTATAAATTGGGTTGAGCCAAATAACATCAACACCAAGCTGTTTGATGTAATCTAGGTGCTCGACAACCCCGGTTAGATCACCAATGCCATCATTGTTACTGTCTTGAAAACTGCGTGGGTACACTTGATAAACAACAGCTTCTTGCCACCAGCTTTTATGCATATGAATGCCTCCTTAAATGCGTTCACTGGCGCAGAAACCATCACGTAAGGGCCTTTGGTCGCAATGATGAAGAAGCAGCCATCACGCCCAAGTCTGCTTATACGCCGGTTTCTAACTGCACCAGTTCACGCGCGCTCGTTTTTGACGTCAATTTCAGTATAAAGGTTCATAACCATTACCCAAGTGAAAATGACGTAAAAATGTAATCATAAACAATTATTAATTTCAAGTTATTGTGCGTCAGTCGGTAGCGTGAATTCACGATTACGTGGTACGCGATATTTAAATGGACTTGGTTCGTAATCTTCAAAATTAGTTGGTTTTTTGCTGATAGGGTGGCATTAAAGCGACAAGCAGCTAAAAAATAGCCCACACATGGTTGATATTTTGCATCACATCTTCAAGTGAGATATTTTTAATACTAACAAGCCGCAGCCACTGAGGTATTCCCAGCATGACAAGGACCATACGGACTTTAATTTGCATCCTCAAAAAGGAGAACTTTATGCCAACAAATCACGATATTCAAGACAATCTCAGCAATTGGGATGACCGCGCTAACATCCATGCCGGTGGCGGTTATGGTAACATTGCTGGCTTTATTAACAATCCAAACGGTGTGACTGGCACAGTCAAGCGAGATTTAGAAGTACTCTTGCCGCACTTGCCAGCAAATTCGGTTAAGGGGCAGCGACTGTTGCATCTGCAAAGTCACATTGGCACCGACACTTTGAGCTGGTGGCGCCTAGGCGCAGTCCATGTTCATGGCATTGATTTTTCGCCGAATTCATTACATTACGCCCGTGACATTGCCAAGCAAGCCGGCGCGGATATTACTTATGTCCAAAGTGATGCGCGTTATGCCGCAAAGGCGCTGGCTAATGAAGCTCAGGGGTTTGACGTGATCGTGACTAGTGCGGGTACCATTACTTGGCTGCCAGATTTGCAAGATTGGGCTAATTCAATCGCGGCATTACTTGCACCAGACGGGGTTTTCATGATACGTGACAATCACCCGCTTTTGTTCGCACTGGATAATGACGGGCTTACCATCACGCAAAATTATTTCAGCGGGGCCGAAATCTCTTACGATTCAGATGGTTCGTACACGGCGGGATCGAAAGGGCTAATCCAACACACCCGCAACCACAACTGGGCACATGATTTTCAAGAAATAACGAGTGTGCTACTGAAGGCTGGTTTAACGATTGAAGCACTGGGGGAGCAGCGCATCACCGATTGGCAGGCATTGCCGATGCTGACGTTCAATCGGGAAGAGGACGGTTGGCAGATGCCGGCTGATCTGCCACAAATTCCGTTGACGTTTTCGCTGGTGGCTAGAAAACAAATATGACAAAGAACCTACCTGAGTAAAAATTGCTCGGGCAGGTTCTTTTTAAATACTGCGACTAAATGAGTCTTTTAGTTAACTTATTTTCCCGGAGCGTGGGTCTCATCAATCACGCGTACTGGTGCGATTGGGAGCGCTTTGAACCGCCTTTTTTGTACGTGATCGTGGTTTCTAAGCAACTGAAATTTGGAATAGTCAGCTTGAGTGACTTAGCTTTGAACTGGGGAAAAAATGATTTTAATTATGGTGATGAGCAAATCAATTTTTAGATGTTTGGCGATACTCATGCGGATAGGTCAGCAGAATATGATTTTTTTCAAATAGATTTTGATAGGCGGCATTTGGCTTTTTATCTGTGATGATTTCATCAATCTGATTCATGTTCGTAATGCGAATGTAGTCGCTTTGATCAAACTTAGTCGAGTCAATGCCGAAGATGACACACTTGGCATTGGCAATCATGGCTTCTTTGACTGCTGCTTGCTCTGGATCGGCAACATAAATGCCGCCTGCATCGATGGAACCGGTCGAAAGCAGCGCAAAGTCCGGATGGAAACTCTGGATTTCCTCGATGGTCGTTGAGCCAAGGGTCGAAGCCGATCGTGGAGCCATTTTACCGCCAATGATAATGGTTTCGATATTGTTCAGTGAATTGAATTGTAGCCCCATGTTGACGTTGTTTGTAATCACATGCAGGCCGACTTGATTGTGCAACAGTTCAGGTAAGCTGAAAAAAGTTGAACTGCCGTCAATGAAAAAGGCGGCGTTGCTAGGAATCTTGTCAGCAATTTGATGACTGATAATCCGCTTGAGCCGCGCATTTTCGTTGCGGCGCTTTTCGTAGGTGAATTCAATGTTGTTACCTTGCAGGAGCTGAATCATCCCGTATTGGCGTTGAATGATGTTAGTGTTTTCAAGCTCAATCAAATCGCGACGCAAGGTGGACTTACTTGTGAATATTTGTCGACTGAGTTCAGCCACACTAATTTGCGGTGTTTCACGCAAAATTCTGATGATGTCATTTAGTCTTTCAAACTTAGCTGGTTTTTGTGACACAGTTAACACCTCCAGTTTATGAATTATTATGAATCTATCTGAACAAATTTTAACCGCTTTCATGAACCATTGTCAACCTTGATGACTTCCACTTAACAGCGTAGACAAAAGGCTGTAAGCGCTTTATCATTAGCTTTGGAAACAAGGGAAAGGTTCAAAAAGTTCCAAATGCTAAGGCCACTCGAAAAGATGAGGTGATATAAAGATGGACTATAGCACAATGATTCACAAAGATTTAATTTTTCTCAACGAAAACGCTGCCGATCGAAAAACACTGTTTAGAGATGTTGCCAAGAAGATTCGCGCGGCTGGGTATGCTAAGGACACTTATGAAGCTGCCCTTAACAAACGCGAAGATGAGTTCCCGACTGGGGTTGTTTTTCCTGAGATCTCGGTCATGTTACCGCATGCCGATCCTGAGAACGTGAACGAGCCGTTTATGGCTATCGTCAAAAATGCCCAGCCAGTTCGGGTGCTGCAAATGGGGTACAACGAGCCTGAAGATGCAACGGCCATGTTTTTCTTGGGGATTACCGATTCTAGTCAACAGGTCGGGTTATTGCAGATTTTCATGGACCTGCTGCAAGACAAAGCGTTTGTCGCCAAGTTCAAGGCAACGACTGATCCTGAAGCAATGTATCAATTCTTTGTCGATACGTTCAAGACACAAGCTGCTAACAAATAACTGATCCAATCAAAATAAGGAGCAAACTATTATGGCTAAAATTGTTGTTGCATGTGGTTCCGGTGTAGCTTCCAGCGAAGCAACCGCTAGTCGAATCAAAGATTTTTTTGAAACCAATAACGTTAAAGGCATTTCGGTTGATGCGACGGATTTCAAACAGTTACCGGAAATTTTGCATAACTATGATGTGTATGTCTGGATCGCTAAACCGAATCAACAGTTGGAGGAACTGGCCAAGGATAATAACATCGCTGTTGTGAATGGGATGCCGATTTTCATGAACATGAATCCTGAAAAATCCTACAAAGAAATTGTTCAAGCATTGAAGAACATGCAGGCTGCTGGGAAATAACAGCCCATCCTACTAGAGGAGGTGGAAAATCGTGACAATCTTAAAAGACGTCGTTAATTATATCCTGAATTTAGGTGGACCGGTCTTCGTGCCATTGATCATGTTAATTCTGGGTCTGGTTGCCGGGTTGAAATTCAAAAAATCAATTGTGGCCGCTTTGACCTTGGAGGTTGCTTTCTCCGGCATGACCTTGGTCGTTAACTACATGATGGAGGCTATTTCACCAGCGGCAAAATCCATGTCCAAGCTCTTCCATTTGAGCCTGAATGCGATTGATGCCGGCTGGACCGGGGTTGCTGCCATCACTTGGTCGTACAAGTCCGCGTTCCTATTTTTCCCGTTATTATTAGCTATTAACTTCGTGATGTTGACGTTCAACTGGACCAAAACCCTGAACGTTGATATGTGGAACGTTTGGAACAAGATTTTCACTTACGTCGTTGTTTTGTACTTTACGCACAATGCCTTCTTCGGATTCTTAGTTGCCGGGATTCAAATTGTTTTCGAACTGAAAGCAGGTGATATGTGGCAACGGCATATTGAGGATTTGACAGGCATGCCAGGTGTCACGGTACCGCATTTTATCACCTTATTCGCGGTCATCTTGCAACCGCTTAATAAGTTGCTTGACTTTATTCCGATTATGAACAAGCCGTTTGACGCTGATGCGTTGCAAAAGCGAATTGGTGTCTGGGGTGACAATACTGTCATGGGTGCCTTGATTGGGGTGCTTTTAGGCTTTGGTGCCGGGTATTCCGTTTCTGGCTCCTTGAACTTAGCGATTAAAGCGGCAACTGCGATGACTTTATTCCCAATGATCTCCAAACTTTTCATGACCGCCTTATCACCAATTGCTGATGCGATGAGCGGCTTCATGCAGAAACACTTTAAAGGTCGTGAGGTTTATATCGGCCTTGATTGGCCAATCCTTGCCGGACGTAACGAATTGTGGGTTACGGTGATCATTCTGGTGCCGATCATGTTGGTCTTCGCCATGATCTTGCCGCACAACACCGTCTTGCCATTCGCTGGCATCATCAACTTGTCCTTTGTTAACGCTGCGTTGTTACTGACTGGGGCAAACCTGTTGCGGATGATCACATTGGGCATCATTACTACGCCGATCTTCTTATATGGTGCCACGTACTTTGCGCCAGTTATCACGAATCTGGCCAAATCAACCGGCACTGTTAAAGTTCAGGCTGGTCAGCAGCTTTCATGGTCCACATTTGAAGGGCCGGACTTCCGCTTGTTCTTCGCGCAAGCTTTCAATGGTCAGTGGTGGGCAATCGCGTTGGCGGTGCTTTGGACACTCGGGTTCATCTGGTTGTACCGCGATCAAATCAAGATCAAATTACCGAGTCAACGTTACGGTGCACTAGCGCCGGTCACGGCCGCAGCTGCGCCAACAGCACCGGCTTCAACCAGCAGTGATGCTACCGATGTTGATCTGAGCGATCTCAGCGGTTTGGACTTCAGCGATGCGAAAGCGTCGAACGAATCAAAGAAGGCTGCCAAAGATAAGCAAAATGATACAGCTGATGATGTTGATTTGAATGACATTAGCGGGCTGGATTTCAGTCAGACCAGTCATGATAAGAAACGTGGTGATAAAGGTGAGTAAAACCTTAGCATCATTCTTGGTTTTCCTAGATACGATTGGGATATCAATTGCTTTGCTAGGTGGTAACACATGGTTATGTCTCTTGATGGGAATTGCCACCGTGATCCTTTACGTCAAAGTCAATCCAATTTTGTTTGGCGATTATGATCGCAAACGCAAGGAAAAGATTGAAAAAAGACGGGAAGAGTTATTGGCGCGTCGGACAAATAAGGAAGGAATTTCAAAATGACCGAACAATATGTCTTTGAAAATGAGCGGAAAGATTTAGCCGAAGTGGCCCGCGAAATGTTCATGCGGAAGAATACCAATGTTGCAGGTGGCAACATTAGCGTTCGGATCACCCCTGACAAGGATTTTGATTACGGGGATATTCATATTAAAGCTGGCAAAGATTATCTGATTATGACGCCAACCATGATGTCTGAAGCCTGGTATGCCAAGTTGCAACCAACCCAAATTTTGGTGGTTGATCTTGAAACCGGCAAACTGATTGACGGCGTTGGTCGTCTGACCCGTGAAATCAACATGCATGAAGAAGCTTATCGGGCCAACGACAAGATCCGTTGTGTCTATCATTCCCATGCTGAAGAATCCATGTTCTGGGCAACAGCCGGATTGGATATGCCAAATGTCACCGAAGTTACTGAAGAAGTTGGTCCGATTCGGGTACTGCCATACGCACCAGCCTGCTCCAAGGAACTTGCAGACACGGTCTACAATGGCCTGAAGGAAGTCGGAGATGCGGCAAAAGAGCACATCTTCCTCTTAAACAGCCATGGTGTTTTGATCACTTCCGAAGACTTGCATCATGCCACAGAAATTCTGGAAACCGTTGAATGGAATGCGAAGATTGCTTATCAACAGACGGTCTTCATGAAACTGGGATTGTTAGAAAGCTATCAGTCCTGCGGTAAAACAACTGATGGCATGTTGAAGGAACCTTTGAAAGCCTAGCGGTGGTTAAAAACTGAATTTAAACAATGTAGCAAGACAAGATTAGAACAAGTTAAAACTGGTAAAGAAAGCCGGACAAATTTTCCCATGCGAGGAAAATTTGTCCGGCTTTTGTTGTCTCATAGATTACCTGTCGAGGATTGAGGATTTCAGTGCCAAGGCGGAGCGATCGTAGGCCAGATGGGGCTCGGCCGTGCAAACAACACAGCGACTGGGCTCGAAGCGCCGTCTCCGCTCTAGCTTCGCGTCGCAAGCCCCATCTGGCCGGAGATTGCGGAGTTTGGCACGGCAAGAGAAACGTTAGTCTGGCCCTTTGCGTACAGAGGGACCGTTTTCCTCATCTTGGCTGTCAGTAATCACAGCTTTAATGAATTCGCACAGCCCCAAACTAATGCGGTAAATCCGGCAAGCGGCGATGGATATTCAAAACGAATCGCGAGTGGTCGCGGATGAAGCTTGAAACCGAGTATTCAAATGCGTGACCTTCTTGATCATAGGCGGTCTGCTCGATAACCAGCACTGGACTGCCTTGTTTGATTTGGAGTGCCTCGGCTGTTTCTTCATCAGCTTCGGTGGCATACAAGATGCGTCGGGCATCAGTTAACTGAACGCCCTTACTGCCAAGGTAATCATAAATCGAGCCCTTCAAGATTTTCTTGTCGAGCGGTGCGATGTTGGTCGGCATGGTGGTGTGTTCTAGACTGTAAAAATGCCCATTCACGAGGCGAACCCGTTTGATATCGTAGACAGGTTCATTACTTTTAATGCCAAGATTTTTTTGCTCAGTTGCGCTTGGTAAGCGGGCGTCAAAATAAAGCAGCTTGCTGGTGATTTTTTGATCACGATGCGAATAAGTCACGCCAATTGGTGCATCAAGCGGCAACAATTCCTTGTCGTCGTCTGGTGCTTGGGCGCGCACAAAGCTGCCTGATCCTTGTTTGGTATAGATTAGCCCTTCATCTTGCAACATACGAAGGGCTTTTTTGATGGTCAAACGACTTGTGTGGTAGGTTCTGGCGAGAACTTCCTGAGTTGGCAGCGGTTTGCCTGCGCGATAATGATTTGTCAGGATGTCTTTTTTGATGTCGGAATAGATTTCCCAATATAGATACAACGATGTCACCTCAGCTGGATTATTTGTTCACTAATTGTAACACAAGCCAGATATTTGGCATGTCATTCTGTTAATTATTTGAATATTTGTATATTAACATTTTTCTATTTCACAAAATTTGTATACACAAGATAAAAATAAGTCTTTACAAAAAATGAAAGCGCCTTTAAACTGACAATATCACAGCGCGTTGTCCCAACAAAATCTACTTAGGGGTGGTTAATGATGAAGTTCAATGTTGATAAGCTTCAAGAACCGTTGCTTAAAGCATCAATGTGGGTTCAAAACAACACGATTTTACGGGCGGTCAAGAACGCCTTTGTTCGAACGATTCCGTTTACAGTGATTGGGTCTTTTTCTAACTTAATCAAGATGCAGTTGGATGCCTTGATTAAGTCTCAAAATCTTCACTGGGGTTGGCTGACAAGTATTAGCAATTTATTCGGTTATTTAGGCGTCGCAACCCTTGGCATCGTTGGTTTGATTGTCGTGATCTCAAGCGCCTATTCCTACGCAGTTGAATTAAAACAGCGCGATGAAAACAAGAGTATGAACATTATTATCGCCACGTTGTTAGCCTTCTCTGCATATTTTGTGATGGTACCCAACAATGTGAACTTTGCCGATCCTAAGGCGAAGGTGATTGAAGGCTTCGCGTCATCACTTTTTAGTTATGAAGGGATGTTTACCGGCTTGATTGTCGGAATGTTGGCTGTTGCCCTTTTCGCGGCATTTAGCCGTTCCAAATTCACGATCAAAATGCCCGGCAGCGTCCCACAAAATGTTTTTGATTCATTTTTTGCCTTAATTCCAATGGCAGAAGTGTTGTTGCTCTTTGGGCTTGCTCGAATTGGGCTGCAGGCGATGGGGTATGCAAGCTTAATTCAATTGATCGCGACGGTCGTGATTAAGCCGCTGTTGACCGTGGGTACAGGATTACCAGCTATCATTGTTGTCATCTTACTAGAACAAATTCTGTGGTTCCTTGGCTTGCACGGCTTCAACATTGTTTGGGGGATCGTATCGGCCTTCTGGTTACCGCTATTCTTACAAAATGTTGCTAAGTTTGCTGAAACCAAAAGTTTTGCCGATATTTCGATCGCGCCTAACACCATGACGAATGTGTACGCCATGATTGGCGGTTCCGGTGCTACCTTTGGCCTCATCATTGCCATGTTGATTTTTGCTAAAAAAGGCGAAAAGGAGCGCGAAGTTGCAAAATTGGCGCTGGTGCCAGGTTGCTTCGGTATTAATGAACCGGTGATCTTCGGACTGCCAATTGTTTTGAATCCGATCATGTTCATTCCTTGGATTGTCGTACCGCTGTTTAATGCCATTGTGGCTTATGTAGTGACGTCAATCGGTTGGGTTGTGCCGCTGGTGGTACTTAACTCGGGTAATGAACCGATCTTCTTTAGTACCTGGATTCTTGGCGACTTGCATATGAGTCCCGTCATTCTCGCCTTGGTATTAGTGATCTTTGATGTTTTCCTTTACGCACCGTTTGTCATTATGAATCAACGCAACGAGCGACAAATGGCAGCAGCTTAATGAGTTGCAAACTTAACGAGCGATAAAGAATAGAAAGAAGTTTATTTGATGCAGAAAGTTCATGTTATTGCCCATACACATTGGGATTTCGAATGGTATTTCACGCGCCAGCAAGCACGGGTTCAATTTGCCTATCACATGGCAGAAGTCTTACAGGCACTCGCCGATAATCAGCTGGATAGTTACCTTTTAGATGGGCAATTGGCGATTGTCGACGATTATCTGCAGACAAACCCGGATAAACGAGCAGCCATGATGCGCTTTGTCAAAGCACGGCGGCTTTTCATTGGCCCTTGGTACACTCAAATTGACGAGATGGTAACGAGTGGTGAAGCCATCGTTCGTAATTTGCAGCTTGGCCACAAATTAGCGGCTGACTTGGGCGGCGTCATGAAAGTTGGCTATCTGCCTGACTCATTTGGTCAAGGACAGGATATGCCGAAGATTTATCAAGGTTTTGACATTACCGCCACTGTCTTTTGGCGCGGGATGCCGCATGAAAAGAATGCCCGTTACTTCTACTGGACGGCTAATGATGGCTCAAAAGTTCTAGCGGCTAATATCAAGAATGGTTACTATGCAGGCGTTGACCTAATTGAAAACGATGATACGGCGGCTTTGCTACACCGTATTGCCACAGATACGCAAGCACATGACTTAGCGCTGCCAGTGGGTGGTGATCAACGAGCAGTCGACTTTAACTTGAAGGATCGGCTTCAGTACGCCAATCAGCAGACGTCCGACTTTGAATTGGTGGAAGACAACTATCCGGATTTTTTCAAAGCTTTAGCAACAAGTTCTGATTTGCCAACCTATCAAGGCGAGTTCATTGATCCGTCAGCATCGAAAATTCATCGCGGCATTTATTCATCGCGAGCAGATTTAAAGCATTTGTACGATCGGCTTGAGCATTTGATGGTCGATGTGGTTGAACCGATGATGGTGATTGCGGCTCATCAAGGCATCGAAGCGCAAGATGGGATGGTGGCTCATATCTGGCGTGCCATCGCCCGTGGCCAAGCACATGATTCATCAGGCGGCTGCAATTCAGATGCGACGAATCAAGATATTTACCAACGCGGCGTTGAGGCGCTACAACTGGCAGAATCAGTCCGCGATTATCTTTTACGCAAACTGGCTAGCGGAGCACCGGCATCGCTAAATGTCTTTTTCTGGAATCCAACGGTGCGGCCCGTTCATCAAAATGGTGAGATCACGCTGGCAACGCGTGGCAAGCATTTTTCACTTAAAGATGAAAATGGTGAAGTCGTCGCGTATGAAATCTTAAAACAGGTGAAAGTTGATAACGCCGTTTTGCGGCGCGATCCAGCACAGGAAAAACCTGATGTTTATTATCGGACAACGATTGTCGTGCCATTGACAATGAAGGCGATGGATTGGGTGGGCTTCACGCTTGAGGAAGCGGGCCAGTGCGTAACGGATCGTCAGCCGAGCACAACGATTAGCAACGCCTATTACACGCTGACATTCGACAAGGGCCAGCTGGTGTTGGTTGATCGACGCACGAAGCAATCGTTTGTGAACCCGTTTCATTTTGACGATGGCGGTGATGAAGGTGATACCTATGACTACTCGCCGGCTTTTCAAGACTGGCTGCTGGACTTGACGCTGGCTGAAGCCGAGGTCACGGGTCAGCAAGGGAAACTGGTAAGCGAACTTGTCTTTCGTGGTCAATGGCAGTTGCCAAGTGATCTAGCTCAACGTGCAGCCAAAAAGGCCAGTGTCGGGATGCCGTATGTGTTGGTCTTGAAGTTGGCCGCTGATGATCCGGTGATTCATTTTGAATTTACCGTTGAAAACACCGTTTGTGATCATCGACTCCGTTTAATTCTGAAGACACCGGTGCAAGCACAGACGAGTTTTGCCGATACGCCATTCGGAATTGCCGCTCGTCCGGTGATTGATCCACATCTCAAAGATTGGCGCGCCATTGGTTATCATGAAGAACCGACGGCATTGCGGCCGCTCATTCATTTTGCCAATACGCACGATGACAAAACGAGCTGGACCTTCTTAGGATTAGGCGAAAAAGAATTTCAGTTGATTGGTGATCAATTTGACCAGTTAGCCGTTACTATGTTCCGCGGTGTCGGGTACCTTGGCCGACCTGACTTAAAACGGCGGCCTGGTGATGCCTCTGGCCTGCAGACCAAGTATGTGCCGACGCCTGATAGTCAACTTTTAGGGACCCGGCAAATGCAAGGCGGGAGTTGCCTTGATGCTGATTTTGTCCCGGCGGAATTGCAACGACGGGTTCAGTCGTTGGCAATTGGCAGCCTTGGCTATCAAACACAGACGTTGGATCGTTTCACCACGCCTTTGCAATACTTCCCGATCAACACTGATCAGACAAACCTAGTGCATCAGTCACCTGTGCAACTGGTGAGTCGCGATCTGGTTGTGTCGAGTGTCAGTGAAACGCCTGACCATGCAGGCTACCTAGTTCGCGTTTATAACCCGACCGATGTCACTGTGGTAACAGCAGGAGACTTTATCCTTGAAGTTGCGGCAAGTATTCGTCAATTGAATCTCAATCATGAAACGAAGCAAACGCTTGCCACCGATGTCACCACATTTAAGCTGCCAGCCTTCAAACCGGGAGAGATTCGTACGTACGGTATCTATCCGCGACACATCAGCTTAGCATCGAAAAAGGAGTCGCTATGACTGAAGACAGCCGACCGTTAGCAGCGGCACTTACTGCTTTTGCTGATGAGCATCCATTACCAGATGCCCCGGCTCAGCAAATGTTTCGCACCTTACTGCCGGATGCGCTGATGAAGGCCACAAGTCGGCAGGCGGATGGGACCTACTTTGTTGCGACCGGCGATATTCCGGCGATGTGGCTACGAGACGCAACCTTTCAAGTGTTGCCTTATGTACAGCTCATCAAAGACGTGCCTGATTTAAAGCCGATTCTTGAAGGTGTCCTACGACGAGAATTGGCGTTCGTGCAGCTTGATCCGTATGCCAATGCCTTTAATCAGACGGCCAATGCGGCTCATTGGCGCGATGACGATGAAACCAATATTTCGGTTTCACCACAAGTCTGGGAGCGCAAGTTCGAAATTGATACGCTATGTGCACCGTTGCTGTTGGCGTTGCGGTTGCATACTGAAACAGGCGATGCAGCGCTGTTTGATGCGACTTTTTGGGAAACATTCGCGGTCATTTTAGATATTTTTGAACAGGAACAGCATCATGAACAGTCACCCTATTTTTTCCGCCGGCGTGACACTGCAGCTAACGATACTTTGCCAAATAACGGTTATGGCACCCCTGTTGCTTATACTGGGCTCATCTGGGATGGCTTCCGGCCGAGTGATAACCGGTGTGAATATGGGTACCATATTCCAGCCAATTTGTTTGCAAAAACGGTTTTGAAAGGCTTGTTGCCGCTGATTCCGGCCAATCACCAGTCCTTGGCTGCACGAGCACAAACTTTGGTGACAGCAATTGAGCGAGGCATTGCTAAGTATGCGATTCAAACGTTGCCGAGCGGGGATCAAGGTTTGGCGTATGAAGTGGATGGCCTTGGCAGGACACGTTTCATGGATGATGCGAATGTTCCAAGTTTGTTGAGTTTACCTTTTCTGGGGGCCATTGCAGCTGACGATCCGATTTACTTGGCAACCAAAACCTTTATTTTGAGTAGACAAAATCCGTACTACTACCAAGGAGAAGCTTTTGCAGGCATTGGTAGCGAGCACACCCCGCCGGAATATGTTTGGCCGATTGCAGTGGCAATGGCAGGCTTAGTGGCTGAAAGCAAAACGGAGAAGGCAGCAAAACTTGCCACGATTGCCGCCACAACAGCCGGTACCGGCCAATGTCATGAAGGCGTGCACAAAGACGATCCCGCACAATTCACGCGAACGTGGTTTTCGTGGGCAAACATGACTTATTGTCAATTGGCGTTGGACTACCTAAGTGATCAAAAAGAGGAAGTGGCACTGTGAGTTTAGTAGTCATTGATATTGGCGGCACAACCCTTAAATTCGGTTGTTACGATGAAGTGTCTGGTATTTCTCACCAGACCAGTGTGAAAACACCGCAGACATTGGCCTCGTTTTACCAGGCGCTTCAAACTCAGGTTCATGAATTGCAACGCAAAGCAACCATTACCGGTGTGGCCATCAGCAGTCCCGGCTCCGTGGATCAAACTACAGGCATCATTCGCGGTGCCAGTGCGGTTCCGTATATTCACCATTTTCCAATTGTGGCTGAATTGACCAAACGTTTCCAGCTGCCTGTCACCATCGAAAATGATGCCAATTGCGCCGCACTGGCAGAAGTTCAGGCCGGTGCAGCAGCGGATGTTCGTGACGTCATTTTTCTGGTATTAGGCACTGGGGTTGGCGGTGCGGTCGTTTTGGATGGCCGGATTCATCGTGGTCGACATCTGTTAGGCGGCGAGTTTGGCTATATGTTGTACGGCAATGACGACACGGTCAGTCATCTTGGTACCATTGTGAACGCGACTGATCGCTACAACCGGGCAAATGGCACTGATTTGGACGGGAAAGCCCTTTACGAACTGGCCAAAACCGGACAGCCATTAGCCCAGAAAGCCGTTCGTGACATGCTACAGGTGCTGGCGACAACCATTTTCAATTTGCAGTACAGTCTTGATCCAGATTGTTTTGTCATTGGCGGTGGCATTTCCCAAAATTCTGACTTGCTTGCAGATTTGAATCAGGCGCTCGATGTTGTGATGGCAAAAGTCGAAATTGCCCCCATTCGGCCAATCGTTCGCATTGCCAAGTTTCAGGCTGAAGCCAATTTATACGGCGCCGCAGTTAATTTTCAACAGCATCAACGCAGCCGCTGACATCAGAAATCGAGTATAGAAAGGAGCGCAAGTCAGACTAGCTTCTCGTCTGGCAAGCGCATTTAGGCTAAGACATGACCATTCAATTTGATGCTGACTTTGTCTGGGGAGCGGCAACCAGCGGTCCGCAGGCAGAAGGCACTTTTCATAAAAAGCACGAAAATATTTTTGATTATCATTACCATACTCGGCCACAAGACTTCTACCACAACGTTGGTCCGGATGTTGCCTCGAACTTCTACAACGATTATGAAAACGATCTTGCTTTGTTGAAGCAAGCAGGCGTGCAGGCATTACGAATCTCGATTCAGTGGACGCGCCTGATTGACGATCTTGAATCAGGCACGGTGGATCCAGTAGGGGCCGATTATTATCGCCGAGTTTTTAAGACTATGCATCAACTTGGTATCACGCCGTATGTGAATCTGCATCATTTTGACTTACCAGTGACGTTACAACATCAATATGGCGGCTGGCAGTCAAAGCATGTGGTGGATCTCTATGTGAAATTTGCCACGCGTTGTTTTGAACTGTATAGCGATCAGGTGACGCATTGGTTTACCTTTAATGAACCTAAAGTCATCGTTGACGGTCAATACTTATATCAGTTTCACTATCCTAATATTGTCGATGGGCGGCTGGCTGTGCAAGCTGCGTACAACCTGAACTTAGCTAGCGCCAAAGCTGTGGCGGCGTTTCGGCAGATCAATCGGCAGCCGCAAGGAACGATTGGCACAATTGTTAATCTGACACCGGTTTATCCGGCCTCGCAGGCACCTGAGAACTTGGCTGCGGCGCGATTTGCGGAACAGTGGGCGAATGATCTTTATTTAGAGCCAGCTATTCATGGCCGTTTTCCAGAAGAGCTGGTAGCAAGACTCAAACGAGATGGCGTTTTATGGGAGGCAACTCCTGATGAACTCGCAGTGATTGCTGCCAACCGAATTGATGTCCTTGGGGTTAACTACTACCATCCGTTCCGGGTGCAAGCCCCGGCTGTTTCACCAGATAGCTTACAAGCGTGGTTGCCTGACATCTATTTTGACAATTACGACATGCCAGGCCGAAAAATGAATTTGGATAAAGGCTGGGAAATATACCCAGACGCATTATATGACATTGCAATGACCATTAAGCGTCGCTACGACAATCTGCCTTGGTTTGTGGCTGAAAATGGTATAGGGGTAGCAAACGAAGAACGGTTTTTGAAAGACGGTATGGTCCAAGACGATTATCGCATTCAGTTTATGACCGATCACCTGCGATTCTTAAGCCAGGCTATCGCAGAAGGGGCTAATTGTCATGGCTACTTCGTGTGGACCGGCATTGACTGCTGGTCATGGCTGAATGCTTACAAGAATCGGTACGGTTTGATTCGTAATGACCTACGCAATCAAACAAAGTCACTCAAAAAATCAGGTCACTGGTTTAGTCAGGTGGCGGCGACTGGACTGGTGGCGCCAACGTTGCGTCCATTTGAAAGTGAGGAAAAGAATCATGGCTGAAAATGAGAAGACGATCATGCTGGTTTGTGCAGCAGGTATGTCGACCAGTATGTTGGTTAGAAAAATGCTGGATGCTGCTGAGCAGACAGATGCTCATGTCAAAATATTTGCCGCATCAGCTTCCGATGCTCAGGATCAATTAGCAGCTGAGCACCCTGATGTGTTGCTGCTTGGGCCGCAAGTGCGTTACTTAGAAAGTGACTTTAAAAAGACGCTGACGATTCCAGTAGCGGTCATTAATATGCAAGATTACGGGCTGATGAAAGGCGATCATGTTCTACAAACAGCGCTTGATTTGATGGCATAAACAGGCCGAAAAGGCGTCAACAACCTGCTTGCAGGACATAAAGACAGTGCTGGCGCTCAAGGCTATTAAGGGGGACGCTTTTATGGATGAACAACAACAACTTGTCGTCATGCAGTTAATCATGGCAGGCGGCAATGCAAAAGGGGCAGCGGTTGAAGCAATTAGAGCTGCCAAAGCTGGTGACTTTACTCAAGCTGAAACCAAACTAAAAGAAGCCGATCAATTTCTGGCGGAGGCACACCAAGCACAAACCGGCATGCTAACCGCTGAGGCAAGCGGCGAACATCAACCGGTATCGTTACTGATGGTGCATGGACAGGACCATGTGATGACGGCGATTACTTTCCGGGATTTGGCGGGCGAGATTGTTGCCTTACATGAGCAGATCGCCAGTCGGTAAAGTCATTGACGAGTTAAAATTGTGGGAAGTAAAGAAACTTTAGCTTAAGTCAATGACGACCACCACAAAAAACGCAGCAAGTTGTTTCATGGAAAGTAAAAAGGCGCAAACATCGTGATATTAAACACGTTGCTTGCGCCTTTTTGATAACTGAGACAGTGATACTTATGACGACTTACTTTCCGATAATACCAAATGCGCCAAGCGCGATCCCAAGAATCAGCACTAGCACAATCAGTCGGGTCGAATTCATTCTCTTTTTGCCTAATAGCCAGTAACATAAAGCGACTAATGCTACTGGTACGAGCGACGGCATGATTTGATCCAAAACCGTCTGTGCCTTGAGGACGACTTTGCCGGTTTTGAAGACCAATGGTACATTGGCGGAGATTACTGTTGGAATTAACGCACCGACGACCGTGACCCCCAGCAGGATTGCAGCATCCGTAATGCGATTCAGCTTATCGCCTGTCGCGTAGATGAGCTTTTCACCTTGCGAATAACCAAGGGGCAGGAGGAAGAATCGGAGGATAAGGACAGCGAAATTTACGAGTAACCATAAGATTGCACCGGTTGGATTGCCCTTCAGCCCCATATACGCGCCGATTGAACCGAAAATCGTTGGCAGGATGACGCCGACAATCGTATCGCCAACACCTGCAAAAGGACCCATGAGGCCCGTTTTTAAGCCGGCAACGGTGTCTTCAGCTTTGCGGCCTTGTTTTTCTTCAATGGCCATGTCCATGCCGACGATGAAGCCACCAACGTACGCGTTGGTATTGAAAAATTGATTATGCATCTTCATCATTTCGATGAGATCCTGATCATTTTTGTAGAGCTTTTTCAATGTTGGCAACATCGTAAATAAGTAACCGGTTGACATCATTCGCTCGTAGTTCCAACAGATTTGACTGCCCCAAAGCCAGCGCCAGTTTGCCTGAAATAAATCATGTTTGGTGAGTTTGACTGGCAGTTCAGTCTTCGTATTCGCCGATGGCATTTTCATAGCCTCCTTTGTTTGTATCCTGATCGTCATGATGATCACTTGATTGATGGCTGCCTTGTTTGTAATAAATGATGGCTAATGCCAAACCTAGCAAAGCAACGCCCAGCATCGGCACCTTGAGATAGGCCGCTGCCAGAAAGCCAATGACTAAGTACGAGATAAATCGTTTTGTCGGCAGGAAGCGTAATAAAATGGCGATCCCGACAACTGGCAGAATACCGCCAGCCGCGGTTAGCCCTTTTGATAGCCATTGCGGCATCGCGTTGACCACTTTTTGAACCACGGTGTTACCCACAACGAGCATTGCGAACACTGGAATGGCCCGAGAAAGGCCCCATGGGAAGACACCGTAAACGATATTGCGGGCGACGCGCTTCGTGTCGCCTTTTTCGATGTAGCGGTCCACGCGATGTAGGAAGAAGGTGTTGGTGAAACGGGCAAGAACGTCCAGTTGTACCATCAATAAACCAACTGGCACCGCGAGGCCAATGGCGAAGTTGATACCTTTTCCTGAGATGACGGCATAGGCTGTTCCAATGATGGCCCCAGTCATGAAGTCTGGCATACTGGCGCCGCCGTAAGTACCGACACCAAGCACCATCAATTGCAGCGTTGCGCCAACAACTAGGCCAGTTTTGACGTCACCCATGATGATGCCGGATACAAAACCGTAGAGTAAAGGATAATTTGTTAAAATGCCGACGGTGATCTGGTCAATGATCATCCAGAAGGCCAACATTGTCAGTAGTAGAATTTGCCACCATGCAATTGCCATAGAACTCACTCTCCTTTTTTAAACGCGTTCGCTGGCTCAGAAACCTGCACATAAGGACCCTGGCCGCTTATGTTCCGGTTTCTAACCGGTCCAGCTCACGCTTTGTTTTTAAGTAGCGTATTGAAAGGAACTTTTTGATCATTCGGGACCATTTGGTGATATAGCTCAACGCCGTGTTTTGTTAGATAGTCAAAAACGGCGATATTATCAGGCGTGACGGCGACACTTTTGGCGATTTGCTTGGCACCTGCCGCCATGGAGATGTTGCCAACATTCACGGCTTTCAAGGTGACACCGGCTTCAACCATTTCTTGTAATGCTTTTGGATTGCGAACGATGACAAAAACCCGCTGTCCCTGATAGTTACCTGCTAAAATTCGTTTAGCAGCTCCTGATGGTGTCAAAATACTTAAATGAACGCCACCGGGAACAGCGGTTTTTAGCGTCATTTTTTGAACTTCGCTTTGGACGATCTGATCGTCAACGACCATGATGCGCGTGGCATTCAGCGTGCGTGTCCACATGGTGGCGACTTGTCCGTGGATTAGGCGGGCATCCACCCGGACGTTGATCAATGGATCGCCAGTGTTTGTGTTTTCAGGTGCAGGAACAAATGCTTTTTCAGTTGATGTCACAGCCGTGTCTGCCGGCGCCTCAGCTTGAGACTCGCCTTTGAGAAAGAGTTCTTTAGCAATAGCCTGCGACTCCTTAAGCGCTTCGGCAATGGGCGTACCAGTTGCTAACGCCAATGCCAAGCCGAGCGACAACCCAGAGAAGACGCGAACACCTGGATGCTTGTGCTTGAACTGTAAGGCGGCATTGGCAGGTGATCCATTTGGAATATCGGTGATAATTTGAAAATTGGCTGGGTCGGTTTCTTTCGCGAACAGTGCTTCATAGGCCGCGATGAGATCAGCCAACCCCATTGGATCATGAAATGTGACCGTGGCGAAATTGGATAATTTGCCAGCGATTAGCTCACAACTTGCGAGTGTTGCGGCAGCATAATCGCCATGACTTGCGAAAACATACACCTATATCACCCCATTTTTCTTAATGTGTTAAGTTAACTTCACACGCAAATAATAGCACGATAGTTTGTCGGCGGCAACACTCTGGGACATTCTTATAATGCTGTACTAAAGCAAAAGAAAACGGTTAAGTCGAAAATGGGTCTAGATAAAAATAAATTTAAATTTGGCTACTTAATGTGTTAGGATATGTGTCATAAGAAAACAAATGAGGTGAAGACATGACAGAACCATTACCGCGCATTCAACATTATGAGGACCTTGGCCTAGGATTGTTTATTCACTGGGGCCTATATTCTCAGATGGCAGTTGGTGAGTGGACGGAATTTATTCACCATCGCAATCAGCATGACTATGAGCAGTTGATTAAGACTTTTACGGCTGAACAATTTGATGCAAAAAAAATCGCCCACGCCGCAAAGGCGATGGGCGCAAAGTATATTGTTTTAACGACTAAGCATCATGAAGGTTTTTTTCTTTATGACACGAAGGGATTAAGCGATTTTGATGTCATGCATGCGCCAGCAAGACGAGATTTGATTGCCGAATTCGTGGCGGCTTGTCGTGAAGAAGACTTGTTACCATTCTTTTATATGGCCACCTATGATTGGCACACACCGTTATATGATGATGATTTTCCGGCGTATTTAACGTATCTGCAAAAATCGGTTGAGGTGCTATGTCGCAACTATGGCCCAGTTGGCGGGTTTTGGTTTGACGGCAACTGGAACAAAAAAGACGCTGATTGGCATCTGCCTGAACTGTATGGCATGATTCGGCATTATCAACCTAACGCGATCATTGTGAACAATACCGGCTTAAAGAATCGCGGCCAGGTGAGTGATCCGGAAATTGATGTGGTGACTTACGAGCGACGCACACCTGATGAGATTTACCACGGTGCTCCGAACGAAAAATATGTTGCTGGTGAAATTTCAATCACCTTAAATCAACATTGGGGCATCGCTGCCAACGATCTTAACTATAAGTCGCCTGCTGAGGTGATTGAAACGGTCGCACATGCGCGGCATATTGGCGCTAACATCTTGGTCAATATTGGTCTAACAGGGACAGGCGCTATTCCTGCCGCAGAGCAAACATACATGCACTTACTAGGACGATGGACAGCGATGGCGGCACCCGTGTTGTACAAAGGCCGACCTGCGCCAGTAACTTCAGCACATGGTACGCGTGACTTTGTCTTGCACACATCGAACCATGATTACTTATGCATTTTGGACCTGCAAGTTGTCGGTAATGATAATGTGGTGCTTGGCGGTGAAGGGGTTAATCCGCGTTCGTTTGTTGGCATTGGTCAACCAATTCAGCGCATTCACTGGCTAGATAATGATGAAGTGCTGAGTTTTACGCAAGATCTAGATAAAAAGGTTCTCACAGTTGATGCAACGGGTTATCCTTATGGGAGTGACTGGGTGGTTCGAATTGCCCAAATAGATTACGAGTAAACGGTCACCAACTCAAAAATGGGGTTGGTGAAAGTGTACGGAAAACAAGGAGTCTCTGTCATGACCAAGCCAAAGTATCAAGAAATTGCAGATGTGTTGATCAGCGAGCTTGATCAAGGCCGTCTCAATCAAGGTGATCGCTTTTACAGTGAGGCAGAACTTAAAAGCCGCTTTGATGTCAGCTCAACGACCGCGGTCAAAGTTTTGAACTTATTACAAACAGAAAATCGCGTTACACGTATTAAAGGCCGCGGCACTTTTGTGGCAAAAGAAAGTCATCGTCGGGTTGTTTACCTGACTGATCTCAATATGGCCAAAACCGAGCCAGAATGGACGAAGGTTTTGAGTGTTGCTTTTGGCGATGACCCAGTTGTGCGGCAAAATCTACGCTTGGCAGACAAGGAAGCTTATGTTGTCATCAAACGATTGCGCATGATCGGTGACCAAGCCGTTCAGTACACGGTCAACAATATTAATGCAGCCTATATCAATACGGATCAGATTAGTCACCCTGAGGCTTTTTTATCCGTGTACCAACGCATTCGTGATGACAGCCGCCTTGACCCGTACAAATTGCCATACACCCAGCGCAATTTGGCGGGGACCATTGATGCGGCACTTGTGACCGCTTATTTTCCCGAGCGCCCTGAACAACAAACCTTTATCCAGCAGTTCCGGCAAACCTACCTGCCATTTGACGCAGCAAGTCATTTGGAATACGCCATCAGCTACAAGCTTCCTGAGTTCTGGGGGCTGCAGACAGACTCAACCTATGGCTTCATTGAGCCAGAATTGTAAGCACTGCTGGAAAAGTATTGCATATTTTCAAAAGCAGTCGCTACCACGGTGACACGAGTAATTAAAAAACGCCTAGAATCTTTGCGACTCTAAGCGTTTTGCTATTTGGTATGGCATAATGGATGAGACAAGAAAGTGAATGACGGTTGGCAAATCCAACGTATTGTGAGGTGGTCGCCTATGCGCGATGATCAAAATCTATACGAAGGGAGGTGCCTAGTTGTCCGTTGCTGACGCCTTGATGCTGATGCTGGTCTTTGGTGGTTTCATACTATCATTGATCGCACTCATCATCACGATTGTGGTAGCAATCATAGACAAACAAAAAGACCGTCACTAAACTTTTGACGAGTTTGACGGTCTTAATTGATTGCTTAAACGAATGTCGACCGTCTTCAACGGCCTTGTCAGGGGGAGTACTGATCCTAGCCGGTGCTCCCTTTTGTGTCCTCATTATAGCATGCAGTATCAAGGCGTCGCAACGATGCCAATTTCAAATCTTAGACAACAACAAGACCGTCACCAAACCTTTTGACGAAGTTTTGGTGACGGTCTTTTTAGGGAGTGCTGTTTGAGGCCAGCGCCCCTCTTTGTATCTTCATTATAGCATGCCGGATCTAATCGTTGCAATAAGGCTAAACTTGAGGCGGTGGGATTTTTAAACCATCTGAACCTTAACCTCCTTCGCTACATCCGGTATACTGAATTGAAAGCGGCAACAGTCATTAGCAGGGGGATACAGAAATGGCAGACAAGTATATGATGGCAATCGACGAAGGAACCACCAGCACGCGGGCGGTTATCGTTGATCACGCCGGCAACATGGTGGGTGAGGCGCAAAAAGAATTTACCCAATATTTTCCTGAACCTGGTTGGGTTGAGCATGATGCTAATGAAATTTGGGAAGCCGTGTTGTCAACGATCGCAGACACCTTCATTTCGACCGGGATTCAGCCTAGTCAAATTGCCGGACTTGGGATCACGAATCAACGCGAAACGACGGTGGTCTGGGATAAAAAGACTGGCTTGCCGATTTATCACGCGATTGTCTGGCAGTCACGGCAAACGAATGGCATTGCTGAACAGTTGCGCAAAGCAGGGCATGGGGATGCCATTCATGAGAAAACCGGTCTCTTGATTGATGCCTATTTTTCTGCGACTAAAATTCGTTGGATTTTGGACCATGTTCCCGGTGCCCAGCAACGCGCAGAAAATGGCGAGTTATTGTTTGGCACGATCGATACGTGGATAAGCTGGAAGTTGTCTGGTGGCGCTATTCACGTGACTGATTATACGAACGCAAGTCGAACCATGTTGTTTAACATTCATACGTTGGATTGGGATGACGACATCCTGCAACTGCTGAATATTCCGCGCGCGATCCTGCCTGAAGTGCACAGTAACTCCGAAATATACGGCGAAGGGGCGGCTTATCACTTCTTTGGCAGTGCTGTGCCGATTGCAGGGATGGCCGGCGATCAGCAGAGTGCACTTTTCGGTCAGTTGGCGCTGGCACCTGGTATGGTTAAAAATACTTATGGCACCGGCTCGTTCATTGTCATGAACACCGGTGAAAAACCAACCATGTCCGCGAACAATTTGTTGACAACGATTGCGTATGGCATTGACGGCAAAATTAATTACGCACTTGAAGGCTCGGTGTTTGTCGCCGGTTCAGCGATTCAGTGGCTGCGTGATCAAATGGGGTTGGTTGCAAAGTCACCAGATACTGAGATGGCCGCCAATGCGTCAACTAGTAATGATGAAGTCTATGTGGTGCCGGCCTTCACAGGTTTGGGGGCGCCATATTGGGATGCTGAAGCCCGCGGTGCGGTTTTCGGGCTGACACGCGGCACGACGAAAACCGATTTCATCAAGGCGACTTTGCAGGCACTAGCCTATCAAACGCGCGACGTGGTCGATACCATGTATAAGGATACCCAAATCGCTGTCCCCGCCTTGCGTGTTGACGGTGGTGCTGCTAAAAATGATTACTTGATGCAATTCCAAGCCGATATTTTAGGCAAGCCGTTGGAACGAGCGGCAAATTTGGAAACAACGGCAATGGGCGCCGCTTTTCTGGCCGGATTAGCGGTTGGCTTCTGGCAAGATACGGATGAACTCAAAAAGATTTTCAAGATCGGCAAGCGGTTTGAACCGCAGATGTCAGAAGCCCGGCGCGAGAATTTATACGCTGGCTGGCAACAAGCGGTCGCCGCTACACAACTATTTAAACATCGGCCGCTACCAAAAGCATAGTTGATGGTTGGATGAAGTGAAAAAGGCAATGATCACTGTTTTCTCAAGTGATCATTGCCTTTTTATGTGGTTACGAGCAAGTTATCAAAGCCTGCTAGTGACCGTTAACTTTTCTGCCCACGTTTCCGCACAACATAACTATCCAGCAAAATACGGCTCATAACTTGCAGCGGCAGGCGTGATGCCACCTCATATTTGTCGAAGTAAGCGGCTTTGGATTTGTACCCGACAAATAACTCATCGGCATATTGGACAATTGGCGCTTCTGCGTTGGTTGTCAAAATGATTTGCGGAATGTCGCGCGCCGCTAAAGTCTTTGCTGCAGCAACAAGCTCTGGGGTTTCGCCATTCAACGTGATAGTAATGGCGACTGCCTTCGGGCTGACCTGACCGGCAATCGTTTGAATGATATTCGGATCACTAAAAAACTCGGCGTATTTACCTAAGAGCTGCAATTTCAAAGTGACTTCCGACGCAATTGATTCAGATAAGCCGCGCGCAAGAATCAGGACGATTTCGGCCTTAGCTAGCAATTGAACCGAGTCTTCAATGACAGAAACCTTCAAATTTTCCAGCGTATTATAGACTTCCACTTGGTTTTGCATAATGACTTTTTTGATTTGGTCGTCAACTTGGTCAAGAATGCTGAACGGTGCGGCATCGCCTGTGCGTTTTAGCAAATCGTGACGGAAATCGGTATAGCCATTAAACCCTTTTTTCTTCATGGTGCGAACAACGGTGGCAGGAGAGACATTGGCCGCAGTACTGAGTTGGGTGATGGATGCGTTAACGACGGCTTGCTGATGATTTTCAATGTAATCCCAAAGGTACGCTTCGGTGGGACTGAGTGTAGCCATGAATTTAACCTCCTGAAAAGCATTTTCAGTACTGGCGCAGATTCGCCTGAAACTGAAAACCGTTTTCGGCTGAAAGCGGTTAACATAAGGATAAGCAAAACAAACGACACAAAGGAGCGCTTAACTTGATTTATACCCTGACTTTAAATCCCGCAATTGATCTATTTATTAAAACCCAACAGATGGCGCCAAATACGGTTAATCGAACCGACAGTTATGATGTGCAAGCCAATGGTAAAGGGGTGAATGTCAGTTGCATTTTGAAACGGCGTGGCGTGGACAATACGGCGCTTGGCGTTGGTGCTGGGTTTACGCTTGATTACATCGCCGACTTTTTAACGCAACAAGGTGTGCCAAATCATTTTTATAAGGATGCTGGCTTTACCCGGATTAATGTCTTTGCGCGGGTTGTGACAACCGATACGGAGTATAAGTTGGTCAATCCGGGGCCGCAGATTAGTGCGGACACATTAAATCAATTATACCAACAATTAACCACGCTGGGGTCAGACGATTGGTTATGCGTGTCTGGTAGTTTTGCGCAAGGCATCGCGCCAGCCTTTTTATTAAAGCTGGGTGCATTGAGCCAAAAAAATGGGTTCCAGTTGATCATTGACAGTGCGTATCCTGAAGCAGTTGAGGCATTGGCTTACAAGCCGCTGTTGGTGAAACCGAACGATGTTGAGTTGATGAATTGGTTCCACCAGGCCGGGGAGGCTGATTTAACGACCATGATTACGCTAGGTCATCGGGCATTGGAAGCTGGGGCACAGAACATTTTAGTGTCACTTGGTGCGGCAGGTGCCTTGTTCATGAATCACGATGTAACGCTGGTTGGCAATGCTCCTAAAATTGCCGTTCTAAACACGGCTGGTGCAGGCGATACGATGCTTGGGACCTTTTTAGCCGGGTTGTATCAGCATCATGATCTGGCAGAGACACTGAAACTGGCGATTGCGGCTGGCAGTGACACGGCACGACAGGCATGGATCACTGATTTTTCAAATACCGATGAGTTGTTAGGACAAATCAAAATTCGCAAGATGGAGGGTTAAGTAATGGCAAAGTATGATTTAATCGCCGCGACAGGCTGTGCAACTGGTATCGCTCATACGTACATGGCGCAGGAAGCCTTGGAACAAGCGGCTAAGAAAATGGGCTTGACAATTAAAGTCGAAACCCACGGACAAACCGGGGTGGACGATCCGTTGACACAAGAAGAAATCAGCGGCGCTAAAGGGGTTGTCATCGCATCAGATATTGATGTCGACGCCGATCGCTTTGCTGGCAAGCCACTGGTCAATGTCCCAGTTGCTGCTGGCATTCGCGAACCGGCTAAACTGATTCAAGAAGCGTTAAGCAGCGATACGGCGGTGTTCATGCCTAAAGGTGGCAAAGCCACGGCTGAAGCCGGTGAAAAGACCGAAACCAGTTCAGCAGGTATCGGGAACAAGATTTATACGAGTTTGATGAATGGTGTTTCACACATGTTGCCACTAGTGGTCGCCGGTGGTGTCCTGATTGCGATTTCCTTCTTCTGGGGCATTTATTCTGCCGATCCCAAGAACGCTCAATACAATCAGTTTGCAGCCATGCTGAATGCAGTCGGCGGTGCAGCAATGGGACTCATGGTGCCAGTGCTGGCTGCTTATATTGGTGAAGCTGTTGCTAAGCGTTCCGGCTTGATCGTTGGGATGGCAGTCGGCATGATTGCTTATAACGGCGGCAACGGGTCGGGATTCTTAGGCGCTATTGTTGGTGGCTACATGGCCGGATTGGTCATCTTATTACTGCAAAAGGCATTTGCTTTCATGCCTGACAGAGAGTTCCGTGGGTTAAAAGCTATTTTTCTGTATCCGGTATTGGGCGTTTTCATTGCCGGATCAATTATGTTTTTGATTAATACGCCAATGAAGGCGATGAACTTAGGCTTAATGGCTTGGTTAAAAGGACTTGAAAGCTCCAGCCCGATCATTCTAGGTATTATCGTTGGTGTGATGTGTGCCGCTGATTTTGGCGGACCGATTAACAAAGCGGCTTATCTGACCGGGACGGCACTACTGGCACAAGGCAATTACTTCTTCATGGCTGGTGTATCAGCGGCCTGCATTGCCCCGCCGTTGGCAACAACGATTTCGGTTCTGCTCAACCCGAAAGCTTATAACCGCGATGAACGCAGTGCTGGTTATGTCAATGCACTTCTTGGCTCGACGCATATCACAGAAGGCGCGATTCCATTCGCCGCGAAGAATCCGTTAATGAATATTCCAGCATTCATGGTTGGTTCGGCAATTGCGGCTGTTTTGACTTACATGTCACGCATTCAGGTGCCTGCACCACATGGCGGCTTCATCGTGTTGCCGTTGGTCAATAAGCCATTTCTCTGGGTTGCATGGATTCTGGTAGGCGCCGCAGCATCAGGTGTTCTGCTTGCCATGATCGCGGGTCGGTCGGCTAGAAAACGTGGTGTAAAAACCGGTGTTGTTGAAGCGGCGTTAGCAACCGAAGCTGCCGATGACGATGTCGCTGCTGCCCCAATAGCTGTCGACGATGCTCGCAACCAACCTGCACCAACCACCGATGATGATCAAAGTTTTGATCCTGGCGAAATTCTCAACAAAGAATTTATTGAGGTCAACGTACCTGCTAAGACGCGAGATGATGTTTTGCATTATCTCGCTGACATGGCGGTCAAGGATGGACTTGCCACCGACGCAGACGCCATTTTCAAAAAGTACGTAGCGCGTGAAGAGGAAGGATCAACAGGGATGGAAAAAGGGATCGCCATTCCGCATGCTCAAGATGAAACCATCAAACGATCGGCTATGTTGATCTTGCACTTGGCGCAACCTGTTGAGTGGAAAACCTTTGACGGCAAGCCTGTCAATGCCGTGATCTCCTTCTTGATCCCAGAACATGACAGCGGCAGTCATCTGAAATACTTGTCCAATACAGCAAAGTTGCTGACGCACGAAGACTTCGTCAAGAGTTTCCAAGCAGCACAGACACCAGATGCACTGTATGATCTATTTAATCGTTAATTAACCAAAATGGCTTTCTGACACGTTCGGTCAGGAGGCCATTTTTGATTGAGAATTTTTCACGTTGCTTGTGATCGGGTGCAGCAAAAAGGACCGCTGGGTGGGCGGCCCTTTTGTTGCGATCGTTTGGGGGACGATCGACGATTGCTACTTTGGAGGAGTAAAAATGAAAAAGTTGGGTTGGGGTTTGTAGGAATGAGTGGGTGGCTCATTTCTATGTTTCCTATACTACCGGCAGGGTGTGAACGAAATGTGAAGACAAATCCAACAATTGGTTATCGTTTTGTGGCGACATTGTTCACATTTAAAAAAGAGCGTAGAACAATGCTTAACAGACAGAACTGTTTAAAAAAACTTTGTCGAAACAAGCGTTTTCAATGCAGATGAGGTCATTTAGTGTTAAACTTTTGCCATTAGTAAAAGTCGCCTATAGGCCAAGTTATAACGCGCTCGCAGTCGCAGAAACCTATACATAAGGATCTTGAACCCAAATGGCCAAGATCGGGCCATTTGGGTTCAAGCCCACTTATGTTTCGGTTTCTAAGCGCTCCTGCTCGCGCTCACCATAACGCGCTCTTCAGCGCAGCAGCCAGCGTGTAAGGACCTTGGCCGCAATGGTCAAAGAGCGACCATCACGGCCAAGGCCGCTTACACGCTGGCTGCTAACCGCGCTGAAGACCGCTCACTTGTTTTGGGGGAACTTTATATGAAAAAACGACACATCGTTGCTCGGGTTCGACGCCCGGATGGTTTAGTATTGGATTTTCGGTTACCCAAGGATGTCACACGTGCCATTAACGTCAGTCAGCAAACAGACTGGTTTGAACGTTTACGCGGTGGTTTGATTGTTGTGCCCATGGCGCCATATGTGGGTAAAGGCGAGACGGCATTGTTTGTCGGTCGCATTGAGCGGGTTTATTATTCAGATCGGTTTTTAAAACGGTTTACCCGTAGCCAATTCTTATTACCTGATGTTTGGCGAGAGCAGGACATGCTTGAAAGTTATACTTTCTTGCGGCACGATCATGCATGGTTGAATCAGCAGTACCTAAAAGATGATCTGCGCTACTGGTATTATGATGCCAATTCGCACTTGCTGGGTGTCGTGCGTGATTGGCATTGCAAACTGGTTTACTATCGTTTCCATCGCCAAAAGCAGCGGCTCATTCCGAATTTCTGAATCATAATCGGCACTTTTACCAAAAAAAAACGACCCATGCCAGTGAAGCAGGGGGTCGTTTTTTTGGTAAAAATCTGCTTTGATTTATCACCACAACCGTTCAAACCGGTCAGTTTATGATCTGCCAATAGCCTCCTCCTAAATGGTTCAATCATTAATCATAGAAAATACTGACCAGTTAGGATCGCAACAAGGACTAGCAAGCCAGGCAGCAGATTAGAAATACGAATTTTAGTAATGCCCATCAAGTTTAACCCAATCCCCAAGATCATTAAGCCGCCGACTGCACCAATTTCGCGGAGTGCGTTCGTCATCAATGCCTTGGGAACGAATTGGACTAAAAAACTGGCGAAGAGTGTGATTGTGCCTTGATAAATGATCACTGGCAACGCGGAAAAGATCACGCCAACCCCGAGTGACGCGGTCAGCATAATCGCCATGAACCCGTCCATGACGGATTTAGTATATAGCGTGGTATTGTCTCCAGAAACGCCCGCCTGAATCGCGCCTAAAATACCCATGGCACCGATGACAGCAATCAGGGTGGCGGTCACGAACCCTTCCGCAAAATGCTGATTGCCGCGGGCAAAGCGCTGTTCCAACATCAAACCGAGGTGGTTCATGCCATCTTCAATATGCAACCACTCACCGATCAAGCCGCCAAGGCAAAGGCTGAGGACCATAACAATAAAACTTTTTGTCTGCAAGGCCATTTGAATGCCCAATGCGAAGGTACCAAGCCCAAGACTTTTGGTGACAGTATCTTTAGCATGATCGCTAATACTGTGGAGAATCAAGCCTAAGAGCCCGCCACCGATAATCGTCAACCCATTGACAATAGAACCCATGAACATCATTTCATTTTCCTCGTTTACCTATTTTTGTAGTATCAAGCCAATCGCCTCATCATACCATGCTTGTGTGCCATAAATAACGCGTCATTTTTACCAAAAAGGTGTCAGTATCAGGTAAAATAAAGCAGTCACCTGCAAACAATTTTTGGGGATGACTTTTTTAACGTAAAAGCTTGCAAAAAACAAACGCATGTTCGATAATGGAGACAGCGTAAATTGACACTCGGATGTATATGTTTAAAATAGCGTGCACAGGTTTTTGGAACTGCTGGCGCATTTTTATAAGACAAAGCGTGCACTGGCATGGTTAAAGACTGGGATATAAGTGGTCTGGTTGAGCTATTGTGACCAAGGTGCTTACACACAGACTTTTGCGCCAGTGAGCGCATTTAAGGAGACAAGTATGGCTAAGAAAACGACCGCAAAGAATGATAATACTAAATCCGATGCTACAGATCGCGATACCGAACTAGAAAAAGCCCTTCAGAAGATCAAGAAAGCCTTTGGTGAAGGTGCCGTCATGAAGATGGGCGATCGACCAGAACTGAAGGTTGATGTCGTCTCAACAGGCATTTTATCCTTGGATCTTGCACTCGGTGTCGGCGGGTTACCACGTGGCCGAATCGTTGAAGTCTATGGTCCTGAAAGTACCGGGAAAACAACGATTGCGTTGCAGACTATTGCCGAATTGCAGAAATCAGGCGGCAAGGCGGCTTACATTGACGCCGAAAATGCGATGGACCCGAAGTATGCGGCGGAACTTGGCGTAAATATTGACGACTTACTGTTGTCTCAGCCAAACTCTGGGGAACAGGGGCTTGAAATTGCTGAAATGCTGATTGAATCAGCGGCTGTTGATATTGTTGTCATTGACTCTGTCGCAGCCTTGGTTCCCAAGGCTGAAATTGAAGGTGCCATCGGGGATAGCCATGTGGGCTTGCAAGCCCGGCTGATGTCGCAGGCACTGCGGAAGATGGCCGGTTCGATCAATAATACCAATACGCTGGTTATTTTCATTAACCAATTGCGTGAAAAAGTTGGCGTGATGTTTGGCAACCCAGAAGTGACACCGGGCGGTCGTGCCTTGAAATTCTATGCGTCTGTGCGGATTGAAGTCAAGCGTGGGCAGCAGGTGAAAGACGGCAAAGATGTTGTCGGCTTCGCTAGCAAACTGAAAGTCACTAAGAATAAGGTCGCACCGCCGTTTAAATCGGTTGAAACCACGATGTCATTTGGTCACGGGATTGAACACAATACCGATATGATTAACTTGGCAACCGATAAAGACAATGACATTGACGTCATCACCAAGTCTGGCTCTTGGTATAACTATGGCAAGGAACGTTTGGGCCAAGGACTTGTCAACGCATCTCACTACTTGGATGAACATCCGGAAATTTCTAAGGAAATTGAAGAAAAGATTCGTGAACAAGTTGCGCCAAAGAAGCCTGAAGAAACCGATGAGAAGCAGGATGATAAGAAAGACGATCAGGCATCTGCTGATAAAAAGACCGAAAAAACAACGACCACTGATACTGAAAAGAAAGCCGACAAGAAAGATGACCCTGCCAGCTTCGGGGTTGATCGGTTAGTTTAAGCAACTGATGGATGTTTGATTAATCGCCGTTTACACTTTGAGAAAGTGTGCGGCGATTTTTTGTCTTCAAAACACAAAAATGCCCGCTACCATCGCAGCGGGCGTTTTTGTTATTGGGTGATCGGATGGGGGCCAATCACCGATTTTTCTTTGGAGGAGAAAAATGAAAATTAGGTTGGGGTTTAGGAATGAGTGGGTGGCTCACTTCTATGCTGTTAATACTACCGGCAAAGTGTGACGAAAATGTGATCGTTACGTTGTCATTTTGTTAAGGTTAACCGAGTTTTTTTGAAAGCGTTATAGCCTAGGCTTGTTCGGCAACCAGATTGTGTTGCAAAGCAACCTTTAATGCTGCACCCAAAGCTTTCATGCCGGTATCAATTTGCGCCAGACTAGGACCAGTGAAGTTCAACCGGGCACCGTTGGACAAAGCCGCTGTCGCATATAGATTGGTTGATGGCACATAGGAGATATTGGCTTCTGGTAATAGGTGTTCTTTCATGAACGCGCCCATATCGAAGCCGGCTGGCATGGTGAGCCAGATAAAGAAGCCGCCGTCAGGATTAGTGAAGTGCGCTTCTTCTGGCAGATAGCGCTTCATCGCTGCCACCATGGCATTCTTTTTCTCACGATAGCAATCCTGAATTTCCCTGATATGTGCATCAAGATCGTTATTTTCCATATAGGTATTGATCCCGTGCATTACCAGATTGCTGGATTCCAGATCACTGCCGCCTTTTAAGGCCAGCAACTCTTTTAAAAGATTGGGCGCAGCGACCAACCAGCCCATGCGCAGACTTGGAGAAAGAATTTTACTAAAACTGCCAAGATAGATGACGCGTCCTTCTGTGTCAAGTGACTTGATCGTCGGCAAGGCTTTGCCAGTATAACGAAGGTCGCGATACGGATTATCTTCCAAAATCATGACATCATACTGGTTGGCGAGGCGAATGATTGCCTGCCGCTTGGCCAAGGACATCACAACCCCAGTAGGATTTTGAAAATCAGGAACGGTGTAGATGAACTTGACTTTGCGACTCATTAGAATGCGTTGTAAAGCATTGATGTCCATGCCATCAGCTTGCATCGGTACTTCGTAATAGGTGGGTTGATAGGCGTTAAAAGCAGCAAGTGCACCTAAGTAAGTTGGGGCTTCAACAACCAAACCGTCGCCTGGATCCAACATTAACCGTGCCACTAGATCGATGCCTTGTTGAGCGCCTTGGGTCATCATGATGTCATCGGCGTCGACCTGCATCCCAGTCGTCTGCAGACGAGCTGCAATCTTGGCACGTAATGGTTCGTAACCTTCTGTGCTGGCATATTGAAGCAATTCCCTATCGCCACTTGTAAAGTTTTGACTAAATGCCTGATTAAGTTGTTTTGTCGGGAATAAATCGCGATCTGGATAACCACCGGCAAATGAAATGACATTTGGACCAGAAGCAGCAAATAGATCTTCTAAACCTGAATGACCAGTTTTTTGAGTACGTGTTGCGAATTTCATGATGAATCCCCCTTTGACGTTTGCGATTAAAACGGGTGCCGACGTCTTTATGACGTTGATGCTTTGGTGAAGTACCAACGTTTTCTTATTGACACTAGTGTAAAACGGCTTGTATGATTGAGTAAAGCTCAACTATTTCAGTTTATGATGAATTTTATTCACCTTAAAAAGAACGAACAGCTGTTATTCCTAGTCTAAAAGGATTTATCACAACGAAGTGACAGTTGGTGTCACATCAAGGAGGGGCAAATGGCTAACTTTTCTTATGAAGTTTTTAGCAAGGTTGTGGAGCGAGGCACATTAGCGAAAGCGGCGGCGGAGCTGAATGTAACGCCGAGTGCCGTGAGTCATAGTGTCAGTCAGCTGGAAACAGAACTGGGTTTCCCACTCTTGATTCGTAATCGAACGGGAGTGGCACTAACTGAAGACGGGGCGCAGGTGCTGCCGATTATTCAAAGCATCCAGAATCTCGAGGAGCAGCTGACGCAGGTTGCGGACAACATTAATGGGGTTAATACCGGCCGTATCCGCATTGGTGCGTTCTCGTCGGTTTCGACGAATTGGCTGCCAACAATTATCCGTCGCTTCAAAAAGCGCTATCCGCACATTGAAATTAGCGTGGTGCAAGGCACTTTTAACCGGATTGTTGAGGCGGTCCGACTGGGAACTGCCGACATTGGCTTTTCCTCCTTACCAGTTGGCCCTGGCGTCGTGGTAGAGCCGTTATTAAAGGATCCCATCTACTGCATCACGCCCAAGCAATTCAAGCCTAAAAACGGCCGCACAGTGACACAGGCCGATGTCGATAAGCAGAACTTCATTTTGCAGCAGATTGACTATGATCGAGATACCAAAAATGCGTTGGACCGCTACCATGTGTCAAGCAATGCAATTAATTATTCTATTGATGACCAAAGCATTCTGTCGATGGTGGAATCAGGTTTGGGGATGGGCATTTTGCCGAAACTAGCGGTGCAGAAGTTAGTTGGCGATGTCAACATGTATCCATTTTCTGAGCCCTTTGAGCGGACGCTGTGTCTCGTGATTAATCCGACCATAAAAAAATCACCTTCTGTGCAGCGCATGCAGCAGGTGATTCATAGTTTCTTAGCTGAGACTTATGGTGAAGCATTTCTCGGCCATCAGGGGTAAAATAGTTAAACATGATCGTCAAGCTGGTCCATGGTTTGATTCAAGGCCGCATCGACGCGATTGTTGTTGCGATTGGTGGCATGGCCTTTGACCTTGTGAAAGGTAATCGTTTCAAAGCGATTGACTTGGTGCAACAAGGCCTGCCAAAGATCGGCATTTTTAACTGGTTTGCCATGGTTGCGCCAATTGTTTTGTTGCCATTTTACCCACCAACGTTGCTGCATGGTGTTGATGACGTAAGCAGAGTCGGAATAAACATCGACGGGAATATCTGTGCGTTTGAGGGCTTTTAAGCCTTGAATAACGGCCATAATTTCCATATAATTATTCGTTCGGCCATAGTCGCCGTCAGATAGCATTTTTTCGTGATCTCCGTAGATCAGCAATGCGGCCCATGCGCTTTTATCCGTGGGGCGAACCGATCCACCCGCCTGATTTCCTGTATTGCGATTACCGCCATCTGTATAAAGTACAATTGATTCAGCCATGATTTCCTCGCTTTCTAACTGCTATCTATTGTAGGGGAACGCGTTTTAGATGGCTAGACACATCACTAAGAAAAAATTTTGAAAAGAGGCTGCTGCATGGAACGCTATCTTATTGCACTGGATCTAGACGGCACGACTTTGAATGCGGATGGACAATTAAGCGCTGGCACGATTGCCGTCCTCCGCGAGGCACAAGCCGCGGGACATCTCGTTGTCATTACAACCGGCCGTCCGGATTCGATTTCGGAACATTTCTACGACGACTTGCAGCTTCATGGCCCGATGATCAATTTCAACGGCGCGCTGATTCACATCCCGCACCAACACTGGCGTTATGAGCAAGAGGTCACCATTCCCATTCCGGTGGCACTGTCGTTACGGCAGCTAAAACGCGACTTTTCCTTTAAAGTTATGGTGGCAGAAGGTAAACAGTTGCTGGTGGCTGATCGACCATACGCGAACATTCCGTTTTTGCCAGATCGTCCGCATCCTAAGGCGCTGTTAGATGAGCAAGGTTTGCGGCAGCCACCTATTTCGGTCACGATGTTTATGACGGCTAAAACTTTTGATCCAGTTTCAAAACAAGTCAACGCATTGTATCCACATTTGGCGGCCAAAACGTGGGGAGCTTGGAGTGGTGAATACACTGCGCTTGAAGTGACAAGTAAGAATACCAGCAAGTCACGGGCACTTGCTTACGTGGCGGGCCAATACGGAATCGATCAAAAGCATATCATTGCGTTTGGCGATGACATGAATGATCTTGATATGTTGCAGTTTGCGGGTCATGGTGTTGCGATGAAAAATGCCCGTCCTGCGATTCTTGCAATCGCCGATGCGCAGACCCCTAACGATAATCAGCATGATGGGGTGGCAAACTATTTGGCAGATTATTTGAAACTGGCTTAAACCATTGTCGCAGGAAAAATGAAAATTATGGGAGTCAACTAGACATGACAACGCTTTATCTTGTCCGTCATGGGCAAACAGAATTCAATGTACAAAAACGAGTGCAAGGCATGGCCGATTCGGCACTGACGCCAAAAGGCATTGCGGACGCTAAAGCTTTGGGTCAAGGCTTTAAGACTAAAAACATTCACTTTGACGCGGCTTTTGCCAGCGATTTAACCCGCGCGGTAGATACTGCTCATTTTGTTTTGAGCGGTTTGGATGAACCGATACCGGTGACGACCTTGATGGGGTTGCGTGAAGAAAATTACGGCAAGTTCGAAGGTCAACTGGCAAATGATTTTTCCTTAGCGACAATGGGGATTGCTAACTTTCACGATGCATTGGCCAATCAAGAAATAACGTTGACCCAGACGGCAGATGCAGCTTTTACGGCGAATATGGATCAGCACCCGAACAAGGCGGAAACGAACCGCATGGTGCAGGAACGCTTGAATCGAACTTTGCGTGCGATTGCTGTAGAGGCAGTCGCCAAAGACTGGGAGCGAGTATTGGTCGTCTCACACGGGACAGCGGCGCTCATGTGGTTGAATTATGTTCACTACAACATTGATGGTCGCGAAATGCTAGACAATGCTAGCGTGACGAAACTGATGTGGGAAAATGATCGATTTACTGTGACGGATTTCAATGACCTTAGTTTCTTGCATGCAGGTCAAGCCGCTAATTAAGTGGTTTAGTGAAGCTCAATCTGATCACGCCAAAAAATGATATCAATCCAGACGAGGCACAAAGCGGCGCCTACTAAAGCATAAGTTCCGATCAGGGTCGTTAAAATACCTGTCACGGCAGCACCGGTAGCAAATGATAAAATAATCGTCCCAATTGTGGCCGCGTCTTTGCGGCCTTTTTGCTGCCCGCGGATGAAGCCATCATAAAGACTTTGCGCCGCGGTGCGTAGGTTGCCGGTCATCATCAGTGAAGTAAAAGGGCCGCCTTTTAAACGGCGAAATTCCTGTAGCTGCGCGGCGGCGATGAGTGAAACCAAAGCACTGGCGGCTAGATCAGGCAGCCAGTGGCCAAACAATGTCACGATAAGAATCAAAGTGATTTCGTATTGAATGAGCCACCGTTGTTCGGTTAAAGGTCGTGATTTTTTGCCAGCCTGCAGTTGCAGTGCGCGGGCGGCCATGGTGCCGAACATGAAAGCGAAGATCGGTACCATGTAACGGACAGCGGTAGTCCATTGCGCCTGACCGAGATGAATACCCAACAAGATGACGTTCCCGGTTTGCAGGCCAGCGAATACCTCACCGTGTAAGAGATAGGTGAAAGCATCAAAACTGCCAGCAGCTGCTGTGAGCAGTGTGCCGATCAAAAGACTTTCGTGGACTGGATAGGGTTTCTCGTTCATGTTGGTCGCTCCCTTAAACGCGTTTACAGGCCAGAAACCTGCATATAAGACTTCGAGCTTAACTGGCTTGCGCTCTTGCGATAGGTTGTTTGCGACTCATTTTACGCTGATTTTCATGAATGACCATGAAAGTTGTCTTGGGTATCAACTAAAAAAGCCGATCAGCAGGCTGTCCTGTCGACCGGTTTGACTTTGTTTGTTTGAGTTGAAGATCCCTAAGTAAATAATAACAACCACTCACTGGCACGAGATGCCAGTGATATTGTGAGACAATGTGATTGGAACGTTTATTTTTTTGGCTCTTCGGCTGGTTCTGGCGGGAACGCCAAGACAGTGCCGCCGCCGAGGTTCTGAGTCATCGCGTGGAAATTTGCGACAATCTTAAAGTTGAGCTCTGCGGCATTCTGCCGGTCTTTATCAGCATAATCGGTAATACTCAACAGCGCCGAGTTCTCATAAACCTTTTCTATTTTTCCGGTAAAAGGTGCTTCCATATCTTCTTTGACATGACAAACAACCGCGTCACCGAGATGTAATTTTTCTTTTTCCATAAAATCTCCAGCCTTTCACGGATCCCCAACATATTTGGCATACTATAACAACCGTTCCATAATAGCAAGAGACCAAAGTCGTAAAATTTCAAAAAAGACGAATATTTTATGGCATTTTTGATTTCCTATAAAAATGTCATCAAACACTATCTTTTCATTAATGAATATGACCAGGAGCACTCATAAAATGGTGGTCGACGGTAACGTGTAAGTTTATGTGAAACTTGTGATCGTTGTGGGACGATGTTTTCCAAAACGCAACCAAAAGTGGTTATAATGGAATAAAGCAGAAAGGACGAAAATAGTTATGGCAGCAAGCAACACAACGATTGATCAATTAAATGAAACAGCACAACATACAGCATTGGAAACTTTTGCAAAGTTCTACTTGGATCGCTTCTTCGGCGCCGGTCTCGATGTTTTTTCCCAAATTGATACGCAGGGGAATCTAGCAGATATTAATCATTACTTGCTTGATAATCAACCACTGACTCGCGAGGAATTGACAGCCGGTCTTCTGACTAACCGATCCGGTAACTTGTTGGACCTTTTGAAGCAAGTTAAGGTAACTTTTAATGCGCAAGGCGCACCTGAAACACCATGGAACGATTGGTACGCTGATCAAATTGACGGATTACCGCAAGGACTTTAACAAATAAGGCGGCCGATGGTGATCGGTCGCCATTTGTGTCCTTAGGGTAGAAAGGAACGGTTATGCCGCGATACTTAATTATTAGTGATATTGACGGCACACTAACCGCCAATCATCATGACGTTACGCCCAAAACGGCAGCGGCCATCGCAGCTGCCGTTGCTAGCGGCGCTTCTTTTTATGTTGCCACCGGGCGTATGCACGCTTTAGCGCAGGTTGTGGCCAAACAATTCGAACCAGAAGCTTCGATTATTGCATCGAATGGTGCTGTCTACGATTTTTCCGGCGAGCGGGTGCATCATGTTTTGGGGCAAGCGGCACTTACGGCGGTTGAAACTGTGACCGATCAGTTGGGCCTGAACGCCTTGTATTTCAGCGATGATACCGTTTATTACACAGGTAAAGTGCCGCCTGCCATTGAAGCAGCTGCACGCAAGTTTGCCCCCAGCTCGGTGAGCATTGACGTTGTAGCCTTACCATCAGTTGATGATTTGTTAGCACATGCACCTGCAATTACGAATGGGATCATTTTTGGCCCGCATGATTCGGAAGCATTGGCTAAGGGGAAGGCAGCGTTAGAAACACAGGATGTTTTACATGTTTCAGCCTCTGAACATACTAACCTTGAACTCATTCCTAAACATATTGATAAGGCCACGGCTGTCAAGGAGTTGCAGACGCTCACAGGAATCGGTCCGGAGCAAACGATTGCCTTTGGCGATGGTCTCAACGATCTTGGCATGCTGAAGGCTGCTGGTATTAGTGTGGCGATGGAAAATGCTGTGCCACAGGTTAAGCAGACTGCCCGCTATATGACAGATGCCAATGTGGATGATGGTGTAGCTAACTTTTTGAACGATTTTTTTGAAAAATAAGTAGTTTTATATTAAAAAATTGACTTTTTAAGTTGCTTGTTGGGCCAACGTTTGCCACCATAGAAGATGGTAAACGTTTTTATGAGCGTGAGACAGCCCGGTTAGAAATCCGTATGCAAATTGGCTTGAATACGATGGTTGAATTTTGACCATAGCGTTCAGGGCTTGTATACATGATTCCTGGGTCGGTGAGCGCGTTTAAGTCAAAGCGTGAGCTGGTGCGGTCGAAACTGGCGTATAAGCGTTCAAGGCGCTTGTATGCAGGTTTCTGCACTCGTGAACGTGTAGAGGGGGAAAAGTCATGTATTATGCAGCAACTGATCGTTATGACAAGATGCCTGTTCGTCATGCCGGGAAAACCGGTTTGATGCTACCGGCAATTTCACTTGGCTTGTGGCAGCATTATGGCAATCTTGATCCATTTGGCCCACGCCGTTCGGTTATTTTAGACGCTTTTGATCATGGTGTCTTTCATTTTGACGTGGCGAATCACTATGGTAATGGTGATCATGAACCTGGTTTTGGCAGCAGCGAGAGTTTGCTTGGTCAAATTTTAGCAACGGATTTGAAGGCTTATCGAGATGAATTGGTGATCAGCACTAAGGTGGGGTATGAGATTCATCCGGGCCCATATGGTGTTGGGACTTCGCGCAAAGCGGTCATTCAAGGCTTGAATGATTCACTCAAACGCCTGCAGCTTGACTATGTCGACATTTATTATGCGCATCGCTTTGATGATACGGTTGATTTAGAAGAAACTGTCAATGCGCTTGATCAGACGGTGCGTGATGGCAAGGCACTTTACATCGGGATCTCGAATTTTGATACCCAGCAAACCAAAGATGCGATTGCGATGTTTAAAGATCTGCATACGCCATTTGTGCTGAATCAGTTCAGTTACAACATGTTTAATCGTGAGGCTGAAACTTCTGGCCTAACGAAGGCTCTTCAAGCCGATGGTGCCGGCCTAATTGCTTATGGGCCGCTTTCAGAAGGCTTGTTGTCGGATCGGTATCTGAATGGTATTCCGGATACGTTCAAAATTCATCCGACCAACCAAGCCACTTTTGCCCATGGGAAAGACGCGGTTGTGAAGAAGTTGAACGAGTTAAACGAAGTAGCACATGACCGTGGCCAGACGTTAACGCAAATGGCATTGGCATGGCTGTTACGTGATCCAGTTGTCACCAGTGTCATCATCGGGACCACCTCGGTTGATCATTTGGAAGACAACCTGAAGGCAACCGAAAATCTGACCTTCAGTGCAGAAGAAATCAGCCACATTGATTCGATCTTGAACGTTTAAAGTTGATGTATGAAAAAGAGATGTCTCGGTTATCACTTTCCGAGGCATCTCTTTTTGTCAAGCCTACTTAACGTGAAAGGCCGCCAGATGGCCCGCCAAGTAAGGGGCAGTTTCACCTTTCCCTTGTTTGGCGATTGCTTGCGGTGTGCCAGCAGCCATGACGCGGCCACCTTCTGCACCGCCTTTTGGTCCGAGATCCAAGACATAATCAGCGTTAGCGATGACGTCTAGATCGTGTTCGATGGCAATAACCGTTGCACCGGTTTTGAGCAACCGTTGAAAAACAGCGATCAAGGTTTGAACATCCAAGGGGTGTAGACCTACCGATGGTTCATCGAAGACAAAAAGCGTGTCTTTTTGGGAGCGTCCCATGTGGGCAACTAGCTTCAGGCGCTGCGCTTCACCGCCAGACAGCGTCGGGGTACTTTCACCTAAATGCAAATAACCGAGGCCCATGTCATGCAGGGTTTGCAATGTGTGAGTAATAGCCGGTTCGTCTTTCAGAACGGTCAAGGCGGAGTCCACGTCCAGATCTAGCAAGTCGGCGATGCTGTGCTGCTGCCATTTGATTTTCAGAACCTCGGGGTTGTAGCGACGGCCGTGACAAGTCGGGCAAGTTTGCTGCATGTCAGGCAGATACTGGATATCTAAGTTAATGACGCCGGTACCGCCGCATGTCGGGCACGCGCCGGCTTTGACGTTGTAAGAGAAATGGCTACTCGTATAGTGCTTGGCTTTGGCATCAGGCAAACTGGCGAAAAGGTGTCGCAGATGGTCGAGAATGTCTGTGTAGGTGGCGACGGTTGAGCGGACATTTTTACCGACCGGCGTGGCATCAATCGCAACTACATGGCGCAGGCCGCCGCGGTCAAGATCACGAACAAATGCTGGAGCTGGTTGGTCAGCAGTTGCTGACAGCGCTGGTACTAGGGCGTCAAAAATCAAAGTTGACTTGCCAGCACCAGAAAAGCCGGATACCACTGAGAAGCAGTTAACTGGAAAATGGACATGCAGGTCATGAAGGTTAAATCGATCAGTTACGGTTAATTGCAGTTGTTTGGTTTGCTTAATTTCTTGTTCACCAGCTTGCGGGCGAACAATCAAGGGAGCCGCTCCGGTTAAAAAGGGTGCAATCAACGAATGGGTATCATGGCTGATCGCTTCAGGGCTACCTTGATCAATGAGTCGGCCGCCAGCAACGCCTGCACCGGGACCAATCTCAATCACTTGATCGGCTGCCTCAATGATGGCGGTGTTGTGATCCACAACGACCAGCGAGTTGCCTTGATTGACCAAACCGTGCATGACTTCTAGCAATCCAGAAACGTTTGCAGCATGCAGGCCGATGGACGGTTCATCAAGGACGTAAAGGACGCCGGTCGTTTCAGTCCGAAGCGTGCGACTGAGCTGAATGCGTTGCAATTCACCAGTCGATAAGGAAGCCGCGGCTCGACTCAGGGTCAGGTAACTGAGGCCAAGGTCCATGATGGGCTTAAGCAATTGCGTCAGTTCTTGGATAATATCGTGCGCCAGTGACTGCATATCTGCTGGCAACCAGTGATAGATTTCGGGAATGAACGCGGCTAATTGCGTTAAAGTCATATCACTAACCTGAGCAATGTTTTGATCCACTAGGTGCTGGCTCAATAATTTCGGGGCAAATCGGCTGCCATGGCAGGTCGGGCAGATGCCAAACTCATAGAAGCGATTCAGCCGCTGAATGGCGCGTTCATTTTTGGTCGTCGCTAAAGAATCTTCGACCGCATTGAAAGCATTCTCGTACTGTGCATGGTCCATATGAAAAATTTTGCCGGTTTTGCTGGGGATATTGATGGCGTATTTTTTACGTTCACCGTGCCAAACCTGTTCTTGCTGATCTTTTGGCAGGTCCTGGAAAGGCGTATCAATATCAATGCCGATTGCTTGTGCGACAAAAGGCATAAAATTGCGACCGGGCAAGCGCCACGAGGCCACGGCACCTTGACGGATTGTCAGTGCTTGATCAGGGATGAGCCGGTTGGCGGCCAGTGTGCGCGCTTGACCAGTACCGCCGCATGTCGGGCAGGCACCAGTTGAATTGAAGGCGAAATCTTCAGCAGCAAAAGCCATGAAACGGACGCCACAGGTCGGACAAGTGATCATGCCCATACCGCTTTCACCGTCATTGGGCAGATCCATTGCCTTGGCAATATCGAGGGTTGGCGATACGCGGTGACCATTAGGACAAACCGGCGAGCCGAGACGGGAAAACATGAGGCGAATGACGTTGAGCGCTTCTGTGGCCGTACCGACAGTTGAGCGGATGCCTGGAACGGTTGGCCGCTGCCGCAAAGCGATGGCACTAGGAATATGGCGTACTGAGTCAGCAGCAGCAGGACTTGTTTGGCCAAGGCGCCGGCGGGTGTAGGTGGACAAGGCACTCATGTAGCGGCGCATACCTTCAGCGTATAACACGCCCATGGCTAATGAACTTTTACCGGAACCAGACCGACCAGTGATCGCCACCAGTTTGTTAAGTGGAATATCAACATTGAGATGCTTCAAGTTGTTAACGTAAGCGCCGCGAACACTGATATGATCGGGAATTGCCATCAAACCACTCCTTTACAAAGATAGACATAGCCGGCTACTGACAAAATCGGGCTAGCTACGTCCTGATAGTGTCATTGTAACGCTCCTAGAAAAACGGCAACAGTCGGCGACAAAATTGTGTCGCCCAGTCAACTGAAAAAGCCTCACGCAACTGAGCGTCAGGCTTGATTGTGGTGATCTCCATGAGGCGTTTGTGCCACGAGATGACCGGTTTATTCGGTGACTAAGGTGCCAGTTGCTTGGCTGAGAAGTTTGATCAACTTCAGATACTTTTTCTCGCCAAGTTCATGATAGAGACGTTCTAAGTTGCCCAAGTATTCAGGCCCGAGATCCTCAATTGCTTGCTCACCTTCTTCGCTAAGCACCAGCTTGAAGCTGCGACAATCTTCAGGATCGGGTTGTTTTTCAAGCAAACCCCGGTCAATCAACGGGCTGCTGGCTTTGGTGATCGCAGCCTTGGTGACGTGCATCTCTTTGGCCAAGCTTGTTGGTGTTCTTGGCGTGGCATCGGTCGCCATCCAGAAAAGCAGGTTTTGTTGATTCAATGGAATCTCCGATGTTGAAACCGGTGAAAAGAGTCGGTTGAATTGATTCACCGACTGACTGGCTGCCAAATATTGCTTTTTCATAAAAGTGCTCCCCCTTTTTTTCATAACCTCTGTATACTTTTAGTATGAAGGATTGAGGTTGATTGACGCAATAAATACGGCAGAAAAAAGCTCGATTTGTTAACAAAATCACATAGCAGGTGACTGAATGGTGGACAACGAAAAGGAGCAACGATTCATGATCGAATGGCAAGAGCTGACAGCCTTTGCAAAAAAGGTATCTGAGCAAGATCACAGTGGCCACGGGTTTGACCATATTCAGCGGGTTGTGGCGACAGCAAAACAACTAGCTGCGCAAACACCAGAGGCTGATACAGCTGTTGTGTTGGCGGCGGCCACGATGCATGATACCTATGACGATAAATTGGTTCCGGATGTGCCAATAGCCAAAGCCGCCGCCCAGCAGGCAATGGTCGACGCTGGCATGCGCGCTGACCAAGTCCAAATGGTATTGACGATTATCGATCACATGTCGTTTAAAGCAAACTTACAACACCATCAATCGTTGCCGGTCGAAGGACAACTGGTTCAGGATGCCGATCGTCTTGATGCCATTGGTGCCATTGGCATTGGTCGTGCTTTTATGTATGGCGGTGCACATGGTGGGCGGATGTATGATCCAGATTTACCACCACGAGCTGACTTAACCGCGGCTCAGTATCGTACAACAGAAGGCACCGTCATCAATCACTTTTATGAAAAACTGTTGAAACTCAAGGATCAATTGAACACCGATGCGGCCAAAAAAATGGCGATGCATCGCCAACAGGTTATGGAAGATTTTCTAACCGAGTTCAAGGCCGAGTGGCACGGTAGACGGTAAGGCAAGGCGGCTCTTTTATGAAAGGACAGCATGGCCAGTTAAAACAGCTGTAGCAATGCGCATTTTTTTGCTTTCTACGCTACATTTTTATAAAAAGGACTTGCGAGCTATGGGGATTTAGTGTACATTAATTAGGCAGTTGTTTTTAAACAACACAGCCATTTGCCGTCTTAGCTCAGTCGGTAGAGCGCATCCATGGTAAGGATGAGGTCGTCGGTTCGAATCCGATAGACGGCTGATAGTACCGCGCCTGACAGATATTAAATCTGTCAGGTTTTTTTGTGAGCACGAACCAACCCGGTTAGAAACCGGAAAGTATGTGGTCTTGGACGTGAGGGCGGGCTTTGATCATTACGACTAAGCTCCTTATGCGTAGGTTTTGGGGATGACTCGCGCGTTATGGTGGGACCTTATGCTTCACTTTCTAAGCATGACACGCCTCTTCACGGCTATGTTTCACCATGCACCCTGGCTTCTAAAATGTTACCCTTAAAGACAAACATGCCAAGAAAGGATTGCCTTCATGAAAATTCTTCGCTCATTTGTCCAACTTGTTGGCGTTGCTGCAGGTTTTATCGCCTATTCGTCTGCCGAACTTGCGTTGATCCGCAGTGAGGCCACGTGGGGTGCCTATGGGGCCATTGGTGCCTTGGTCTTTGTATTCGGTGCACTGATTGCTGCCTTGATGGTCTGCTATCGACATTTTTACCGCCAACAACCTGCGCTGGCGGTGGCTCATCCTTCTAGCGTGATCTGGCAAGGTATCGGATTGCTATTTTTGATTCAGCTCATCAACGTGACGCTCACGCAAGTCATGCACGCGCCTCAAGCTGCCAACCAAAGTAACCTGCTTGATTTAGTTAAAAACTATCCGTGGTCAATCAAGTTATTAGCAGTTGTTGGTGGCCCAATCGTTGAGGAGTATCTATTTCGGGGTTTCTTGATGAACAGTTTCGGCTCTTTGAAGCAGCGATCCTGGCAATGGGTGAGTGTGCTAATCAGTGCCGCAGTCTTCGGCTTTGCGCATGTGGCCGGAAAAGTGGATTATAACTTCTTCATCTATGCCGCGCTTGGCGGCGTCCTTGCTTGGACTTACTTGCGAACAAGAGACATGCGTTATTCGATTGGGTTGCATATGCTCAACAATGCAACAATTTTGCTCGTGTAGAATTTTCCAAACTAAGGTTAGGACATCATTCATAAGCGTCAAATAAGAATGAACAATTTTCGCAATTGGAAGTTGTTCATTTTTTATTTTCTCATAAATGATTTATTGGGGTTTTAAAGATCCCAGTGCCAAGGCGAAGCAATCGTAGGCCGGATGGGGATCAGCTGTGCAAACAACACAGCGACCGGGCTTTGTCGCTGATGTTGTTAGGCGACTTCGAGACCGTTTTTTGGGCTCGAAGCGCCGTCACGCGTTCCATCCTCATCTGGCCGGAGATTGCGGAGTTTGGCATGGCAAGAAACTTTTAGCCTAGATTGGTCGCATGATCGCCACCATGATTGATTCAATAAGTGAATGTTAATCATGCAAAAGATCAATTTAGCCGATGACGATGATTCTTGCTACACTTAATAGCAAGAATATAAGGAGGCAGTTATGAGATCATTTTTGAAACGAGTGCCGTTACCGATGGCGGGACTGACACTGGGATTGGCATCGTTGGGTAATCTATACAAACTGGCAGGTTGGCAATTAGTAGGGAACCTAACAGGAGGCTTAGCTGCTTTGCTGTTTGGACTGATTTTACTGAAAATTTGCCTGACTCCCTTACACGCAGCTAAAAGTTTACAGGATCCGATCATCGCATCGGTGTCGCCGACATTTTCGATGACCTTGATGATCTTGTGCACTTATTTAACTGCTTGGGGAATGCCGGTGGGGATCGCTACTGTCATCTGGGTATTAGCAGTGATTATCCATTTTGGCTTAATGATTTTTTTCGTTTCACGGCATTTGCTCCCGCAACAAAAAGAATGGCAAATGATTTATCCGAGCTGGTTTGTCACCTTTGTCGGTATCGGCGTCATTCCCGTGACCAGTGGAAAATTCGTGCCAGCACTTGGGCAGCCCCTTTTCTGGCTTGCATTTGTGATCTACGTGGCAGTTTTTCCGTTTGTGCTGCATCGTGTCAGGACAATACCGCTGCCTGAGGCAACACAGCCCTTACTGACGATCATCGCCGCACCGGCTTCGCTTTGCCTGACCGGTTATCTGGCCAGCTTCACGCATCCTAATTTGGCATTTGCAACCGGCATGTTGATTTTTGCACAGTGCCTGTATTTTCTGACCCTTTTCAGCATTCGACAGTATACGCGGCTGTCGTTTTATCCGAGTTTTGCCGCCTTCACCTTTCCACTCGTCATTTCCGCGACTGCTTTGACCCGCTTTATTGCTATCTTTGCCAGCAAGGGGTTGGTGCATAACTTGTTGAGCGTGTTGCAGTGGGGTGAGTGGCTTGTAGCGAGTTTGATGCTGATATTTGTGACCGGCCATTATCTAAACTTTTTGCGGCTTACAGCTAAAACAGTCAAGCAAACAGCAACTGCTACTCAAGAAGTGTCTGATTAATAGTCATCCAAAGCAGCTTGGCCATCAGCGGGTTACTTCCGAAGCGCGAGCTGCTTCAACAATTTTATCTAGCATGGCCTGTTTGTGGGGCCAATTGGCGTTTGGGTTTTGCAGCAAGTAAAAATGCCGTTGAAATTGCGGCCCAATTGCTTGTGCCGGAGCATTGCCGAGTGCGACTTGATCCGACAAAAGTGCCTGCCCGACACCTTGTTGTACCAATGCCAGCAGCATGGCATTGTTATTGACAGTCATCATGTGTTGCGGCGAAATACCGGCTGCTTGTAGGTAAGCGGTGGTGTAATAGCGCATCCCAGAGCCTTCTTCGCGGGTAATCCAAGTGCCGGTAGACCAACCTGCAGCGATCAGTTGATCCGTACAAAGGGTTGTTCGGATAGCGCCCTTTAAGGTTAAAGGTTGTTCAATAAAGCCTAAATCTAAATGTTGGCCTTCCAGCTGTTTGACAACTTGCAAGGAATTGAGCACGGCGACATCATATTGCAAGTAGGGAAAAGCCTTTTTTAAAGCCGCTGCGATTCGGGAAAATAGAACAGCGGCGACACTTTGCGATACGCCAATATGCAGGTCAACAATGGCATCCTTTTGACTATTTTGAATCGCTTCCTGCGTTTTTTCCCACTCAGCCAGCAGGTTGCCACTAAAGGTATACAAAATATCAGCAGCTGCTGTGGGAATCGTCGCACTGCGTTTGTTTCGTTCAAATAAGGTTGTTTTTAGTTGATGTTCCAGCTGATGAATATGGTGTGACACAGTTGGCTGGCTGGTGAATAAGTGCGTGGCTGCCAAGGAAAAGCTGCGTGTTTCGTAAACGGCCATGAAGGTACGGAGTAGATTAAACAAAAATAAACCCTCCAAATTTTTAATAAACAGAATTGATTAAATCGTCCCATTGATAATTTATCATGATTCTAGAAGCCAAACAAACGCCCGTGTCAGCGAAGACACGGGCGTTTGTTGATGATGCATGGGTGGCATTAGACACGCGCCTCAGAGGCATCCCCAGCATGTGTGTAGAGATCAGCGGGCAGTGCCGTGATCAATGGACTTGGGGCGTCCAAAGCAACGAGTGTGAGATGGTGCAAGGCTCGGGAGCAAAGTGTGTAGAGAATATCACGGTCGGCTTCATTTTGATACGTGGTTGCAGAAATATCCCAACCGATGACTGCGTCAAACTCTAAACCTTTCGCGAGATAGACTGGCAAAATGACACAACCGTTTTTAAGGCTATGGTCATTAGCCGATAGCAAGGTTACTGGTGCATCAAGTTTGAGAGTGGCGTAAAGTTGATCAGCCGTTTGGGCATCTTTGGTTAGAATCGCCACGGTGGTATCGGTTGCCAGCAGTTGCGTCACCAGTTTTGACAAAGCATCAGGCGCTTCCGTGCGCGCTACCGTCAAGACTTCTGGTTTATCACCAGCACGGTTAAACGCCTGAATATGGTCGTGTTCTGGTAATAAAGCTTTGGCAAAGTTAGTAATCGGTTGCGTGGATCGGTAGCTTTTGTTTAACGTAATGAGTCGAATTTTATAGCCGGAAAAAACGTCCTCGATTTCATGAATGAAATCACTAGGCTGGTAATTACTGGTAAACACGTCTTGCTTGGCATCGCCCAACAAAGTCAACTTGGCTTTAGGAAAGGCGTGTTTCAAGTACAACAACTGCGCCATACTGAAGTCTTGCATCTCATCAACGAAAACATACTGAATCAGGCTATTTTGACCGCTGCCGGTGCTGAGATCACGAAGATAAAGCAGCGGGGCGGCATCTTCTAAGCGTAATTGATGCGCTTCGATTCCGTCTGAAAAGGCGTTGACCATTGTGTGCCAGATAGCCGGAGCAACGGGTGGTTTCACCTGTGCCATGAATTGCTGATAGTCTTGGAACACATCATAAAAATGATCGTTGTACAGTGCGTCGTAGATTGGTGAAAATGCTTTTGAGACAATAGCTTCCGAGACAAATCGCTGTTCATCTTCACCGGTTTCGAATTCGTGATCGGCGGTCAAGGTTTCCAATTCAGTTTGTGACAGATCGGAAACGCGCAACTGCGCCCAGTCTCGTTTGGCCTCCATATGAATCCGGGTATTCAGACGTTTGATCAAAGCATTCTTAGTGGCGGTAAACTTATCAACTGGCTGCATCAATGCTGGCTGGGCTTGATAAATTTTCGCGATGGTTGCGGCTGAGAAGAAAGTCTCACCGTTGAACTCAACGTCAATAAAATGCGGTGTCCGCTTCGGTTGCTTAGCATAGTCGTAGATAGCTTCAAGATAGCGCGGCGCTTCTTTAAAGCGACGGATATGCTCAGCAGCTGGCGGCAATCCAGCTGCATCATGTTCATAACGTTCAAATAATGTTTCAACATGTAAGCCGGTGAAACGGTTTGCCAAGAATTCAAACAAGGTTGCCTGCCGCATATTCTTTTCGCCTAAGCTCGGCAAAACTTGCGAGATGTAATTGGCAAACAAGCGGTTAGGTGAGAAAAGTACCATTTGGTCAGCATCCAGATCGCTACGGCTGTGATATAGCAAGTAAGCAATGCGTTGCAGAACCGCACTGGTTTTCCCGGAGCCGGCGACCCCTTGAACCACAAGCAAGTCGCTGGTGGTATCACGAATAATGTCGTTTTGTTCGCGCTGAATGGTCGCGACAATATTTTTCATGTATTCGTCTGATTGATCGCCTAAAACGGATTGAAGAATTTCGTCGCCAACGGTTTCATTGGTGTCGAACATGGTTTTGATGTGGCCGTGTTCGATTTGGAACTGACGTTTGTTTTTCAAAGTGGCGTGTTGTTCGCCTGCTGGTGTATCGTAGCTGACATCGCCAAGGGTACCGTTGTAATAAATAGAACTTACCGGCGCGCGCCAATCATAAACCAAGAATTCGCCATCTTGGTCAATGAAGGTGGCAGTGCCGATATAAAGCGTGTCGGGATCGCCATCTTCGTCAATATCGATACGGCCAAAATAAGGATTGTCCGCTAGCAGGGTGAGACGATTACCTTCGTGTTTGAGAATGGTTTCATTTTCGACGGCGCGGGCAACCATGACTTTCTGCTGTTGAACCGCAGCGTTGGTTTCCATTTGGTCATCGACTTCGGTAACGTTGACCTTGGTATTTTCACCGTAAGATCGTTCAATCCGGCTGGTTTCTTTGTGCGCCGCTTCGATCTGGTCATGAATGGCCGCTAGTCTTGCTTTGAGCTTCTCAATGACCGCCGTGACCCGAGCCTGTTCTTCTGCCTTCGTTGCATTTTCCATAGAAACGGCGCTCCTTTCGGTGTTTAAAATGGTGTCGATAATTGTACGCTGGGCACTTGGAAAAGTAAAGAGCGTGAGCAGGCCCGGTTAGAAACCGGAGCATAAGTGGCCTCGGACATAAATGGCTGGGCTTTGGCCATTTATGTCCGAGGTCCTTATGTGCAGGTTTCTGGTCTGGCGAACGCGTTTGGGAGAGCGTGAGCAGGCCCGTATGTGTCAAGCTTTTCTCGGCTCTACTCTAATTAAGCTTGATCCTATTGTCCGAGTTGGCTCCGCGGCGATTCGGGGTGGCGACCGCGAAGCTAGAGTGGTGGGCACGACTTCGAGCCAACGCGCAAGCCCGGCGCGCTGTCTCGAAGCTCGGCCTTGGTCTAAGCAGAGAAAACCACTCCGCTAAGACCAATCTCACCACTGAGCCCGTCGCCGCTCCGCCAACTCTCTGCTTTCTATCCTAGTATTCGAGCTAGATTGCCCATGGCACTGCT